>JAJZOL010000004.1 GCA_021811565.1 bacterium | reverse complement strand
GAAATTTTTGACCGAGGTAATGGAGATGAACAAGCAAACGGAATTCATGAAGCTGCGAAAGTCGGGAATCCCCGCATCTCATATCGATGCTAATATCGTGGATCCTTTGATCGAAATGGTTTCCAATGCACCGGCGGACGCCCTGCTGAATATAGGTGAGATTACTGAATACAAGGTGATGGAGATTCCTCACACTTTCGAAACACGGCCGTGCGAAATTTGCGGGGAAATGGTGGTCGAGCGAAATATGCGTCTCAAGGATGGCAAACTCGTTTGCATTCCATGCTCGGGGTATGAAGCATAAGATGACCATCATGATGTGAATACTACAAGGAGAGATTCATTGGAGACACGGAAAGATTCAAAGGTTTCGTTGTGGGAGCTTGCCCGCACCTTTACGGTCATCGGTTTTACCGGTTTCGGTGGCGGTATGGCGGTAATCGCTCTCATACAGGACGCATGCGTTGATCGTAAACAATGGATCGATAGGGAGGATTTCGCGCATGGGGTGGCTTTCGGACAGCTCTTGGGATCTTTTGCGGTCAACACGTCCACTTTTATTGGTTATAAGCTTAGGGGGCTGACGGGCGCTCTGATTTGCTCCCTTGCTTTTCTTTCCCCCTCCGTTCTAATTGTGATAGGGCTCTCGGCGCTATATTTCCATTTCCATCATATCCCGGCCATACAATCCGCGCTTGCAGGCGTCGCGCCTGTTATCATCGCGTTGATCGTTTACGCCGCATATCAAATGGGCAAAGGAAAGATGAAAAACGCGGAGAGTATCGCTATCATCCTATTTGCGGGATTGCTTAGCCTGATTTTTCACATCCAAATCATTCTGATTTTGGCATTGACCGCTTTTTACGGCGTAATGCGTTACAAGCTTTTCCATGAAAGGATCACGGAATGAAATGGATGGCATTGCTTGGAGGAAGCGCTTTCCTCATGAGCATGTGGGTGTTTTTCAAGATAGGTTTTATATTCTTCGGCGGAGGATTCCTCTTAATCCCCGTCATCCATAATGAACTGGTGCTTCAACTTCACTGGATCACGGAGCGGGAGTTCATAGATGGTGTGGCGATTAGCCAACTCACACCCGGGCCTATAGCCGTTCTCGCCACATTCTGCGGCTACCATCACGCGGGAGCGGTATGCGGATATCTCTCCACTTTGGCGATATTCGCCCCGGGGTTTCTGTTGATGCTCTTCATCTCATATGGCTACAAAAAGCTTGGAAACCTGAAAGGGGTGAAGGTTGTGCTCGCCAAATTCACTCCTGCAATTATCGGTCTTCTTCTGGCTGCGGCAATACAGATTGGAAAGACCATTCCGGTAACACCAGTAACAACGATCGTTTTTGTTGTATCACTTATACTTATGGTTCATTGGAGACTAAACCCGGTCTATCTCATAGCGGGTTCCGCCATCCTTGGCATGGCGCTGAAAATGTAAAATGCCATTTAACTTGCCCTCAGCAAGGGAACCGATCATGGAACGTATCGTCTTATCCTCGAAGCAAGAAAATATGCACGAGAGGAGAATGAGAAAATGATACGCACCTATGTTTTTATGATCGTGATGAGCTTTGTGATTTTGGCGCTCTTGATCGGTCCTATCCTTATTCAGGGGTGGGGGCGCGGGTACGAACGAGACTATCGAATGGATATGGGACTAAGCATTGGGATGTCCCCCGTAATCTACGGATGGCAGGGTGGAGGCATGGGTGGCAGCTCGATCAGCATGACCCCGCAGACCCCCGAGCAACAAGCTCTGGTTGGCAAAGTCACGAATCTCCATAATGGAATTCGTGCCGCGAATCAAGATGTCCATCCTCTGAAAACTCGGAATGCATCGGGGGATATGATCAATCAGAAACGATATCAAATTAATGTCCTTGGATCGGAGCTCAATACGGTAACCAAAAGCAATCAAAATCTGCATCGATAGAGGAGTTTGCCATAGGATACGGTGTGAGCGCGGAACCAAATCCATACCCTATTTACAAGTAGTGTCAGATTTTCATCAGACCACGCAATCGACAAATTGACATTGCGCGGTTTTTCTTGTATAACCCCTTGAAGAACGTTTATTCTCCAACGGTGTGTCGCATCCTCACATACAACATATGATGATCCGTTCGTTGTGGTCCGCATATTTTTGGGGAACCATGGGAACCGATCCCAAGCAGCGTCGTCTTATCCTCGAAGTAAGTAAATATGACCCCAATATACGATAGGAGGATGAGAAAATGAGACGCACCTATGTTGTCATGATCGCGATGACCCTCGTGATTTTGGCGCTTTTGATCGGACCCGTGTTCGCCCAGGGATGGGGGCGAGGATACGGACGAGGCGGTGGAATGGGCATGGGGAGAGGAATGGGACGCGGCATGGGGATGGGTCCCGGAATATGCGGGCGGCAGGGTGGAGGCTACGGCGGATGGTGGAACAATGTTAACCCGCAGACCCCTCAGCAGAAAGCTTTGGTTAGCAAAGTCACGGATCTGCACAACAGAATTCGAACCGCAAATCAGGAACTCTATATTCTGAGAACTCAGAACGCATCCGCAGACAAAATCAATCAGAAGCTGAACCAAATTAACACTCTCAGAACGGAGTTGCAGGCGGTAACCACGAGCAATCAAGGTCTGCTTCAGCAGATGGGATTACCCTTGGGATTCGGAGTATGCAATGGGCAAGGTCCGGGAGCGAGAATGGGATGTCCATTCGCCGCTTACGGAGCGGGAACCGTACCGAACGGAAACTGCGCTCTTTGTCCCAATCCGGGAGCCAACTGTGCCACGTGTCCGTTTTATCTGAACGGCTCCTGCCCGGGATGCCCATACGCCAAAACCGGCAAGCCTGTCAATAATGCCAGCAAAGCGAAAAATGGGACTCCTATAAAAGGCGGGGGCTTGGGACTTCGCAACGGCACGGGACCAAATCCCAACTGTCCACTCAAGTAGGGATCGGTTTAATTCAGACCGCGCAATAGCCAAATAGGCATTGCGCGGTTTATTCTGTATGCCGGGGATGTTCATGCTCTCGGAGGTGCAAGTCCTCTACGGTGCAGGAAACCGTAACCGTTAAGCGAAGGCAAGGGCGTCACTGCGAAGTGGGGTCTGAAAGAAGCCGGAGCCACAGTCACGACCTGACGAACGCTTATTCTCCAACGATTCGCAGCATCCCCTCGTACCAGGCTTTCCAGCGATCACGCGTGACAATTCGTTCGGAATCCAACGCGATGCTATCCTCCACCATCGGGAGCGCATACGCCACTTTCCCTTTGCCAATTCTATTTACAAGCACCATCGGCATGTGGCGGTCATCCTTGGCAACTACCTCCGCACTATGACATTTCAATTTGAGGCGAGTGGCGTGAGGGAATGTGTCGAACTTCCAAATGTTTCCGAATGTTTTTACGGTCACCGTTGCGGACGAGTGCTGATCGATCGGGGTGGCGCCGAGCAACCTGCTGAAATCCTTGCCCCAATTCGAAGGATTTGGAGCGTGCCAAATGACTTTCCCTCCGTTTTTCACCCACTCCTCAAGCTTTAGAGCCTCGTCAATGGTGATTTTGGTTCCGGGCAGGAAGAGTGTTGAGTACTCGTCATTCAAGGGTAAATCACCTCTGACCGATACGGTCTCATAACCCATCATCTTCAAAAGATAGTCGCAAAGGATCATTCTGTGTGAAAGAAACTCCGGTTTATTTCCCGGGTTTGCCGGGTTTTGGCGGTTGTAATAGTGCAATGGCCAATAGACTCCGATTCTTTTTGCCTTTTCATAACTCCGTGCATTTTGAGGTAGCTGACGGGAAAATTCCAGAAAACACTCCAACCCCGGCTTCACAATATTTTGTTCGTTCACCAACCCCAACGTGCTTTCAGCGGCGTGTGTAGAATAGGGCGAAAAGCGAGCGTCAATGTCCTTCAAGCTCCACCAGAAGAATCCATTCGCTCCGAATTTCCAGCATTCCGCAAGTGTTTTGCATAGATATCTTCTTTGTATTTCCGGATCGCAGGTGGACGCCGTGCTGATCGCCTGTATGAGAACCGGTCCGAAGGATCGAAACAGCATGGTGTAATATCCTGCGACCGTCACGACGAGCGGATCATCCATTCCTTCAAAAAGCACGTTATGCATTCGGGGGAATGGGAGTAGATGCAAGGAATGGATGTTAATGGTCTTTTGTTCGTTAGGTCTCCATCCTGTATCATCCAGAAACTGCGCCTGATGGTTTCCTGAAAGGATAAGGCATTGCGGATACACGGAGTGAATGGCGTCGGATATCAATACGCTCCAATGATTGATGGATAACACAGGCGCGGACATGGAATCCGGTGTTGAGCAGAGTTCGTTTCCTTGATCGATGCCGATCATCCATGGATGGAAAGGCGCAACAATATCCGCAACTCTTTGAGCGTAGCCAGCGGCGCATGCGTGCATATCCATGTCGGTAAAGATATTGCATCCCTCAGCCCAATTGGGCCATGTAACCGCACCGTTCATCCATCCCGTGATCAGAGACATTTGCATATTCAAATCTCTGTCCTTGCACCAACTTAGGAAGTTTTCCAGTCGATGACAAACCGATGGGTCGTAAAATTCAGCTTCCGGTTCGAAATCCGACCAACGTAGAAAAAAACGCACGGAATTCATTCCGAGCGTTTTGATCAAATCCAAATCCTTTTGTATCTCCGTCTCCGGCCAAATTCTCCACATACCCATGCCGCAGGAAGCGGGCCAATAATTAACTCCTATGGGAACAAATATTTTGCCGGATCTTTCAAAATAACCCTCTTTGTTGATAAGAAGACCTTCTTTATCCGACATAATGCCACCCTCGATTCTGTGATAACTAACGCATACGTATCACTTTCGCGGGTACTCCCGCCGTTACGGCTCCCGAAGGAACGTCATGACGCACCACCGATCCCGCGCCGATTACAGCCCCTGCGTGCACATGAACTCCTGCAAGCAGAGTGGATCCCGCACCGATATATACGTCATCCTCCACCCATATGGGGGAAAGATGGCATTCCTGAAAGGACATGGGCGTATCTCTGTCCTCGAATTCATGTTCGGCGGATATGAAATTGCACCCTGTGCCCATCATTACGTTATCTCCAAACCTAACACCGCCCATCCCATTGACAATGCTGAAAGAATTGATGCAACTCCTTTTGCCCACATGAATCCATCCCCCATAGGCGTGAAGCAATGCGTATGGGCGAATATCGGAGAAATCCTCGCATACTATGGAGTATTTTCCGCCTTCGGGATGACTTCCGAAGGTCCATAATTCCGCCCCGAATCCAATACGCGATCCATACCCGATGGAGATATGCCTGGGATCTCGAATGATTGCACGAAATGATATCTCCGTTTTCTCTCCAACGGAGTACATTCGTCTCAATAACGGGAAAAGTCTCCAGCGCAACTCGTAAAGCAATCTAATACGCTTATTCGATGGATCGTAACGTTCCGTAGGTATTGTTTGCATCTTGGCAAACCCTCCTTTTGAAATCGAATGTATCTTGGTGAGAATAATCCTTGAGGGATTATTCGTCACTGCATTCATTTTTTAATGATGATACTTTTAATACGATCCCCGAGATGAATCTTCTTCACCACGTCCATACCTTTTATCACCTTGCCGAAAACGCAATAATCCCCGTCCAAGCGATGATTGGGTACAAGATTGATGAACCATTGACTGTCACCAGTGTTACTTTGCGGTGCTGATAGCGCCATGGCGATGGTTCCGGTGTCATTGGTCAAATTGTTGCGTTCAAAGGGAATGTTTTTTCCGGAGCCGCCCGCACCGATGTGTTTCATGTCACGCTCCTCGGGCGTCATTTCAAGAAACTGTTTGGGAGTCATACCCTTAGTGGCGGGATCCCCGGCTTGAACCACGAAATCCGGTATCACACGATGGAAAAGGATGCCATCGTAAAATTTCTTGTGACATAGCTCAATGAAATGCGCCACGGTTTTCGGGGCGTCTTTCGGATAGAGGGCGATATAAACCTTGCCTCTGCCTTCAACCGTCATAATTGCTATGGGGTTCGCAGTCTTTGGAGCGGGTTTCGCCTGTACTGCAGTTGCGACAAGGCTTAATAAAAGAACGGCGCATATGGAACGAAACAAGTGAGACATTTTTCTAACCTCATGCATAGTGTATGGAAAGAAAACACCCTATAAAAACCTTCCACGGATGTTTATTTTTCAAGTTATTTACGACGCTAACTTGGCGAAATCTCGTCGTGATTCTGTTGCATTCCTATTCTCTCTCATGTTTTCTTTTTTTGGGCGGTTTTCTGGAGCGTATCATATCCTCCACATAGAGTTCCGCCAATGCTTGATAGGGATCCTTTGCTGGTCCTTGGTTGTTCGCCAACTCCTCCTTGAACTCAGTAATGCGCTTGTCAAGTCGTCGTTTGTTGAAGATGACTATTCGCAAAAGAATACCCGAGATCGTTAAGCCTATGAGCCAAATGATGATTCTTAAATAGATGTTCATCTCAGCCACATTCTACATTCCCATGATATGATATCCTGCATCCACGTAAATGACTTCGCCTGTAATCCCTCGCGCCATGGGACTCAATAGGAATGTGATGACATCACCGACTTCGTCGGCGTCCACGTTTCTTCTTAGCGGTGCGTGCTCCGCCATATAGCCGAATATCGAACTGAACCCGGAAATGCCACTGGCGGCAAGCGTTTTGATCGGTCCGGCGGAAACCGCGTTGACTCTGATATTTTGCGGTCCAAGATCGTTGGCAAGATATCTCATGCTTGATTCCAAAGCCGCCTTGGCGACTCCCATCATATTATAACCGGGAACCACACGTTCGCCACCCAGGTAACTAAGAGTAACAACACTGCCCCCACCGTTCTTTTCAAATAGGCTCTTCGCACCTGACGTGAGAGCGACAAGTGTGTATGCGCTGTTATCCATGGCGATGAGGAAACCGTCCCGAGACGTATCGACAAATTGACCGGATAGGTCCTCACGCTTTGCAAATGCAATTGCGTGAATCAATCCATCCAATTTGCCTTCAAAATGTTCGCCCACCAGACAATATAGTTCATTGACGCTTTCCTCTTTGGTGGCGTCGCATAAAAAAATCGGGGAATTCGACATCTCAGATGTGTCCAGAAGTTTTTGAACCTCCCCTTTTTCACGTTCGCTGTATACCGAAAATGCTAAAGTCGCCCCCTCTCTCTGAAGAGATAATGCGCTATGCCATGAGATGCTCCACTTATTACGCGTCCCGCTCACCAGGATGCGTTTACCATCCATTATTCCCAAAACGGTCTCCTTTTCGAAAAATATATATTCATTCAGATAATTATCATTATGACATACTCGGCCATTCCGCGCCCTAATCCTGTTATATATCTTCGGGGAAGGGACGTCCATTCCCATGATGTTGCTTACTCCATCAAAAACCAAAGGAACCTACAATTCGTGTTGGCAAAATCATCTTCCAAGGATCGTTTTCGCCCGAAGTATCTCAGCCACGCTCCACGCTTGGGCAATGGCTCCTTGGGGAGAGTGAGGAGAGTGTCCATCGAATATCTCGGAGATGCTTCCGATGCCAGCCTCCTCCAGATGACGTTCCAATCCAACAAGGAGGGATTTCGCCTCGCTGATGTCGGAGTGAACACGATAGTGAATCAAGACGTAATGTCCCAATAGCCAGGGCCATACCGTTCCTTGGTGATACGCTCCATCCCTTTCCCAAGCGTTGCCAGAATAGTGTCCCTTGTATGAAGGGTCTTGCGGGGAAAGAGTTCTTAAGCCCACCGGAGTAAGCAGATGATCTCGAACCGTTAGTAGTATATCGTTCCATTGACTGCGGACAAGCGGGGAAAATGGAAGACTGACAGCGAATATTTGATTTGGACGAATGGAGGCATCCGTAAAGTCTTTTCCGATGACGTCATAAAGCCCCAAATGATCAGGTCGCGCATATGATAGTGAAAAACTATGCTCTGCCTGCCGCGCCATCTCTTCGTACGCCTTGCCATCCATACCGCATATTTTTAATAGCTTAGCTGTGATATGTAGCGCATTGCACCAGAGAGCGTTCACCTCCACGGGCTTGCCGATCCTTGGGGTGAAGGCGTTATCCCCGATTTTTGCGTCCATCCACGTCAATTGCGTTCCCGGGTTCCCAGCCCAAAGGAGATGATCGGATGGGTCCATGTGAATGCCGTATCTAGTGCCTTGCACATGCCAATCGATAATATTAGTTAATATCGGAATGATTGCACGAAGCGCCTCCATTTTCTCCCTGTCCAAATGATTCGGAGGACGTGTAATGATCTCGAAATAATTGTGGCATAGGGCGTCATAACCATGCAAATATGTCCAAATAGCCTGAAAATACCATAACGTTCCATCCACGTTATTGTATTCCGCCCCTGTTCCGGAATCCGGGAATCGATTTGGAAGCATGCCCTCATCGAGATAGTTTGCATATGAAAGGATTATGTCCCTGGCGATATGTTCCCTTCCGGTACACATGCAGATGCCGGGCAAGGAGATCATGGTGTCGCGACTCCAATCCGAAAACCAATGGTATCCTGCGAGGATGGTGCTTCTTTCCAATCTCAATGAGGACTTGACTTGGGTTTCTCGATCCATAAGGAAGCTATCGGATGCCAAGATGAGCTTTGAACGGAAAGGATCGCATATGGAGGAGTGTTCCAAGAGTGCTCTTTGACGGGATAGAATCTGCAGATATGATACCGATGGATCGCTCCACTCATCATCCGTACTGGCGACAAAAGTGATCTCCTCATGTTCGTCCATGTCGCACACGAAATGCGCCGGGCAGTAT
>JAJZOL010000107.1 GCA_021811565.1 bacterium | reverse complement strand
CCACCGGCGCCGTCTCCTCCTCTCCCGCCATCTCCTCCACCGGCGTGGTGTTTGTCGGATCGAACGATAATAACATCTACGCGATTAAATAGCGGGGATGATGATTTAGTTGATAATACATATGTGGGGGGGGCGCCAAGCAACGGCGCTCCCTATTTTTTTGCGGAAAGGAGACTTATGGAGTTTTCATCCCTCGCCATTATGGGTAAGGTTGAGAGGGTTTAGGCGTATTGAGTTGAAAATCGGAATGTTTTGCCGGTATCATGATGATGTGGAATTTGTCCGATTAATTTACCTTACAAAAGGAAAACATACCCAATGTCCATTGATCAAAACGTTCTAAAGGAACTAATAGACCTTTCACGCCACCTAGGAGATCCCGCTCGCGATCTGGCGATACTTGGAGAAGGCAACACTTCCGCCAAGTTGGAGGATGGCACATTTTTAGTGAAAGCCAGCGGCAAACAGCTTGGAACGGCGAACGAAAACAGCTTTGTTCAGGTGCATGCCGATAAGGTTCTCGGTGCATTGGATGGCCCTGAATTGACCGATACGCAGATCAAGGATACCTTGAAGGCGTGCCGCGTGGATGCGGATTGCCCGATGATGCCTTCCGTTGAGACATTTCTGCATGGCTATCTGCTTTCGCTTCCCGGAATTAAGTTCGTGGGGCACACTCACCCAACAGCTGTGAACAGCATCATGTGCTCTGTGAACGCCAAGCAGGCGGTGAGTGGCAGGCTCTTCCCTGATGAGATCGTATGCTGCGGGCCCGAAGTCGTGTTCATCGAGTATACGGATCCGGGTATGCAACTTTCTCGTATATTAAGGGCGAGAGTGGAGGCGTTCATTGATAAATGGAACATGCCTCCCAAATGCATTCTGATTCAAAATCATGGGCTTATCTGCCCCGGAAAATCGGTTGCGGATGTTGAGACCCAGACCTATATGTATGTCAAAACCGCACGGGTGCTGATCGGAACCTACGCCTTGGGGGGACCGAACTTTTTCACGCCGGAGAATGTTGCGCGGATTCACACTCGTCCCGACGAACACTATCGTCAAGGAGTGATCGGTAAGTAATACATCAACCTAAACGGAGAGAGAAAATGTCCAAATTGGATGAATATAAGCATGGAGCCCCCGACATCCCCAAGAAGATGATGAAGTGGAATTTTTACGGTGAAGGGTTGGAAAGTCTGAAATGCGAAGAGGTGGACGTGCCTGAGATCAATGCCAATCAGTTATTGGTTCGTCAGGACGCCGTGGGGTTGTGCTTCTCGGACACCAAAGTGATCGCACTAGGACAGAACCACCCAAGAATGGCGGGGAGGGATTTGAAAACCGATCCCGTGACCCTCGGGCATGAGGTCTCCTGCACCGTTGTGAAAGTGGGGGAGAATCTTAAAAACAGGTTCAAGGTCGGGGAAAGATTTATCATTCAGGCGGACGTCTTTTACAAGGGCGTCTCCATGGCGTATGGTTACGCGATATCGGGTGGTTTGGCGGAGTATAGCGTAATACCGGAAGAGATGATTGAAGGGGATGCCGGATGCTATTTATTGCCTTTGTGGAAAGGCGCCGGATATGTGGAGACGGCTCTGGTGGAGCCTTGGGCATGCGTGGTGTCGGCGTACAACCAAGCGCACAGATCCAATGTGAAAGCGGGAGGGAATCTTCTTGTGCTCCTCGGTAAACAGGGGGATATCGCGGATTGGACCGGCGCGATCGAGAAAGGCAAGGAGCCTGGCAAGGTGGTTTGCATCGGCGGCGAGTGCAAGCTTCCGAACGCTCTTGCCGCCACTTTGCCGTCCGATTGGCAGAAATTTAAGATGGTGCACACTGGCGATCACGGATTCGATGATATTGTGGTCATCGGAGAGGTCGCTCCGGAGATCGCCGAGGGGGCTTCATGCACTTTGGCTAATTACAGCGTGATGAGCTTCGTGGGGAACCATCTCTTCCCTCGAAAGCTCACACTGGATATTGGTCGGATCCATTACAATTGGCATAATTATATCGGAACGAATAGCAATCGAGTTGCCGATGGATATATCGAAGGCAGAACCGCCGATTTGATCGAAGGCGGTATGAGTTGGTTTATCGGGGCAGGCGGGCCGATGGGGCAAATGCATGTGCAGCGAGCCGTCCTGCATCCAAGACCCCCCAAATGCATTCTCGCCACGGATATCGACGCGGAGAGGCTGCAGAGCGTCGTGGACAGGTTTGAAAACGCAGCGAAGAGTCGCGGTGTCGAACTGATCGCATTAAATCCCAATGACCTAACTTCGGACGCATTCAATGCCAAGCTTCTGGAGATCACGAAGGGCAAAGGTTTTAATGATATCGTTTCCCTCGTGCCTGTTCCGGCGCTCATTGAACACGCCATCGGCTTTCTTGCGGATGAGGGATGGTTCAATATATTCGCGGGGGTGGCGCGCGGTACGATGGCGCAACTCGATGTGAACGCAATCAAGAACCGAAAAGTTCGTTATCTTGGCAGCAGCGGTTCGGCGCTGACGGATATGCAACAGACTCTGGATAAGGTTCACACCGGGGAGCTTTCCACGAACGCGTCCTTGGCGGCGATCGCTGGTATGCGAGCGGCACAGGAGGGCATAGCCGGAGTGAAGAACGGCAGATTCCCAGGCAAGTCTCTTGTCTTTCCTCTTATTCGCGACCTTCCGCTCCTATCCCTGCATGACCTCAAGGAGAAATATCCCACAGTCTATGCGAAATTGCAAGACGGAAAGTTTTGGACCAAGGATGCCGAGGAGGAGTTGCTTGAACTGTTGCTATAGATTTGCAAGGCTTGGAGTTCTGGATGGTTTGAGAAAGGATGGATTCAATCTGCGGATACGAGAGGATAGAGTATGATATTGAAACGATTGGAAGGGAAGAGCGCGATAATAACCGGAGCCGCGCAAGGGTTGGGAGAGGCTCTCGCTAAAAGGTTCGCAGCGGAGGAGTGCGCAGGAATCACCATAGCGGATGTGAATATCGAAAAGGCGCGTTTTACGGCAGAGGCGATTTCAAAGGAATACGGATGCAAAACCATCGCCACCCAAACGGATGTGACCAAGGAGGAGCAGGTCTCCGCAATGGTTGAGGAGACCTGCAGGAGCTTTGGCAGGTTGGACATCCTCGTCTCCAACGCTGGCATCCTGATAGCGGAGGATATCACCGAATTTCCCGCGAGCAAGTGGAAGTTGGTCATGGATGTGAATCTGTACGGATATTTCCTCTGTGCTCAAGCTGCGGCGAAAGTTATGGCGGAGCAAAAATCGGGTGTGATCATACAGGTGAACTCCAAATCCGGCAAAAAAGGCAGCTTCCGCAATAGCGCCTACGCCGCCAGCAAGTTCGGTGGAATCGGATTGACGCAGTCGATCGCGCTGGATCTGGCGCCTTATGGTGTTCGGGTGAATGCGGTCTGCCCTGGGAATCTGCTTGACGGAACCCTCTGGCAGGATAGCCTCTACGAGCAATACGCCAAGAAATGGAATATCACTGTGGAGGAGGTGCGAAAGCGTTACACCGATCAAGTGCCTTTGGGGCGAGGTTGCACCTACGAGGATGTAGGAAATGTCGTGGTCTTTTTGGCTTCCGATGATTCCTCCTATATGACCGGACAGGCCATAAACGTAACCGGCGGGCAGGAGATGAGATAGCTCCCCCGCCTTTTCCGCAATCAACGCCCAATTAGCGTTCTCTCCGTTTGAGACATGAGACAGGGGTTATTATGCCCAAAATTCAAACACACTACATCTGCCAAAGCTGCGGACATGATTCCTTGCGGTGGGTTGGGAAATGTCCGGAATGCGGTGAGTGGAATTCCTTCGTGGAGGAGATACAGACCGCATCCAAGGGAAGCGATCGCGCTATTCAGGGAGTGGGCTCCGTGAACGATCCACTCCCAATCACCATGGCGGAATCGATCAGCCTTCAACGCACCTCCACAGGGATAGGGGAATTGGATCGCACCTTGGGGGGAGGAGTCGTGCCCGGTGGCGTCACGCTTGTTGGCGGCGATCCGGGCATTGGCAAATCCACACTGCTCACCCAAGTGGCGCATCAGATGACCTCTGCAGCCTCCAAGGATAAGCAACCCATGGTCGCGCTGTACGTCTCGGGCGAGGAGAGCGTTCGGCAGATCAAGCTTCGTGCGGAGCGTTTGGGGGCATTGTCGGATCGCTTTCTGGTGGCGAACGAGACCGATGTGGATGTCATTCTTTCTCAGCTTGGGAAAGTGAAACCCGATATCGCCATCATCGATTCCATCCAAACCACCTTCGATTCCTCCTTGGAATCCGCGCCAGGATCCGTGAGCCAGATACGTGATTGCGCAAGCGTATTGATTCGATATGCCAAGTCCAGTGGCATTCCCCTTTTTCTGATCGGACATGTGACAAAAGAGGGGGCTTTGGCGGGACCTCGGGTTCTGGAGCATATGGTTGATACGGTGTTATACTTCGAGGGGGACCGTCATTTGGCCTATCGCATCCTGCGTGCGGTGAAGAATCGTTTCGGATCGACGAATGAGATCGGAATATTCGAAATGGCGGAGGAGGGGTTGCTTGAAGTGGAAAATCCTTCCGCAGCGTTGCTCGCGGAACGCGCACCGGATACATGCGGCTCAGCCGTCACGGCGATATTGGAGGGCGCCCGTCCTTTGCTGGTGGAGATCCAAGGGCTGGTTGCGCACTCCTTTCTCGCCAACCCACGACGCGCCTCCACGGGGTTGGATTACAACCGTATGAACATGCTGCTCGCCGTGCTGGAAAAGAGGCTAGGCTTTAAAATGGCGGACCAGGACGTGTTTGTCAATGTGGCGGGAGGAATCAGAATCCTGGAGACCGCTCCTGACTTGGCGATCACCATGGCGATTGCATCCAGTTTCAGGGATCAGCCCATTCAAAAGGATACCATTCTCATTGGCGAGGTGGGTTTGGGCGGAGAGGTGCGCATGGTGTCGCAATTGGAGAAACGGCTAACGGAGGCGGCGAGATTGGGGTTCAAATGCGCGATAATTCCGCACCACTCCTCCCTCCCTCGCCTGCGTTCCATCGGGATTCAACTGAAGCCGGTTGCCAATGTGTTGGAAGCCATGAAGCAATCCCTCGCCGCCCCGGTTTGATCGTTTTTGTAATTACTGCTCCGAATTAAGTCCTATTTGAGCTTTTACATTCCCCGGATTATCGATATTTACGCCGCCGCGCAATCTATTCGCGACAATTATGGCGGAACTGCATCCGTTTTCAAGGCGTACTTGCACACTGCCTGCATCCATAAAGTCGCAGGATGTGATGGTAATCCCTTGGCATGCGGCGTCAATGGCGGGAGCGTGTCCCCAGTTAATGAAATGGCATCCCTCGAAGGTGACGTTGCCGGTTCCAGCCAGTTTCGCCACGGAGCTTGAATTTGGCATTCCCCAGAACCCACACGCCGTGAACTTCACCGGACCGGTGTTGCTATCCATAACCTGAACCTCCGTAGTCCCCATGAATTGCCCGTTTACGAAGGATATTCCCGCATGTCCCTGGCAGTTATCCACCACTACCGGCGTGGTTTCCGTACCATCCGCGCCTTCATCGGCGCCGCATTGGGTGAGAACGATGTTGCCGGGTCCGTCCTTGATTTGAACAAAGTGATACCCCACCTTATAGCAGATGGCGAAACAGTTCATCATGTACTCCCAGTCCGTACGACCTATGATGAACGCGGTGCCGTGCAGGGAGGTCCAGCGCATGATGGCGGGATCGGTGCTCCAGAAGGGCCAGAAATGCACATTCTCCACTCTCCCAACGTCAAAACATTTGTCAATGAATAGCCCTTTGAGGAGCGGTTGCCCGTAAAGACCGTCAATGAAGTGTCTGCCTGCGGGCGTGGTGCCAAAATCCACTCCTTGGTAGGGATTGATAAGAAGGACGTTACGAATGGTGCAATTGTCACCATTTCCGTGAACGCACCATGGATAGGGGATTGGATTGGTTACGGATTGATCGGGGTAATACACGGATATTCCGTCGAGCATTGAATTCCGGTTAAGGGTGATGAAAGGGGTTCCATCCGTTTTTCCGCTCCCGGCGTATGCCAAGAGCATGGAACCGTGCTTTGGCAACGGGGCGGGGAGTGTGGTTGGAGGAGTTTTCGGCATGGTTATATTCGGCGGTGCGATCCATGTGCCTTTGAGTGTGACGTCCTCAGGGACATTTAGATTGCCGAGGATACGATAATTGCCGGAGGGAACGTAGACAATCCCTCCGCCCTGCTTGCTGACAGCTATCATCGCCTTCTGAAATGCGGCGGTATCGTCATGCTTTCCATCGCCCTTCGCCCCGAAGTTCTTCACGTTTACACCTAGCGCAGGGTTGACTGCGGCTTTCATCGTGAGGACTCCCATGAAGACCAATGAAATCGCCAGTCCAAGTGGCAGGAGGATTTTCTTCGCGAGACCAAATCCATTTTCGTTCATTTGCATTCCTTTCGAATTAAATCGATAATGACAAAAATTGCGTATCGATATGTCCCCAACTATGAATCCGGTGGGTTATCCTCGGTTTCCGATTTTGCAATAGAACCTATTAATCCTTTACTTTTTGGATATCCGAGAGATATTTTTCTCGCAACACATCCAAGGGATGCCGTTCACCGGTGGTTTCATCCTCGAAATACCAATGCTCCCATCCGTTGCAAGGCGACTTCATTATGCCTCGGCCCACTTGATGGATGGAGCCGATCACTCCGTTGCACTCAATGAAGCCATTCGCCAATACGGTGGCGACATCCTTCGTTTTTTGAAAAAAGAGATGCCTCCCTATGGACAGGTAACCATTCTCAATCAAAACGCCGAATGGCACCTTGTCGCGATTGCGTTTGTTAGGGATGACAAAAAGTCGCTCCTCGTAAGGGCTATCAGGAATCGCGTTAATTCTTTCACGAGCAATCTGTATATATGCAGGATCACGCTCTATGCCAATCCAGTGACGATGGAGCTTTTTTGCCACGGCTCCGGTTGTTCCTGAACCGAAAAATGGGTCCAATACGATATCCCTCGGATTCGAGCTGGAGAGAAGCACCCGAAAGAGCAAAGCTTCGGGTTTTTGCGTGGAATGCGCCTTTTCGCCGTTGCGTTTGACTCTTTCCGGACCCGTGCATACGGGGATGAACCAGTCGCTGCGCATTTGGAGGTCATCATTCAGCGCTTTCATGTCGTGATGATGGAATGTGTATTTCGCACCCTTTCTCTTTTGCGCCCAGATAAGGGTTTCATGGGCGTTCGTGAAGCGAATGCCGCGAAAATTCGGCATGGGGTTTGTCTTGACCCATACGATATCGTTAAGGATCCAATACCCCAAATCCATGAGAATGGCGCCGATACGATGAATATTGTGATAGGTGCCAATCACCCAAAGAGTTCCGTTATCCTTCAGAATGCGCTTGCACGCCTGCAGCCAAGCTCTTGTAAAACGATCATACTCCCCAACGTCGGTGAATTTATCCCATTCATCATTCACCGCATCCACCTTGGACATGTTCGGACGCCATAAGTCCTGCTGTAATTGCAGGTTATAGGGAGGATCGGCGAACACAAGGTCAACGGATTTCTCCGCAATGGAGTTCATTACAGCCACGCAATCCCCTTCAATAATCGTATCGAGTGGTTTATTTATCTGATTCATTTATTCTTTCTACTCGGCATATTCACGAACAAATAACATTTTGATACACTGTTCTCTCGAAAGAGGTCGTTGCAGTCTTAAGGAAACGCGGTTGATCCCTCCTATTTCATGCTTGATTAACGCCCCAAATGGAGGAAATGTGCAATTAGCTGAAGTCAATCGCATTGGAAACACACTCTCATTTTACCCGTTTGGGGATTCTTGCGATTGTTTCCTATTTTTATGATTGTCGAATGAATTCCTTTCTCCATTCTCGTTCATTATGCGCGATTGAAAGATTCACCAATTTTCTCGTTCGCTTATCATCTATTTCTTCTTGAGTGAAATAAGATGCAGCCGCCTCAAGTTGGCGTTATTGCAATACCCTCTGAAAACTGGAAAGCAGGGCGGGTGGGGTATACTAAAACAGTATATGACGCAATATATGTGTCATTTCAGGCGTAAAAAAGAATGAATTTGGCTGAATTGCCGCAGATCGTGGATCGTCTTGATGGTTTCGATGATCTCATTGCGGCATTAAGAACGGGGCGGACCCATCGTCAGATCGAAGGGCTTGCCGGGGCTGTGAAAGCTCTTTTCCTTACGCGCATCTTTCAAAGAGAGCGATCGCGCGTACTTGTTGTCGTCCCTCAGATTGAACAAACCCAGCATCTTCAGGATGATCTCCTCAGTTTCGGCGTACCCGAAAGCTATTTGAACACCCTTCCGGTATCCGTAGGCATGCGGATGATGAACGAGCCGCTGGATTTTCGCATGATTGGGGAGAGAATCTCCGCGCTGAACGCCTTGGCAAGCGGGAAACCCTGCATTGTCATAGGCACCGCAGAGGCGGTTTTTCAACGTACCATGCCGCCCGAAGAATTAACTTCCGCAGGATTCATCCTTCATATGGGAGATAAAGTCTCCTTCGAAACCTTGCTGCCGCGTTTGATAGACTTGGGGTATGAATCCGAAAACACTGTCACCCGTCCCGGACAGTATTCACGTCGTGGGGGAATACTGGATCTATATCCCGCAACCGCCGAGTACCCCGTTCGACTGGAATTGTTCGGTGACGAGATAGACAGCATGAGGGAGTTCGATATCTCCACTCAGCGCTCCCGCCAACCATGCGGAGAGATATATCTTTCTCCTTCCAGGGAGATGCATCTTGACACCGCCCGAGTAAACAGAGCGGTCCAAACGATCTCCTCCATGTTAACCGCCCGTTTACGACAAATCGCGGTATCCGGGGACCGGGCTGCATTCGATACCCTTTCCTCTAAAATCGAGGATGATCTCACGATGCTTCGAAGCGGAGTGTATTTC
>JAJZOL010000188.1 GCA_021811565.1 bacterium | reverse complement strand
GCATGAAGATACTTGAAATTATAAGGCATGCGCAAAATCCTCTTTCTATCTATTTCGCTGCGTTTTCCAATTGGGTAATCCAAGAGGACACAGGTCTCCCCTCGGAAACATAGTCAAACTTGTAAAAATTGATGTCTTCAGCAAATTGATTCAATTTCTTAAGGAAATCGCTTTTTTGCTGCGCTGTGGACTGGGCGTTGGGGATTTGATCCACAAGATCCACGTAGCGAATGCTGATTCTCGCCTCACGAACCCTATTCAGCTCATCAGGATAATAGACAGTGGCGGATTCCGCTTCGTCAAACAGCTTGTTCGCCTCTTTCAGCACCTCAGGAGAGAGGTAAGCGGCGTGAGGAGAATCGTAGATGAACAGATGGATATTTGGCTTGAGGAACTGATCATGCATGAGCCTTAGATATTGATAGATGTATTTGCCGCCATGCCCGTAATAGCCGTCGCAATACTCCTTCACCAGGCTCCATACATCCTGATTGGGGTTCCAGAAGAGATGCGCAAGCACCCATGTGCGCATTGCCATCATCTCGCCGTTGGAGTTGTAATTGCCCTCGCAGAACATTCCGGATACACCGTGGTCATGATAAAACTTCATGTCCGCGCCGATCTCGTCCCAGTCGGGAAAAGGCTGCATGTAATTCGCGTAATTCGTCACATAATGCCACACCTGCAGATGCCCGGGAGCGACCTTCCCCCACCCAAGCAGGTTATCCAAAGAGGCTTTGTTCACAGGGTCTTTGTCGATGGCATGGGCGTCGCACATGTGGATAGGGGCTAGGCAGACCAAAACGTTTGACGCCGGAGAGATTGTTCCGGGGGTCGGCGGTTTTTCGGTGTACTGATACGCCAAGGTCTCCACCCAGATTTTCCTGCCTGGGAGATTCGCTTGAACGGCGGCGGCAACCTTGTTCACAAAGTGAAGAAGGGTGCCGGAAGGAGCACCGTACTTTTCATCCTCCGCCTTGCAGTTCGGACACTGGCATTCCCCATCCCCTGCGTCATTTGGCGACAGTCCGAGGGTGAGCAACTTGGGATCAGCTTTCGCCTGCGCTGTGAGTTCATTCACGATAATGTTAAATACGTCGGGGTTCGTAAGGCAAAGCTGAGAATCCCCGGTATCCCGTCGTTGCCCATTAATCAAACTGAAATATTCAGGATGATCGGCGAAATACTTGGATGGCGGCACCAACTGGTAGAAATTCTCGGCGCCGTTGAAGAGACGATTGATCCCGCCTAAATCCTCTTGATCCGGATCGCTCACCCCATTCAACTTAAGATGTGCATCCCAAGCGGCGTGACCCAGCACGATATGGTTATCCGTATCGCGATACATGAATGCCGGCGCTTGCTTCTCGTCAATTGAAGGGATCGTCATGGGGTTGTGATTGGGCATAACAGTGTCGTTTGGCGAGAACCATCTCACACCAAGATGCTCTTCCAGAAAAGTGTAGACAGAGTAGAGTGTCCCTCGATCATCTTTGCCTGCCAGCACGAGATTCGCCCCCTCGCTTCGAATGACGAACCCCTCGTCCGGCAAGTCGCTGAGTTTTATTGAGGGGTACTTCTCCTTGAGGAAATTACTCGGTCCGACGAATATTTCAGGACCGTCCACGGCATGGGTCACCACGGGGAAATCAGCATTGGACATCGTTTGTAGATCGGCTGCAAGCTCATTCGCAGCGTGAGACACGGTGGAAGAGGCGTCCGGCGAGATGACAATGGAATAGGATGTTTTCCCGTTTTTCGCGAGTGTCAATTCCGCTTTTGACATGATGGGTATGGACAAAGCGATCAAAAGAAGAGGTGGAATGAAACGTATCATGGTGAATGCGCTCCTTCGACAGGATTATTATGGGTTGATCCTCTCAGAATCAACCTTCCGTAACATCAGATATTAATGCTAGCAAATCACAATTAAAGTCAAGGATTGATTAGAAGATTTTTTATGAAAACGATGGTGATCCTTCAATGCCATGACTAAGTTGTCCACCATGGTACATCGAAAAGACAAATCGTTTGCGTATACTCGGTATCAGCCATATTTCTAAGAGAGATAATTGCATGTTCGTTTTTTAAGATGTGTTACTAAGTTTTCAATGAGAGATATTAGCGTCATCTTCAGAATTCTGAAATGAGCTCAATGTATAACCCGCTTGAATAATCTATGTATCACGGGAATGGCAGGAGCATTCCCCATGAATTGCTTCGCGTCCCTCCTTTATTAGAAACGGAACCAAAACCAAAGCGGCTACGCTATCCAACCACCACCAATGAAATAAGATATTGACTATCAACCCTATAAGCAACACCCATGAAAGATATCCGCATGTGATTGTCTCCATGGCGTCCCCGCGAAGCGCCTTGCTTCCGATCACCTCAGCAATACGAATTTTCGCTCTTGCCAGAATCGGCATACCCAGAGCGGCGATGACGGCTATGGTTAAGCCTATGTAGGATGATTCCGCCTCGTGATGATAAATCAACCCGACACAGGACTGCAACACGACATAAACAGATAAACCAAACAGTATGTAACCGCTCAGGCGGGATACTTTGATTTCTAACGCCTCCATATGCTCAAGCTCATCTTGTTCAACATTGGCTTCTTTCAGAAGTCTCCAATATAGAAGCAAGGCAGATGATAGTTCTACGACGCTGTCCATGCCAAATGCCATAAGGAGCATACTCTTCGCCATTATGGCTGAAATAATCGAACCAGTCGCCTCCAATAGCATCCAAACTATTGTGATGATTTCCAATCGAAGCGCTACTCGAATTCTTTTTTGACGCTGATTGATCTCATTTTCCATTATTAATCCATTCTCGGCTAAAGATTCCCAACGAATTGTTGATATGTGAAATATGTAATACTCAGTTTATAAGGGCACTATGGAATCCAGTAAATTGGACTAATATCGACGCAATCCCACGCTCACCACGGTTCCACTTCGTCTCTCTGACGCTTGAACTCATTTGAGTGTCATCACGGAATCCTATACAATCCCGACGCCTCCTGTCCCAATATTATGAGCAAACCTTTTTTGCTAATGGTGGTTGTACCTCCCGACCATTCGTTCCAGACCTTGTCAGTTCCATCTCGCCAGTTTGCCGGCAGGGTTAACATCACCTTGCGAGTGTAATCCGGTCCCTCAATCTTTTTCAAGCCCTCCTCTGTATTCCCTGCAAGAACGGTACGGGTTCCATCCTTCAACCGCCAAGCCACGATCGTCAGTGTGTCATATGGGGGAATATTCCGGACATACGGGCACTCGCCGCCTTCGAGCAAAACACTCATAGCTCTCGCCGTCATCACATAGGGGTAAACGCTCACAAGATAGTTGATTAGAGGTCCTCCGGCTCCGATGCGCAACTCCGCAGGATCCCAGAAGAGCGTTCGTTGCCGTACGCTTCTCTTCATGACGAGACAGGGGCTGCCATTCACTGTATAGATCACTTGAGCATCCGGCAATGCGCGGTTCCTGCTAAATTCCTGAAATACCGGAAACGAATTGGGAACCCCACTGATCAATCCGCATTCGGCTCCAGCCGGATGGCCGACCAATCCTTCCTCCTTGCCGGATACAGGCTGATCGGGTGTGTATCCAAGCTGCGTTTGGCTGGATGACGCTGCGGCGGGGCGATGGAGTGCCAGATCCTTATCGCCAGAGCCTTCGCCATACACATGTACTGTTCGAATGCTCGCCCACACCCCGGGATCAGGCAATTGGGTTATGGTAATTCGTATATATCGCACCGGCTCCGCCTTAATGGTCAGTGTCTGAATTTGTAAATGGTCGGCGTTATTCGTTCGATCAGCAAGCGGTCTCCAAACAGCGCCGTCAAGGGAACCATCAATTTGATAATCGTATGTCTTTCCATCGAACTCCCAACGGATAACGATACGATTGACAGAAATGGGATTCCCCAAATCCACTTGCCACCATTGAGGAACAGAGTCATTTGCGGCGCACCACCTCACATCTGCAGTCATGGCTGGGGATGGGTGGGAATCGGATGTGGTGATTCCGCAGAGTTTGGATAGCCTTGAATCCACGCCTCCAGCGGGGCTTCCAAAGATGGCGATTGGACGTCCCTCATGAATAATTCGCTCGATTACTCGCACCTGCTCCTCCGGCAAATGATCCGGAATGGATAGAACAGGCATGTCCGTCGTTATCTCGCCCAGCCACTCCGATCGGGTCACGGAAAGAATAGGAACCCCCCACTTAATGAGGCACCCCGCCTGCTCGTCAATCCATTCCTTCTCAAACACGGATGGCGCATGCTCCATCTCCCACTTGATTTCATCGCGACAATACACTAAAGTCGGTCCGTAAATATGGGAGGTTCTTCGGGCATCCGTTATGGCGTCGTTGATATTCCCCGCCAACCAAGCGACGTCCTTGTCCGTAAGCAATCTCTTCCCTTGGTTCATCCAAGAAACATACGTACCTCTAGGCATTTTCAATCCGGACGGTGTTTTGACTGTTGCATGATGGTACGCCCAAATCCCCCACCTTAGCCTTTCCGGTGCAGTGTGGATGATGTCCCAGGATTCCCAAGCGTCGAAAGTCTCCGTGAGTACGTAGTGACGCACTTTCGTCTTCGCCAGTATCGCCGCGTGGAGCAAAACCGTTGCGAGTTGATAAGTCCATCCCAATATAGGCGCATTCCAAAAGTCGCCATCCCGCACTCCAACCTCGTTCCATGCCCCCGCCCATGTTTGATCGATGAAAGCGTCAAGATACCCTTCTCTCGCCAAAGCCTCGAAGTCCACGCAATTTACTCTCCAATCCGATATCGCACTGGCGGCGTTGGAATAGGCGATGACCAAAGCCTTTGGGTTCCCAAGTTTGGTGGCGCGCACAAAAGCCGCCACAGCTCTGCTCCATCGGGCTGCAGCGACGGGATCGGTCGGAACAGAGCCCTGAGGTCCATATCCGCGAGTGTAAACTCCTTTGAAAAGAAAGCTGTCCCTTAAAACAATGGCGTTCAACCCCACCAACTTCGATAAATTGCCCCATTGCCTTCCGAAGAAATCCCTAATGGGAACTCCCTCGGGAATGCCGGTTGGAAAAGCGGCGTAACGCCGGTTGTCGGTGTGCAACATTGCAGTGTAATCAATCGTGCCGGTGCGGTACGCCTCCGGATGCTCCGTTCCGAAGATGTGAGGTTGACTGCCGTATATGCTCCTCCAATCCAACACTAACGTACCGACGCGAAGCCCGTTGATGTCGTATCTCCGCGCGGCGATGGTGCGCAATTCATTCGCCAATGTCTTTAAATCGCCGTAGGTCCATGCCTGATAATCCCTCTTCCACTCCACAACGGGATGCGCAAATCGTTCCCGCCACTGATCCATCCGCTCCGCCGTATCCCCCGTGAGCAACCCCTCCACTTTGGACCAGGGTTGCTGGGATGCGCCTCGAAGCAGCGGTATGGGTTGATTAAGGTCGCCGTTCCATTCGGCGATGTAATCGATAAGCCAGCCCACGTTCAGGATGATGCCGCGCCATCCACTCAGTCCTGAGAATAGCGGGTCCACGCGATGGAGAAATTCCGATGCGGATTCGCGGATGTGATCCTTGTCGAACCAGTAGAGGTCTATCTCCAGCCAGCGATCGGCGTCCACCGCCGAGGATCGTTTCGGTTTCTCAGCGGCTAAAAGTGGTGTATTCGAACTCAACAGTTCCTCACCCCCTACTGCAAAGGCTATAGTCTGGATGGCTTGCGAGATAAATTTACGACGGGATGGCATTATGAATTGCTCCTTGATGAAAATACTCCTCGGACGTATTCAGGAACTTGTCAATAAAAATGAGACAGTCCGGTTATTTTATTATTCTATCATTCCCCTATCATCATTGTCATTTGACGGAAATAAACCGGGAACGGTTCGGAAGGCTGAGCGGTTAGAGCGGATATTTGATGTATCTCAGCATACGGCCCATGCAAGCCCTCCAAGCGATTCCGCGTACCGCATCGAACCCACCTCAAACCGATTGCAATGAAGATTCTCCGACGTTATCATGGCGCCACTCGATTGATGGATGTCCCGAGGATGCCCTCAGCCATAATGGATAGATTGATGTTCCGATGGCTTAGCTTGTCCCGTTTCCGGATGAATCAGGATGATACATTTTTGGCAGTCTATTCCGGAGGATGACTTTAACACATCAAAAAAACCATTTTTTACCAAACGAACCCAAGACCGAAATACGCCAAAAGCCCGTCCATGAGCCGATTAAGCATTTGCTTCCCCTTGGTCAAAGAAGTGTTTTTCAACAGCAAGTCGGCTTCGCGCTAAATAAAAAAAGGCTCTATGGGGAAGTTTGTGGAGATTTCGGGGATCGGGGATGGAAGGTGTTGCAAGTCCGATGATTTGATAGCGATTGTGATGATCAACTATTTTAGGTTCCCAGCTACGTCGTGTGGATAATATTATTTGCTCTACCTCATTCTATTATGTGGGTAGCGCAAAATCGAGATTTTCCGCAATCAGGTAAATGATTGTTTTGAGAAAACGGGGATTCCGATAACCTTCGGGCTTGTCCTTCGGGGACTGGATAAGAGAGTTATTCCCCTCCGTCAATCCATTGGTGAGATGTCGTGAAAGTGCTTTAGTATTTGCGTTTCATGCACTATAATCGTATTCGCCGGTCTCTTCATGCTCGGTCCCAATATCTCTACTCAAAACCCATTGACGCCAAGCCTCCAAATGAGCGAAGGCACTCACGCGATCCGATATTTCCCAAAGCTCTAGAAAATGAGATTCATTCATGAAAAATCATATATGCTATGTTTTCACACCGCAGGGGCAGTCAATTCGAGAGACGCAGGCGTGAAGATAGGTCTTGCGCTAGAAAAAAATCAAAGTGCGCCATTGATGAACCATGGTGTCTCAGCTATTCTGAGATTGCTGGATACGAAGCATACGAAATGATTGCCAAGGGGGAAGTGGATATTTATGTGAAGCTCGCCTTCCTCAGGATTGAATTCCACTTTTTTAACCTAAATGGGGATGGTCAAGCCCGAGTCAGCTGCGAAAAGCTCACACTCGGTCGTATATTTTACTTTGTTCTCCATTTCGTTTGGCTGAGATGAAGGCAACTCTCAAGAATTGCAAATAATATGACCAACACAAAACAGCAAGGAACCAAAAAAAGGAATGCATGTGCATGTTCTCCATCTTTTTCTTCAGTAAACCTTTGCCAACTTAGGTCCTCACCACGGTTAAAAATAGTTGATTGAAGTCATGCATCGCAATTGGAATAGGAAAAATCACAGTTGTATTTAGATATCCTTTGCATCTTGTTCATCAATGCCATATTTGAATTCTTTGTTTGGCGCAATCGTTATTTTAATTGCTTGAAATCCCTGACATCCTCCTTATAAATCGCCTTGGTCTTGAACGAATTCCGGATCGTCGTATCAATAAATCTTATGTGACTTGCATAGCTGATCCTTAATCCTTTCTCGGCGGAGATGAATACATGCTTCAATTCAATATGAGAAACAGGAGCCTCGGGCAATCCAACAATGATCCCCGCATCCAGGCAATCGATGGCGCGGAGGTTTCGGATGGTAATGTCGCGCCAAACGGGAGTGCTTGCACTGACGGGTTGCGGTGCTTCCAACTGGCCGAACTTCGGTGAATGGGGATAATAACTTTCAATATCGATCACTTTTCTGACGTTTTTCATAGTGATGTTCCGATAGGTCAGGTTCTCAACCAATCCCCCTCTGCCCCTTTCGGATTTCAGTCGGATGCCGTTATCGGTGCCATTAAAGACGCAATTCTCCACCATCACATCCCTCACCCCCGACTCGGTGAAGCTCCCTATGGACATACCGTGCCCATGCAAGAATACACAGTCAGAGACATGAATATGTTTACACGGTCCAAATGGCTTCCTGCTATGATCCATTCCCGACCCAATCGCGATGCAGTCATCCCCGGTATCGATGGTGCATCGGGTGATCGTCACATTCCTGCAATGCGTCGGATCAATACCATCGGTGTTAGGTGAATTCATGGGTGATCGAATGGTTACGCCTTCAATCCGCACATCCGTGCAATACTCTGGATTCAGATGGATATTCGGGGAATTTAACAAGGTGATCCCTTGAACGAGGATATGCTTGCAATGATCGAACACGACCATCGAAGGACGCCTCATCGGTACGCCTTTTTTTTTCGCTTCAAGGAAAGCCTTCCACCATGGCGCACCTTCGCCATCCATGGTTCCCTTGCCGGTAATCGCGATATCGGATATATTTCTAGCCAGTAGCAGCGGATGGTATCCGCCGTTTGCGAGAGCATACGCCTCTTTTCGGTACGTGAAAAGAATCATAGCTCCGGAAGACAGATGTAGGTTCGTATGGCTCTGAAGGTCGAGGGGACCGGTAAGATACCTTCCATTGGGGACCTCGATGGTTCCTCCGCCCGCCTTTTCACACGCCTGCATGGCGTTTCGAAACGCATCCGTGTCATCCGTTTTACCGTCAGGTTTCGCACCATAACTTTGAATGTTAAAAAGACGATTGGGGATTTGCAATGGAGCGGCGTTTGAGAAACATGACAGCGAAAAAAAGAGGCATACCAGGGGTAACATCGTACGCTTATAATTCCAGGCGAACGAACTTGGACGAAACATGGCTATCTCCTTCACTAAATACGATTTTAGCCCGTGTATCAAGTAGTTCGATGCGAAATGTGCATTGCATTCTCAGGATGAATCTCCCCATCCATCTCCTCTCCCCGCAAGTATCTTTTCAGTTCCTCAACGATAAAAGCGCCCATCCGCCTGCATTCGCCATCCACGGAGCCTGCAATATGAGGTGTCAGAAAGACGTTCGGCAGTGACCACAACGGGGATTCGTTCTGCGGAGGCTCGGGATAGGTCACATCGAGAATCGCCATTAAGTCCACGCGCTCGCTCAAAACTTCGATCATCTCCCGCTCCACGATGACAGCCCCCCGGGAGGTGTTGATAAGCGTCGCGCCGGGTTTCATGGAGGAGATATGCGCACCTGTGATCATACCCTCCGTTTCGGGAAGCCAAGGGGTATGAATTGAGACGACGTCCGAACGAAAAAAGGCGTCTTCCAAGTTGACTCTCTGTACTCCGAGATTTCGCATCTCATCGTCGGGTAAGAAAGGATCGTAGGCGATGATCTCCATATCGAAAGCCTTCAGTCGGCGGGCAACCTCCTTTCCAATCGCCCCAAGCGACACCAACCCCACCGTGGAGCGGTACCCTCCGGGCAGAGTTTCATGCTGACGCGGATAGGATGGGGCGCCATGCATGAGCCGCATGAACCGAAGTACATGCTTGAGGGAAAAGAGGATGGCCGCCAGGGTGTACTCAGTAACAGGAATTCCATTAATCTTCGCGGCACTGGTGACACGAATCCCTCGCTCCCATGCCTCCCGATGGATCATCCCCCCCGTCGCACCCGCTCCGTAGAGGAAAGCTTTGAGTTTTGGAGCGCGGCTTAAAAAGGTGGCGTCCAATATTGGGCCTCCCCAACCGGAAAGAATGATCTCGACATCCTCCATAAGTGAAGGATCGGATGCAATATTCTTTGGGGAATAAGAAACAGCGGAAATGTCCACCAACTTCGATATATCCCATCTCTCCTCAACGCCGTAAATCTTATTGAAGGAATCGGATGACAACACATATAATGCGCGGGGTTTGGCGAAATTTGACATTACATTTCTCCCAAAAGATAATTAGGAATGTTTTACCCCGTCGTAAACCCTGAATCCATCTTTTTTGATGTGATAATGAAAAAGCGACGCATCGTCGAGATACACTCGATGCGTCGCTCCTCCGGGCACGCTGGAACATGCTTTAACTGTTTGTTCCGGAAAGAGCCTGAGTCAATTCAGTGTTCAATGTTTGGAAAAGAGACGCGAGAGGGCTTTGCGAACTTGATGAGTTCTGTGTATTCCCGGATGATTGGGATCCGTCCGAAGCGGAAACCGATCCGCCGTGATGATGCCCATGGCGCCCGCCATGCAGAGCACCCATCAATTGGCTTACGGAGTTGTTTTGTCCGTAGGCGCCTTGAACGCCGTTGTTTGTGCTCTGCGATGGCTGAAGCGGAGCCAAACTATCCGATTGCGCCGCTTGCTGCAGTTTCGAGGCGAATTCGGACAGTTGCTGCCCCTGTGCGCCGCCCACCTGCTGAGCTGTTTGTTGCACCTGCGTCGCCATCTGCGAAACCACCTGTTGGAACTGGCTGGGGTCCTGGGATAGAAGGCTTTGAAGGTTGCTCATGAACTCTCCCGGCCCGGATATCTGCACATCACTTGCCGGAGTTGAGGACGACGATGTCGTCAAAGTAGGATCGGTGGAGCTTGTTGTGTTTTGTTGAATCTGCAGAAGAGATCCAATGGACTGTAATCCGTTGACGTCCTGCAGACCAATCCCTGAAATGGTCATTGGAGTTCCTCCCTAATAGTTGCATTCGTGTTATTGTTGTCTTTATGCAACTATTAGCGTAGTATCGGAAGTAAGCCCCGTTTTCCATAGTGTATTTTGAAAATATTTTTTCGGTCTTGTAAAAAAAGCATGCAAGTATGTATTAATTCATTGTATTATATTAATGAGGGATAGTAGTTTTCCTTCTCTTCTTTCATCCTATTTTCATGAAAAGAGCTGCCACTATGAAACCATCACAAGAACAGATTGAGCATTTAAGACGATCGCTCACAATGGTCATGAGAAACGTGATCACCAGTGTGCCTCCTCCTCCATCCATGGCAAAGCTTCCAATGATGCAGTTCAAATGCCTTCAGCTTGTCATTGAAAGAGAAGGTAGCAAGTTAGTTGATATCGCCCAAGCCTTGGGAGTGGCTTTGCCGAGCGCGTCTCGATTAGTAGAACGACTAGTTAGACAGGGATTGGTCGAGAGAAAACCCGATCCTTACGACAGAAGAGCGGTACGCCTGACGCTAACAGAACGATCCAGAGAGGCGGCGTCCCAACTCCATTCGGAACGCTTGGCGCACCTTTCGGATTGCATCAAAGAGATGGATCCCGAATTGCTTAACAAGATTATTGAAGCGTTGGATGTTTTAGCAGCAACCTCCAATCAATTGCATTTTCCTGAAGAGGATGCATATCCGATTCTTCCAATCGGTCTGAATGTGGATCGTCTCTCTTCGGAAAACACCATCGTGCATCAGTAATCTCTGTAAGGTGATCGGCTTTTTAATTCCGATCGTATGCTTCCTACAATCGGTTTTATTGGGCGCGAATCATTCCAGGAGGGTGATTTGCGCCTTTTTACAACGATAGTTTCGGAGGGTAATCGATATGATGCATCGTGTAATCCCTTTTTTCTCCACAGTTTTTATCGCCTGCGCAATGTATAACGCCTTCGCCAAGTCCATGCAATCCCTTGCCGCAACCCCCTTTCCCATCGCCGTATGGCTCCAAAACCCAGTCTTGGCTCCGGAATATCAACAAGCCGGATTTAATCTGTATGTGGGTTTATGGCAAGGCCCAACGGAGGCACAACTTTCAGCTTTGAAGAAGACGGGAATGAGGGTAATTTGCGAGCAAAATGAGACCGCATTGAAGCATTTGCAAGACCACACCATCTTCGGTTGGATGCAGCAAGACGAACCTGATAACGCTCAGCCGTTGCCGCAAGGGGGATACGGTACTTGCGTTCCCCCCGAAAAAGTGGTGGATATTTACAGGAAAATCCATTCCAACGATCCCTCCCGCCCCAGCATGCTCAATCTCGGTCAGGGTGTTGCGAACGACCAATGGATGGGGAGAGGCACGGGGGCGAAACTCTCGGACTATCTCACTTATGTGAAGGGAGGTGATATCATCTCCTTTGACATCTACCCAATCGCCCAATTCGGACCTAAAGAGGGATTGAAAAAGATGTGGCTGATCGCGAAAGGATTGGATCGACTGAAGGAGTGGACGGACGGAAAAAAATCTCTTTGGTGCTGCATCGAGTGCACGAATATCGACGGAAACGGGATGGCGACCCCGAATGAGGTGCGTTCCGAGGTTTGGATGGCAATCATCCACGGGGCGAAAGGACTAATCTATTTCGTACACCAGTTCAAACCGAAATTCGATGAACACGCTTTGCTAGATGAACCGGAGATGCTGAAGACGGTCACCAAGCTGAACTCGCAAATTCAAGCCATGAACCCCATCCTTCAAAGCCCCTCACCAAAGAGGAATGTCACGGTGTCCACCTCAAACGAAGGGGTTCCCATCTCCATGCTTTCGCGAGAGTACAATGGTGCCATTTATCTGTTCGCCATTGGGATGAGGGACAATGACACGACCGCAACGTTCCATATCCCGGCGCCACTCGAAAGCTCTCGGGTGACCGTGATAAATGAAAACCGGACCATCGAGGCTCGGCAAGGAACGTTCCAGGATAGCTTCACTCCCTATCAGGTGCATATCTATAGGATAGAACCTTAAAAGAATTCCACTTTATGCAAAAAAACAGGTAATTGCAAAATTTGTCTTTAAGGGATATCTCATCGCATGAAATGTGCGATAAATACTCCCTTTTACGAACTTTGCAATTACCCGGAAATCAGGGAAGCCGCAAATTCCTCCCTAATTCATTATTCTCAGAGGTAATTGCAAAATTCAGGAAATGTGGCTATTATCGCTCATTTCACGTTCGGTGATATACTTGGGATTCGAATTTAGCAATTACCTGCTCACTTAGCGCATTCATCATCCTTTTCAGTTTACAACTCTCGGATAAAGCTTCGCACCGATCGAGACCAAAATAACTATCGAGACAATGAGCACGGTGAAATCGTACCAGAACCCATACACTCCAACTCCATGTTGCAGCATGAGGGAGCGCAAGGCATCCACCTCGTAGGTGAGAGGGTTTGCACGCGATACCGCTTTTAGCCAGTCTGGCATCATCGCAATGGGATAGATTGCATTGCTTGCGAAGAATAGAGGCATCGTGATCACCTGTCCAATTCCCATGAACCGCTCTCTCGTTTTCACAATGCACGCGATGATAAGAGAAAGAGTTGAGAAAAGCGCGGCTCCCAGAATGACAGTCAACGCAACTCCCAAGAGCGCAAAGGGATTCCAGTTTAGTTTCACGTGCACAAGCAAAGCCAGAAGATAGATCACAACCGCCTGCATGAGCCCTCTGATCCCCGCTGATACGGCCTTGCCCAGGACGATTGCGGGACGCGGAGTGGGACTGGCGAGAAATTTGTGAACAATGCCCAGATCCCTCTCCCAAATGATGGCGATCCCGTAAAAGATCGCAATGAAGAGCACGCTCTGAGCCAAAATACCCGGCGCCATGAAATCCAAATAACGAATCCCGCCGGTTGGAATGGCTCGTGCACGTGTAAAAACCTCTCCGAAGATTAATAACCATAACGCCGGTTGTACGGCGCGTGTGAACACCTCCGTGGGATCGTGACGGAGTTTCCGAACCTCCAGTTCCGCGATGACCGCCGTTTTCGTTATAAACGCCCATGCGGACGATAGGACTCCGGGTCGGGCGGCAATTCCGGTTGACGCGCTACCCGATACGCCGCGCATTTCTCCGCGCTCTTGTGGTATCACGGAAATTCCCTCCTAATTCGTTTTCATCCATCGCGTTGCCAGTGTAATGTATGAAGACATCATCCAACGTTGCATCTTGCTTATCCAAGGTAGCCTTCAATAGATCGGGGGCGCCAATTGCGGCAAGCTTTGCATGATGCATAATAGCTATTCTGTCGCAAAGGTAATCCGCCTCCTCCATGTGATGTGTGGTTAACAGAATCGTTGTGTCGTATTCCTCTCTCAGCTGTTCCAAATTATCCCACACCGCTTTCCTCGCCAGAGGGTCCAAGCCGACCGTGGGCTCATCGAGAAAGAGAATCGGTGGGTGATGAAGGATCGATTGGGCAATCTCCAACCGACGTATCATTCCGCCGGAGTAGTCCCTCACAAGTTTGCCGGCGGCTTCCTCCAAACCCATGAATGTCAGGGATCTTTGAATCCGCGCCTCTCGCTCCTTGCGCGGTAGATCATAGAGTTTGGCGAATATTAGCAGGTTCTCGTATCCGGTCAGCGCTCCATCAGCGGATAACGCTTGGGGAACATACCCTATCAATCTGCGCACGTCTCCTGCATGATGGATTAGATCAAAATCCTGAATGTACGCATTGCCCGATGTGGGCGGAAGCAGTGTGGTCAGCATTTTAAGAGTGGTGCTCTTGCCCGCACCGTTAGGACCGAGAAGTCCGAACACCTCCCCTTTCTCCATGGTGAATGTAACCTCATCCACCGCCGTGAAAGCTCCAAAACGTCGCGTCAAGGATTCCGTTCGAAGAATTTCCATGTTATTCCCCGCTACTATCGACCTCGTTGTTTTTTCGCTGTGTGAAAACATCTCTCAGCGAACGAAGTCCCTCGCTAATAAACGCGCATTGCTCCGGTGACGCCTCCTGTAACCTTTTGGCCAACTTGCGTTGGGTTTCAAGCCTCGCAACTTGCAACGCAAGCGCTCCTTCAGAAGTCACGGATAGGCGAATATACCGTCGATCGTGTTCCGATTCCCGCCTGGAAACCAAACCTTTCTCATGCAATGCCTCCACGATTTTCGAGATGGATGGAAGCGTCAATCCGATCTCCTCGGCAAGGGAGGATAACGATGACTCAGGATTGCGATTTAAATGCGCAAGGACACGGAAATGAGGCAAGGGCAAGATGTCCCCTCCCAATTCACGACGTTCCGCGCGTATCACGCGCATGATAAACGGCACCGTTTCCAGAATCATCGATGCACACTCGTCGATATCACCTGAGTTAATATTTTCATCCTGCAACTGTTTCATAACTCAATTATACGACTCGAAACATGTATCTGTCAATGGTCCCTGACATGATTGTCAACGTATTTTCTAATCCCGTGCTCAAGGTCACCGCATTCGTTTGAATTTGATCGGTTGTGGTATAATCCGCTATCACGTTTCGAGCAAAGGTGGGTCAATGAATATCAGGGAACGATTGGAACTCTTCTGGGCTGGGGAACGACCGGATATCATTCCCTACACCATTTATCAAAACGAATGGCGACACACTCAAAACGAGCCTGAGTGGCAACCCATGTTCGATGCCGGACTTGGTGTGACATGGCACGTTAGCCCGTTCCGTTCGGAAACGAAGGAGGTGGAATACCTGAACGATGAATACTCTGAAAACGGAGAGATGTATCATCGCCAAACCATAAAAACACCCGTTGGCAACCTACATCAGACGTGGCTAAACGGCTGGGCGAGAAAACACCTACTGGAAACGGCGGATGATTACAGGGTGATGCTTTGGATCGTGCGCCACACGGATTACACCGCACGATACGAAGAATTTTTGGAAATGGAGCGAAAAATAGCCCCGTACGGAGTTGCCCTCTCCTCCATTGGTCGCACGCCTCTGCAAACAATCCTCGTGGATTTGGTAGGACTGGAAAACTTCTCCTTGCACCTGCTGGATATGAAAAATGAAATAGAGGAGCTATATGAAGCCTTGCTTGTGAACTTTAGAAAGAGAGTTCAGATCGTGGCGGAAGGTCCTGGCAGGTTCGTATCCAACCTTGAGAATTTCACTGCGGAGTCATTAGGTCCCAAAAGGTATGAAAAATACCTTCTTCCAGTATACAACGAGTGCTTCCCGATCCTCCGCCAAGCGGGCAAGATTGTCGGATCTCATTACGATGGACGAACGGCATCCTGCAAGCGTCTGATCGCCCAAGCTCCGATTGATCTCATCGAGTCTCTCACGGAGCCTAATGAGGGGGATATGCCATTGGAGGAGGCACGTGCAGCTTGGCGTGATAAGCTGTTCTGGTGCAATATTCGAGTCGGGCATTACATGCTTCCGCCTAAAAAACTGCACGACAAGGTTCTGGATATGGTGCAGCGCGGCAGCGAGAACGGCAGGCTGTTCGCCTTTGAGGTTTCGGAACAATACCCCGACAATTGGCGCGAATCGATACCGGTTGTACTTGAGGCTCTTCAGGAAACCCGGCAATAAAGCTCCGAAGATTCAACTTATGGATAACTATACAAGACGGCCCTTTCATCGCCAATCCAAGGAATGCATGATATCCCCTGAATTAAACGAAATACTTGTAGAAAACGATATCAGCAATTCCGATCTTTTGTTCCTAAGATTAGCATGTATGCCTGACGGTAAGAACAATTTGTGTTGGCATATCCCCGCGCCCTTGGTCTTCAAGCCATCGTGATAATATTATTAAATCGGCAATTAAATAGATGATAAAATATGAGAAATCACTCTTGATGAAGTTAATATATTCCTTGATATTTAGTTGCCGAATTAATATCTAATGCATGATATGGATAGGAACCCGACTTAAGACTGCATTGTAAGTCAACAGAGATAATGAAATGCATTATAACCAATAAGCTAAGGCTCATGCATATTTCAAGCGTATAGTTTCGTAACCAACCACTTTATTATATATATAATGGAAATAAATATAACATATATAATTTCCATTTGGATACCTTCGTTTTTGAGCCAAGCTGAATAATTGACTATAAATTTCCCAGAATATCTCAAATTATCCAATATAATAATGATATGGTATAATTGTGTCCCAAGGATACCGCATAATAAAAGCATCCAGTATGAAGGGTATATTCTATTTTTAACCATAACATACTCCTTTTTAATAATTACAATATGATACATCATTAACATTTATTTAAAAACTTCTATGCCGGCATGTTCGCGTTTCTCCGTTCGGGTCATATTTGGAAACACGCTGTCCAAAAAAGGATTACAGAAAGTGGGTGGAACTTCTCCGTTCGCAGGTCCGATGATGATGATGCAGGCTCATCCCTCTCGACGGATTTTAATGTCCCTCGCAGAATATCACTTTTGATAGAGCTTGTCAAGGAGTTTGAAGAATATATTGGGAATAGTTCATGCTACGTTGGAAACTTTTGCGCCGAAGCTCGCTTACACTTCCGAAGATCGAATTGCCTCCTAAAAAAAGAGCCATCACTTTAGGAGTTTCTCTCATCAAAAGCACTAATCCGTTTATGAAATTCTTATAGATTGATCAAATAGAAGAATCGACAAATATCATACGTTATGGTAAGATATCTTTGAAAAATCATATTGCACGTTTACAGGCAATTCGAAAATGCTAAAAAACGCATGGCATGAATCTGGCACCTGAGACAAATGCTCTTATTTCTAACCTGGCATAGCTGGAACCAAAGAGGAAATCCGGCTCTGGCGTCGTAATTAGTTATACAACACATTCGCCCAGTGGCACACAGGAAGATATCCTATGGTTTCTTTGATCGAAAGACACAACTCTCAGATTCACGGTATGCTCTCATGTTTTGACCGCATCGTCATAAGCGGCACCCTGCCTGGCATCTGCCACGGCGATGGCATGGCCGACCACCTGCGTTCCCTGGGTATTCGTCTCTTTGATTATCCTCGGTTCACCGAGCCGCTCCGTGACGAGTTGCGCCGGAATGCAGAGCAACTCGCACAAGAGAACGGTCTTGAGATCGAGTTTATACGCACTAAAGGCGCCTTTCGCAAAGAAACCCGCATCCAGGATATCATTGCCAAACGGGACGAAGGCGACGGACTGGTGCATATATTCTCAGCTATGGAAGCCTGTCCGTCCTTTGAACCCTGGCATGACAAACTCACCGGCCATAACTACCTCACAGGTTTCTCGCTTGCTAAAAGATTGCACCTTCATGGTCTTATCAAAAAAATCGGACATACAAACAAGTACTATCTGACGACAATGGGCAAGCGTGCAGCAATCACCGCACTTAAACTAATACAAATCGTCGTCATACCGTCAATGGCGGGAATGACCACCGCGTAATGCTGCAGGATTCTTGTGCGAAAAGGCTGATAAGATACTAAACCGTATGAAACATTCTTTGCACAGATGTTGCGCACAAAGAATAAAATTTTTCTATGGAGGTGAACAATGAGAACCTTTACTGCCTATGTGGAATGGGACCCTGAAACAAAACTTTATGTTGGTATTGTGCCGGATATAGCTGGTGCCCATACCCAGGGAGCGACTTTAGATGAGCTTCAGAAAAACCTTAAAGAAGTTCTGGAGTTGTGCCTGGAGGAATACAAGGGTTCAACGGAAGACCTGCCCCGGTTTGTAGGATTGCAACAGATTGAGGTAACCGTATGACCCGGCTTCCCGTCGTAGATTTCAAGACGATGGAGAAGATACTGTTGAGTTTAGGTTTTCAGGCAGTGCGGCAGAAAGGAAGTCATGTCTTTTACCGCCACCCTGATGGAAGGACGACCACCGTTCCGAACCACCCGAAGAGGGACCTCGCCCGTCCATTGGTCAGAGAAATCCTCCGGGAGGTTGAAATAACACCGGAAGAATTCGTAGGAGCGCTGGAGAAATTGTGAGAAAGAAATAACGAGGTTAAAACCTATGCGAAAACTTTCGGATCAAGAGATTATCCCACGGGGATAACAAGTAGGAATACGAACTCATCTATGCTTACAAGGAGCGAAAGGAGAACATAGGATGACTGTGACCAAAGAACAAAAATTTGGCTCCTCGCTATTTGGTGTGGGTAATAATATTACCACTTCTCGCATGTTTCATCCGGGCAACTCGAAGTTCGGCTTGCCCGCTATAAGGTAAATGATTGTTTTAAAATAACTCGTGTTTCGATACCCCCTCGCCTTGGCCTTGACAGCCTGTATCAGGGAGTTTATCCCCTCCATTAGACCGTTTGTCAGTCGATCCGGGAAATAATTAAGAATGCGCGAGGAGTACGCCTTTGCCGTTGAAAAGTTAAGCCTTTGCAGCATTTCGAGCTTGTCCTTCCGGCGCACAGTCGGATTTTCCGGTCGCTTCAGCCAGATGTGACGGCTGTTTTTCAGAAGATCGTTAACCTTGACTTCCTGACGACGAACCTGATCGGACGGCCTCGTTGGCAAGCTTGGCCACGTGAAACCGGTCAAACGTGATATTGGCATCGGGAAACTCGTTCAACGCACCCTCATCGAAAACAAGTTTTCTCATAAATGTACGCCGGGGACATGTCCATGCAAATCGTTTTAATGTTGGAAGGGAATCCGCGGCGCCTTCCGAACTCCTCGTTGAAACTCTCGAATGTGCGTTTGTCTTTTCCCTCGATAACGAACAGAACCTTTTTTCTTCTCACGTCCGCGAAAACGCTGACATAGTTGTGACCGGGCTTGACGGAGGTTTCATCCACGGTTCGACAAGCTCACCGACCACGCCCAATACGTCAACACCGTCCATATCCTCCTTCGAACGCGCCTGCTCCACGTAATGCGTAACAATGCGCCAAATGCGGGTGTCGTGAACGTTCAATATCCGGGCTACGGCTTTTACCGGGCATTGACCGACAAAGCATGATGACGATCGCCTCGAACAACAAGGTGAATCCGCTTTCGGGACGGCTCCAGGGAACTCTTACCGTTTTCACGCCGCATCGCTTGCAATTAACGCGTGGAACCGATGCGTGAGGAAATGTTCGATGTTCGAAGAAGTTCAAATGACGCCATTGTCGGACATTGCTGTCATACACCTTGGAGGAATCATTGCATTCGGGACAGGGAAACTCGCTTCCCCCAGGGTAATCGAAATGGATGTGGAGCTCACCGGTTTCCATATTAAAATCGACGCTGAAACCTGATAGGGTGGTTGCAATCCAAGCGCATCGGCGATAAGTGCGTTTTCGTGGTTCATTTTGTTGTCTATCCATTGGTGAAATGAGCTTGCAGATAGGATACCATGTCAACGTCCACCCACACAAACAGCGACGAACCATAAATTTTCCAGAATATCTAAAATTATCCAATATAATAATGATATGGTATAATTGTGTCCCAATAATACCGCATAATAAAAGCATCCATTATGACGGGTATATTTTATTTTTAACCATAACATACTCCTTTTTAATAATTACAATATGATACATCATTTACAATTATTTTAAACTTCTACGCAGGCATGTTCGCGTTTCTCCGTTCGGGTCATATTTGGAAACACGCTGTCCAAAAAAGGATTACAGAAAGTGGGTGGAACTTCTCCGTTCGCAGGTCCGATGATGATGCAGGCTCATCCCTCTCGACGGATTTTTAATATCCCTCGCAGAATATCACTTTTGATAGAGCTTGTCAAGGAGTTTGATGAATATATTGGGAATAGTTCATGCTATGTTGGAAACTTTCGCGCCGAAGCTCGCTTACACTTCAGAAGATCGAATTGCCTCTCCAAAAAAGGAGCCATCACTTTAGGAGTTTCTCTCATCAAAAGTGCTAATCCGTTCATGAAATTCTAATAGATTGATCAAATAGGAGAATCGACAAATATCAGACGTTATGGTAAGATATCTTTGAAAAATCATATTGCACGCTTACAGGCAATTCGAAAATGCTAAAAACGCATGGCATGAATCTGGCACCTGAGACAAATGCTCTTATTCCTAAGGATAGTTCACTCTCGCCAGTCAACTGCAAAACGAAAGGATGCCTGCCATGAAAAGATCGTTCTTTTCTCTGTTTCTGATGTATTGCGCCTTACCTGTGTTGGCGGCGCAAAACCCACCCGCAAGCGCGCCTAATACGCCAGCTGGGAAAACCGTTGTTTCCCATGCCATTGATATTTCGGCATCTCCCAACCAGCATGAATCCAGTTTCGCCGAAATGGCTCTCTTCACGGGACAGATTGCACCGTTAACCATGAAGCTAAAGAATCTGGACATTCTCTGGAGCAGTTTCAATCTTTCATCAAATCACGGGCGAAAATCGGAAGGTCCAAGCGAAACAGCCACCGATGAGAATTCCCTGTATTTCACTCAGGGACGGACTGCAATGCTAAACGGAACACCCTATTTGATCGCCTACTCTTTGCGGAACGCGTATTCGTCGATGGTAAAAGTGAATTCCGCATATAAAATGAATAAATCGATCACCCCGGACACCGAATTGCATCTCTGCCTGCTTAATTTACAACCTGCGGATGATATCCTGAACATCTCTCCATTTGATCTCTCCGCACTGCTCACGAACAATTACAGGTACAATAACGAGATTTCCAAATCAAACCTGAATCAAATTCTCATAGCATTGATGATGTACGCTCAGGATAATAAAATGACCCTTCCTCCGATGACGGATTATTCCGCTTTCGTCAAGGCTCTATATCCTTATGTGAAACACACCGAGGTATTCTATCTGCCTGGAACCCATACCCCATACACGCTAAACATCGACATCGGCGAACAAAAACTGAATTCAATTAAGCTCCCTATGAATACGCCGGTGATATACGAACCTCATGCGCAAAAGGATGGCTCCAGGTATGTGGGATTTCTGGACGGTCATGTGACGGCGATGAATCGATCGGAGTGGAATCAATTGTTGAATGCGCGATAGACATGACATGTTTCGGATGGAAACGGCTGATCTTATCCGGATTGTAACCTCAAAGGAGTGGAAAATTAACAGAATGCATTTCGCCGAGTTGCTGTTATTCGTCTTGTTGAGTCTTTCCGTTTTCGCATTCGCTGATGCCGCTGTTCAACCCATCCCACAATTTATGTGGTATCGAAATGTAAACAATGAAGAGCCGGATTATTACGTCGCTTTTCGAGGTCATTTCGATCTCAAGACGAAACAGGATTGCGATATCCAGATAATAGGCGCATCGTGGTATGTCGGGTGGATGGACGGTCATTATTTTTGCGAAGGACCTGCAAGATTTCCGACCGCCTATCCCGAATATCAGACATACCATCTCCATCTCTCCGCTGGGCGTCATGTGTTGGCGATAGAGGTGCATCAGGTAGGAGTTGTGACAAGGATTCTCGATAATCCGAGACCCTTTCTTCACTGCGTCGCGATGCAAAGAGGCGTCAGAATTCCGGTGATTTGGAAGTGCATCCGATTGAACGGATATGATTCTCAGGTCCGGCGAATTAATCCCGAGCTTGGATTTATCGAATGGTGCGACACGCGTCAGATCCCCGCAGGCTGGAAGGAGGATGATTTCGACGATTCCGGATGGAATTCCCCGGTCACTGTGAATCCAAATCTCGGCAAGTTGGAACCTCTAACCACTGCGAATACGCTCGCTATCGTTCATCACATCAGGCCCATCGCATCCGGGGAGTTTGTAAATGAGTTCGGCTACGAAAAGGATGATCCTGCTGCACGATTTTACCTCGCCGACCTAACTCCCAAAAACACTCCGCCTGATGGCGTATGGAGGCGATACGACTTGGGCAGGGTCCGATTGATGCGGCCAAGTTTCGTGTTGGATTTGCCTGCAGGCGCGGTTGTGGAATTCGCCTACTCCGAGGAGCTTAGAGGAGGCAGGGTCTCTCCATGGATCACGCTTTCCGGAGGGGAATCCTGCAACATGGATCATTATGTCGCTCGCGGCGGGGTGCAGGAGTTCTTTCCACTCACGCCAAAGGGCGGACGGTTTCTGGAGATACATGTGTATGCGCCACCGAAAGAGATTCATTTTATCAAGGAGGAGATCGTCGAGAGAACGTATTACGGTGAACCGCAAGGCTCCTTCCACACCGATGATCCGCTGCTGAATAAAATATGGAACGTCGGAGTCGCGACCCTTCGTGCATGCAGTGAGGATGCGCTGATCGATAATCCCACCAGGGAACGCGGGGAATGGACAGGGGACGTGGTATCGGTGGGTATGGATATCTCCTCGGTAGCTTACAACGATATGCGCTTACTGAAACGAGGACTGGTGCAATCCGCCGAATGCGCCCGCTCCGACGGACTTGTTGCGGGGCTCTCTCCAGGCGGCACCGCCTATCTATCCACTTACGCGGCGCAGTGGGTTACGGCTTGCGTCCACTACTGGGAGCTAACCGGAGATCACGAACTGTTGAAGGAGCTATACCCCGCCGCAGTGAAGAACATGGAGGCGTTTGAAAAACAGACGACCAGCGATGGCGTCAGCGACTCCCTGGGTTGGGGGTTTGTGGATTGGGGCTACGTGCGCAATCCGGGTCCTTCCGACATGGCGGTCAATTTGTACTATCTCGCCGCCCTCCGCGATATGGTTCGCTGGTGCGACGCGATCGGTAAAAAAAGCGATGCCGCTCAATATCAAGTGTTGGCGGATCAAATGTCCGCCATCATTGGGCGATATTTCTCGGACGAATTCAAAAAAGGTGGTGATGTCTGGTCGCGAATAGGGTACCATCGCGCGGTTCTCGGATTGAGAGAGGGCTTTTTCAATGAAAGCGAGGAGAAGACCTGCGTCAAATACATCATGGAGCATATGTTAAAATGTTTCCCGAACAACCCGAACGCGCCCAGGCTGAGCGATCCCGGGGCGAACAACCCCATGCTCATTACCCCCTATTTCGGTCACTACGCCATGCCCGTTCTGATCGAACACGGGGAGATGAACTTTGCGCTGGATCAGTACCGCAAATGCTGGGGATGGATGCTGGGCGACGATCGCACGACATGGCTCGAGGTTTTTGACACCCGCTGGAGCCATTGTCATCAATGGTCAGGATGTCCGACTTGGCAGATGTCGCGATTCCTATTGGGACTGCAACCCCGTTACGACTTGGGCGAGCGTAATTTTAAACTGAGCCTCTATCCCGGCTCCCTAAGGGAGGCGAGCGGAGCCATCCCGCTGCTTGGGGAGAAGGGGGTTATTAGGATCAATTGGAATCGTGAGTCCGATGGCGTTCACTACCATCTGGAAACCCCCGTCCCCATATATCTCCATCTCCCCAAAAGGTTTGGGGGCGAAGGGAGGGTTGAGAGGGTGGAAAAGGTATCCGGCGATTGGTCAGTGATACTCCCGATAGGGAGATAGATGCAGATAATAGCGCGACGAGAGAGACAAACACGCATGAAACGAAACTCCATCGGATTATTGCTCATCATTTTGTGCATGTTGCCACTTACGGCTCTTTTGATTCCCTCCGGTTGGCTGCCTCATTTTCAAATGTCGGCGAACGTCGAGAAGGTGTTTAATTGGTTGCCGAATGCGTTCGTGGGAGTGGTTTTCACTACGCTCGGGCTATTGAAGGTTTATGGCTGGAGGAAGGGAATCGTTGGCGGCGGGGGAAAGCCCGCATCGTGCCGTCTGCTTGGCCGTTGTCCGAGTTGGAGCAAGCAGTTCAATTTTATCTTTACCACATTCCTTCTCGGCATCGGCGTGGTGAACCTCGGCGTGTGTTTGGGGATATTGCTCGGAAGGTGAGATGAAAACATCACTACGATTCGGAGGCAACGCCGACAGTTCCTCGATATTAACGATGATTCGTATGTTACAATAATTCCAGGCTTCCGGAGCCATCCGCCGGCCGGAATTGCTCAGCTTTGGATGGTTGGAAGCTGAGAGAGAAATACTTTATATGGAGGAAAGCATGAAATGCCCACAATGCAACATTGAGATGACGCCAAAGACGAGGCACCGGATCAATGTTAACTTCTGCGAAGCCTGCAAAGGCATGTGGCTAGAGCATCAGGAACTTGACGAATTGGAAGACGAGGTCTTCGACTTCGGTGAACACGACAAGGGTACGCTGATTTTCAGTTCCACGCCCACAGCGGCAAAATGCCCCGAGTGTAATTCGATTTTGAGGAAATTCAAATACAGGCTCTACGATCTTGAAATGGAGTTTTGTGAAAATCAGCATGGATACTGGTTATACGAGGATGAAGACACCAGAGTCTTGGAGCTCATGAAGCAAGAGGAAACCCGCCTTAAAAAAAATGTCAAAGCCGAAGATAAGTGGGCTGCGATGGTTCGACATATGCACTCCTCTTCTTTCTTCGGTAACCTTCGAGATCGATTGCGGTAAATTGGTGGGAAGGAAAGTCCCATGATTCGCCGCCGAATACGGCAGGCTGATATTACCGATACACTTCCATGGGGCGGTGAAAATCGCTTACGCAGGTAGTTGGCGACCCGAAGATTGCCGATTATACGGGAAGAAAAGGATCATCGCTGTGATTGAAAAGGACGCCGTGGCCACCGATGAGAAGGGGTGGCTGCTTGAACGTGAGGCGGAGCTGCGCACCGAAGCAGATCAAATGCTTGAAGATTCCGGCTTGAGGAAGATTATTCTCGCGGAAGGTTTCTATCCGGTCGGGTCATACGTGATGCAAACCATGACTTGGCGAGACTTGGATTTCGAGCGCGAGCGGGAGCAACTCGACTGGGATGTGCATTGGGACTTAGGCAATCGGTTGGCGGCAACAGGCTGGGCATGGCGACTTGTCGGCATGGATCCTCGACGTGAGCCTGGAATTGGTACGGGACCCGCCGAAGATCTTTATTGGGGGATAAGGGTAAGTAATCCAAAGAAAAGCAGTCAAGCGATCATATGGATGTTAGACCTTTGGACGCCCCCCCCTGGAGAGTTTACCAAGCACCGCCCGAACCGCCAACGCTGGAGCGCCGCGCTAACCGATGATGTGCGCTTTCGCATCCTTCAAGTGAAGCGAGCTATTTGTTCGCTGCCGGAGTATCGCAGGACGATGCTATCGGTCCACGTGTATGAAGCCGTGATTGATGCTCAGGTGCGAAGCGTTGATGAATTTATGCAGTGGTGGCAGCGAAGAAGCGCCGAAAATCCCGACCGGCGGGATTAATTGCCCGGATAAACCTATCCGTCACCACCAAATTTTATCGCACCCCATTACGGCGTGGGGGTGATGGGTCACCACATTGATCGTACTTTATGTTTGTGTTTGGTTCGAATTAAACAACGACTATCGGGTTATCATAGCCACTCGTCTCAAACGCGTGGCTATGCATTGGATCGTTAGACGGCATTCGACGTAAAAACCAAAAGCAGGACGGGACGATGACATCAGACGAAATCGAAACATGCTGGAAAGATCCGCATAACCAAAAGTGGGGTGTTTATTATTGCAAGTCGGACCCCCGAGTGATCGTGCCAAGGCACATCAAATGGATGGGATGGACAATCAATGCGGCGCATCCCGGCGCCGTTCCTGTAGTGTTACTTTTGATGGCTGTTCTAGTCGCTCCCCAATTTATCGTAAATCTCAAAGGGGGATCCATGGAAGTTGCGCTGCTAACGTTTGCCGTAAGCGTCTCTGTTGTATGTTCCCTTTCCGCATATCTTTCATCCCTCAAGAGATGGAGTCATTGACGCCGAACACCGCTCCAGGCTCCACTTCTTGTGCATCTAAATAAAGAGAGGCAGCCTTCATGTCAAATTTACATCACATGACAAGGGGGCTGAAACCATGAAGTTTATGTCCGCCGATATGGAGAAAGGAGTAAAAAAATGATGCGAATCGCGCCGGTTGAGGATGACTGGCAGATGAGTGAAATTACCGGTTTTGCGGCAAGTAATCAAGGCATGGAACTGGATGAGGCTCTTTTTCGGGACAAGGAAGGAAATTACTTTCTTTATCACTGCGAGCAGTTTACAAACGGGATGCGATGGAGATATATAGCGAGACTGACAAATGAAAGACTGAACAACTGGCTCAAGGAAAAAGGATTTAATCGTGATAGCGTACTGAACGATACCTAGGCGTGGAGTCCCCCGATGAAGAATCCATCGCTATTTCGCGTGGATAATAAATCTATGACTTCCGAAGATACATGGCTGGAAAAAGGGAAGCGTTGACAGGGGGATGAAAGGGTGTCTTGTCGTCTGCTTGGTCGGTTCCCGAGTTGGAGCAGGCGGTTCAATGTCGTCCTTATCGCGGCCTTTCTCGTAATAGGTTTCGTGAATCTCAGGGTGTGTTGGTCGAATTACTAAAGAAGTGAGTATCTGCTTAATCCGAAATCAAGCGGAAGACACTATGATACTACTCCCCATATTAATTATCCTATGGGTTCGCATGTTCCAGTTCAAGAAACTCACGGTAAATGAATTACCTATGGCAACCGAAAGTGATTTGCATCGGATGCGCCGAGATAGTGAGTCTGCATTCTACATTATGCTCCTTATTTCGGCTCTAAGTCTTTCGCTGCTTTTTTTCTCAGTTAAACAAATCACTGCCACATATATCTCCCCTGGCTTGATATTGACAGGGCTTATTATTGCGGCATTATACGATCTTAAGGCTGAACGCATCAAAAGGCGTTGTCGGATCAATCAATCCGGAACCAACAGCCGTTACTCGTTGTACTCATTGACTGATAGGATTAAACAGCGGATATCGCCTTCGAAAAGACACGCACCTGTATACGAGACTCGACGAGTAAATGTTGAGAATAGAGGTCGGAGCTATTTGGAACTTGCCAAAACGATCAACAATCTGTACCCGGATCTCATCGCACTCAAGGGACTTCCTAACGCTCTGCAAGCTGCTCTTCGCGAAATAGGCTCTTCCCTTAGTGTCTCGAAACCGAGGCTTGAACACCTTCCTGTGGTCTACGCGCGTGTCGAATCCGCATCAAGGTTTTCGCAGGTTTATATCTCGAACGAGAATAGGTTGTTTGTATTCGACTTCTGGGCTCGCGGCGTCTGTCTTGCAAACGGTCAAACACCTGACATAATCGAGATGGCTCAAGCAATCAACACATGGATCATGACTGACTGCAATACCGCTAATCTTGCAGCCCGTTTTCATTATGTGTTGGCTAACGATGTCGCCGAATACTATGAACGAGGAGAGGAGGTCGAATATAGGTGGCTCTCCTATCTCCGTAAAACTCCGTCGTTTCCCCAAATGAGACCCATTGTTATATCGGCATCCCGCCGACCTCAGTTGAGGCAACTGTTTCCATATATAAGTTACAACAGGTTATGCTTTAGCCGCTGCACGGGTTATCCTTTCACAACCGATACGCCTTATGTGCAAATGTTGCTGGATGGTCGGTATAAGGTCGTGAGCGCATCGGGAGATGATCTCGGCTGCGTGGATGAGGAGGAAGCGGCGGATCTGGTTGTAGCCAATTTACCGGAGGGATGTGGACCGGCGGTACCAGGCACCGCCGATAACATGACAATTTAGATTGTGGGACCAATCAAAAACCAGTCACCAATATAAGCATGCGAAGTCGCCTTACCGCCCAAGAGTAGCCTACGCCAATGCTAACCTATTGATTACAATGCAAATTTGATTACTGTCGCTTATACAGGTTTAACACCTCTCCCACATAATCAATCAAATCCGCTACCTGAGATATTACATTTGGACGATCCATGCTCTCTCCCAAATCAACCTCGCCATATCTGAAGATAACTGCGAAATCGGTTAAATCCTCCAATAACTTCATTTCTGGAGTAATATCCGCATTGGCTTCAATAAGCAAACTAAAGAGAAGTTGTAAATCATGGGTGCGTGGAAAGTCGGATACAAGTATGCTGAGCCAACATTTCAATCCTTTTTCCACAGCCTGTTGAGCGTGAAATCCAAATATCTCATCAGAAAAAGTTGCCTCGGATAACATACCTCGCAACGCCATCAGATCTTTTCGAGCCATATTTAATAGCGCCTCCGCGCCTCTAAGATCGGGCATAAAGCAACCTTCCATCCCTTATGGCATGCGACACTAAGTGAACCGAGGAGCCTTTCCAGTATTCAAACTCCCCCACGCTGATCACTACAATATCCTTTGAAACACGAAATTCGGATAAGGCTTTTCGTATCCGTTTTAGTTCCGACCATCTACTATGGTCTTCGCCAAATTCATCCCTTTCAACAATCAATATATCCAGATCCGAGGTCTCGTTAGCGTCTCCACGCCCGTAAGATCCGAAAACATATACCATCTCCGGATTCGTTTCCCGCACGACGGTATCAATCACCCGTTGAATCGTTGCCTCTGTCAATTTACCCAATCCTCGTTCCTCCGGACGCTTGAGAACTTACAATCGAAATCCGAATTGCTGCATTAATCTACTTTATAATAGTCGAAATCCGATGAAAATGCGCAGATATCTTTTCAACTCACCTTCACGCTTCGATTTTTGGCAGTCTGTTTTGCTCTTGCGGGGAAATATGACACAATAGGTACGTACTTCGCCCAACCGTCAATTCCCTTCGCCTTCTCAAAGGAGACACCTTATGAAAATCGGTCTGTTCGGCATCGGCTTGGACACCTACTGGGGACAGTTCCCATCCCTTCTCCCCCGCCTCACTAGCTATCTGGAAACAGTAAAATCCCGCATCGAATCCTTCAACGCCGAGGTTGTCAGCGCGGGAATGGTGGATTCCCCGGAAAAAGCGAGGCTTGCGGGTGATTTCTTCAAAAGGGAGTGTGCGGATATTCTTTTTCTTTACATCTCCACCTATGCGTTAAGCTCCACGGTTTTGCCTGTTGTTCAAAAAGCGAACGTACCGGTTATCGTCCTCAACCTCCAACCCGTCAAGGCGATAGATTATGAATCCTTCAACGCGCTGGGGGATCGTGGTTTGATGACGGGGGAATGGCTCGCCCACTGCCAAGCCTGCTCGGCGCCGGAGATTGCCTCCGTTTTCAACAGAGCGGGTATCGAATACCATCTTATTACCGGCACTCTTGACCCCGATTCCGAGGCTTGGAACGAGATCGAGGATTGGGTCTCCGCAGCCAAGGTGCGCGAGGGGTTGCGGCTCAATCGGGTTGGCGTTTTAGGGCATTACTATGGGGGGATGCTTGATGTCTATAGCGACATGACGCAGCAGTCAGCAGCGCTCGGATGTCATTTCGAGATATTAGAGATGTGTGAACTCAAGGCTTTACGAGATTCGATTTCGGACGAGGAGATAAAAATCAAACTAAAGCAATTTCACGGCGAATTTGTGGTTAGCCCGCAATGCTCAGCATATGAATTGGTAAGAGCGGCGAAAACCTCTTGCGCCTTGGATAAATTGGTTCAAAACCATCAAATAGGCTCCATGGCATATTATTACGAGGGGTATGAAGGCAATGAATACGAGGACATCGTCACCTCGGTAATCGCCGGCAACTCCCTGCTCACCGCTCATGGTGTTCCTGTGGCGGGGGAGTGCGAAATCAAAAACGCTCAGGCGATGAAGATATTGGACCTCTTCGGATGCGGAGGCTCTTTCTCTGAATTCTACGCCATGGACTTTAATGACGACATTGTGCTTCTGGGGCACGATGGTCCCGCCCATCTCGCCATATCCGACGGTCCCGCCAAATTGGTGCCTCTCCCCGTCTACCACGGAAAACCGGGCAAGGGACTATCCATAGAAATGCGCGTTAAAAACGGTCCGGTGACGCTCCTCTCAGTCATTCAGGATGGACATGGCAAGCTGAAACTCCTCTTCGCGGAAGGAGAATCGGTTCCCGGACCCATTCTTCAAATCGGAAACACTAACAGCAGATACAGGTTTCCCATCGGCGCCAAGGAGTTCGTGAATCGATGGTGTTATGCAGGGCCTGCGCATCATTGCGCCATTGGAACCGGTCATATCGCCTCTAATCTGGAAAAACTCGCCTCGTTGATCGGCATGGAATCCATTCGGATATGTTAATGCCATCAATTGCAAAAAACACTTCAAATGTTCATAATGGATCATGACATGGATTGGCGAAGCGCGTTATGTATTATTTCACAATAACTGCAAAGGAGAAATTCGTTGACACCTAACCCATTCCTCGGAGTCCTTTTGCATTGGACGGGAGGACTCGCAGCCGCCAGCTTTTATATTCCATACAAGCAGGTCAGACGTTGGTCGTGGGAAACATACTGGCTTGCCGGCGGCTTTTTCAGTTGGATCATCATGCCCGCACTCATGGCTTCGCTTTTAGTACCGGGAGTTTGGTCCATACTAGCTCACACACCCATACATGTCCTCTTTTGGGCGTTTCTGTTCGGGATGTTGTGGGGCGTGGGAGGCCTGACATTCGGATTGACGATGAGATACCTTGGCATCGCCTTGGGAATGGCGGTCGCTCTAGGCTACACGGCGGTATTCGGTACTATGATCCCGCCTATCTTTCACGGGCAGCTTTCAGGTATTTTCTCGACCCTATCAGGCAAATTCATCCTGCTTGGCGTATTTGCGAGCGTGATAGGCATTGGCGTCAGTGGAATGGCGGGCATGTCCAAGGAGCGTGAGCTAACCACGGAGCAGAAACAGAGTACGATCACGGAATTCCATTTTGGCAAGGGCATGGCGATCGCCACCTTTTCCGGCATCATGAGTTCCTGCATGGCTTTTGGACTGGATGCGGGTAAACCGATTAACGATTACGCCGTGAACATTCTGCAACACCATGGAAGGTCTGCAATTTGGCAGGGCTTGCCGGTTCTGATACCCGTTCTGCTTGGCGGTTTTGTAACCAATTTCGTTTGGTGCGCCGCGCTTAACATTAAAAATCGCTCCGGTCGGGAATACCTTGGCGTCGTAGATGGGCAAAAGGAAGGAGCCTCGCTCATTGCCAACAACTATCTCTTCTCGGCAATGGCAGGGATAACATGGTATCTTCAGTTCTTCTTCTACACCATGGGTCAAAGCAAAATGGGTAGCTACTCATTCTCTAGTTGGACCTTGCATATGGCAAGCATCATGATCTTCAGTATGTTGTGGGGAATAGCTCTCAAGGAGTGGAAGGGTACCAGCAAACGAACTCACTGGCTGATCGCGCTTGGCTTGGCGGTACTTGTATCATCCACCGTGATTATTGGGTATGGAAATTATCTGAATATTCCGAAATGAGGGAGGAGAGTTGCGGCAAGTGAGGCATTTCTGCAATCACTTGCCCTCTCCATGTCGTTTTCTGCTCTCCAGAAATCGTGGAAGCATCTGTTTGACAATCCGCGTGGCTTCGTCTATTTGGTCGCGATACTGCCGATTGATGGCGGTGAGACTTACAGGCACGCCTTTGCTGTAATAAGCCCGCATCACCTTTCCGATTGCGGCGGTCCCAGCGTATGCAATGGCTCCGCGCGGAACGATACCTATTCCCGCAGGCATTAAGTCCAACACCTCTCGTGCGATAGACTTCCAACCGAACGCATTCCCGAATATCGGAAGCATCTCCATGCCTCTTGATCGCCAATCAGCCTCGAACCCATAAATCACACCCAATTTGAGCGTCATCATCATCTGGTTCTTCGTCAAGGTGACGATATCCCCCACCATGGAGACCGGAAGCAGCGGAATCGCAAACGGGATAATCGCAGGGAGGGAGTTAATGACTACAAATTGAGCGTTCACCATGCAACACTCCCTGATAACCTGATCCGCCTTGTGCTCACGAAATGCCGGAATGTGACGAGCAAGGGAGAGACTGATATCGCCACGGCATTCCAAAATGCGAAGAATCAATTTGCGCCAGTCTCCGAAATATCTCAGGTGGAAATAGTATTGCGACATGTTCACATCAAGAGGCGTAGTGTCTCTCGAATCGATGATGATATCCTTCTCTCCGTAGGATGACGGGCATTCATCCATGAATTCCACCTGATGAGACGAGTCCAAAATCTGGCTCAGGGGGTGTGATTTGAACAGGATTGTTTCGATGCCCTTGCGATCCCCAGGGCTGCATACTACGTATATTCTAAATGGAATTTGGCTTTCATCCTCAATGTCCTGAGGGGAAATCTCCTTAAGAAGTTTCCAAAACTGATTGGTGGTTTTCGTAATTTGCATCGAAACCTCAATATCTTCAAGTGATTGGTGACAATGATATCATTATACCAACGAATCCGCCTACGAAGCGTTCAATGAAGCACATGAAATGGAGAGCGATAATCCTTAAACGACACATCCCCCGTCCGTTCTATGTTATAATGACTGGTGAAGGCCGAATGACCTTTGGCGCATTTAACAATCTCCCAATGAGCGAGGCAAGCGAAAATCCCTGGAAATGCGACACTTCATAACCATGTTGGATGCGCAATGATAAGACGGCTTGTTTTCGGGAATATCGTTTTTGGTGGAAAAAGGAACCTTGAACTGGCAAATTGAGCCCGGTGATATCGTTCAGCTGAGAAAAGCTCACCCTTGCGGAAGTCGCACGTGGAGAGTGCGGCGTATTGGGGCGGATATCGGATTGATATGTGAGGGATGCGGACATGCAATCATGATGGAACGCGAACAACTGCTAAAACGCATTGTGCATTTGGAAAAACCAGGGAAAGAAATATGAAACATCTAATCACATTTATCCATTCCGTAATCAAGGGAGGTGGAAAAGCGATCCAGACCCCCATCGTATTGGGGATGTCCGCTCTCTTATTCCTTCTTGTCATTCCAGGCATGCAGGATAACTCCACAGAGCAAAACGCACCTCCCGCGCAGCCAAACGTCAATCAAACCGCACAGCCGATTCAACGCTACATCTCTATGGACGCATGCACAAACACCGGTAACCTAATGACCACGGATGACATCATCAAACAGTCTTCTGCGCTTCCGGATCAAGCAAAGCATCTTCTTGAAAAGATGGACATGGAAGGTATGGTGTTGCCCCCGGAGGGATCATCCGTTATGAACAACATCCTCGCAACGCGCGAAGGGTACAAAATATGCCTGCTATTCACAAACCCTAGTGACAGCAAGATACGAAACATCATCACCGTAAAACTGCCCGCCGGGTGTCTTACTTTCAGTAAAGTCGACTTTTCCCTGCAGGGTTCCGCTGATGATATCGGATTGGATCGTTTGGAATCCGTTCCTCAATTGCATCCTGGAAATGTCACGAAGGTGATCTGGCAAAAACCAGAACAGGGGACCCTTTTGATTATTGTAAATCAAACCGCGCGAATGGTGGAAAACACACAGAACTTGCTCGATGTCATAAGAGGCTTAAAAAAACATAGTTCTCACCTCTTTCGAGTACTAAATGGCCCCTATAATGAATGTCGGGAGCAGATCAGCATAGTGTCACAAGGGGTATCCGTATCCAACCGTTACGATCGACTAAGGAATATCCATCGCGCTCTGTTTCTTCTCTCCAATATTCAGACACTGCTTGAAAACATCAAGCTTGCGAACCATACTATAGTGGACAAGGAGTTCGACGTATATATCGGCGATCTTCGGGATTCCCTTAGCGAAACTAGTATGTGCTGTCTGCAACTGCTGCCGCAACTAAATTGGATCAAGAGTTCCTCCGGACCGCCAGACACATATGCAGTGAACATTACCTTGGCGAATTACGGAGGGGGCACGGTGGGCAACGCGCGATTCGTTCTGCATTCCAAATCACACTCTCGTATTACGCCTTCGACGATCGCTATGCTCGGATCCATCGGACCGGGGCAATCCGTGAAAGCGAGATTCCATTTGGAAATCGCCCAAGGAGATCCCAATGACGACTTAAGTGCGCGTTTGGTGTATTATTTTGATCGATCTCCGGCTGTGGCGGATATTGATCCCTTGTAAGTTATGTACGCACTCGCATGTTAAAGTATAATTCATGAAATAAACTGAATATCCCACAATCCCCTGTGACATAAATGCAGCGAGGGGATTTACTTAGCGCCGCCCCTATTATATTAAAGAAAGCTCATCCCGCAAGATGAGAGATCATGGAGGAGAAGCGATGAGTGTGAAGCGTCTTTCAATCTCACACCGAAATTTCGGGTTTGTTCTATCGGCTGTGCTTTTACTATTCGCGTGCGTTGTCGCTCGTGCGGATGTTACAATCACTTTTAATCATCAGGATGGGGAAACGGTTAGCAAAACCATCAATATCCGCGCAATGCTGGCTTACCCCGATAATGTATTTATCACCAAAGTGGATATCGAGGTGGATGGAACGGTGATCGGTACGAAAACCGCAACTCCTTACGAGGTCTCCTTTGACACTCTGAATTATAACGATGGCCCTCACACCATCACGGCGGTCGCCACCGAGCAGGACGGAACCACGGTTAAGGCGGACCTGCATCTCATCTTCGATAATCAGCTTTCCCTCGGCGCGGACAAACACGCGCAGATGGCGATGGAGGCGCTTAAGAAGGGAGATTTGGATACCGCTCAGGTGGAGTGCGCACGCGCGATGAAGATCAATCCGAATAACCCGAACGCAATCCGTGCGATGGCGCAGTATTTGAAGCAAAGCGGGCATCCCGATCAGGCCATTGAGATGCTCAACAAACTCCCAGTTCCCGATAACGATACCACTCTGCGCACCATGAAAGTCTCCTTCCTTGTGGACGCTGCGGACAAAAACCTTCAATCCAATACGTCCATTCCTTACTTGAACCAAGCAGTGACGATCTTCAAGGAGATTAAAAAAATCCAGTCGCAATCCGTGCCTGCAAACGCATCCTCCACGGATAAGAATATGCTCCAAGGCGATTACTACGCCTCGATTTACGATTGGTACGATGCAATCCAATCCTATAAGAAATGCGGAAGTTTGGATAACGTTCCCATCAATATCGCCAATCGTTTGGCGCTCGCCTATATCAATTCCGGCGATTTCATCAACGCTTGGAGTACTTTGCGAGATCTCATCACATCTCAACGCGGAGATGCCGCAACCCATGCGCTTATGGGGATGTACTATGTTATCATGCACCAACCTGACAAGGCCCGCAAAGCGGTGATATCCGAAGTCGATTCCGACGCCACCGCCCCATCAAACGGAGACATATCCACTACCGCTGATTGGATCATGGCAGCCTATGCGGATTTGCAGGGAGGACAAAAGGTTCGCGCCGTAAAGGAGGAATTGCAGGCGGAAGCCATGATGGGCGGTCAGCCCGAAGTGAATCTTTTGCAAGCCTATTTCGCAAACAATCTCGACGATGCTCACACGTTGCTCCTATCCGCATTGGAGAAAAACCCAATGGCTTCCGTGGCTTATTCTTTAACGGCAATGGAGGCGTTGACGCAAGGGAAACGCGTGTATGATGTAGCGGGTATGTTGAGCGGATTCGGGTTGTATATCGATCCCAACAACCCATATTGTGAGTATTCCAGAGCGCTCTATTACCTCGCGGTGAATAATCCGACAAAAGCGCTCCCACTGTTGAGGAGCGTAGAGCGCGTGAATGATTCCTCGGCGGATGTGCATATGGCGCTATCCTGTCTTTATCATATCGCACATCAGATAGACCCTGAGACCGCCGAATTGAAAGCGGCGAACAAACTGGATGCAACCAATTGGGGGGATACTTTTTCACCGAAAATCGACGATCTATTCAAGAGGGTATTGAACTACTCTTATTTCCCGTTGTTGACGACCAATACTCTGTATCCGGTTCAATCAGTAGTTGCGTCCGGAGGCAACTAATTACTCAGGTTCATTGAAATCCGCAGCCTAATACATATCTAAGAGAGAATGTATGCCTTCAGAGAATTGCATGATTCGATCTACGGAGTATGATTAAGCGTAAAATGCACTTCGCAAACCGTTTCCATATAGTTTCGCAATTACACTCGATGCGGTAAATTGCCGTCTGAGACAGAGCATCAAAAAAAATGCAACCGCGGAGGTCACTTGCAGGATGATTGTTTCGTAAGATATAATAAATGATATCGCTGGGGGTGCTGGCTTTAAGGCTGGCTGAGATTCCGAATTTCGGAGAACCCCTTACACCTGATACGGGTAATGCCGACGGAGGGAAGCGAACAAGTACGAAGACTTGTTACGCCGCTACTTTCAGCTCCCACCGAAGGTTGCGGCTTTTTTTATGCGTAATCTCAGTGGCGCATCCTTCCCTCGTTCCCGACTTGAACGAAAGGATGGTTTAAATGTCCGAAAAAAAGGCGAACGCCTTTACATTGATTGAATTGCTCGTGGTAATTGCGATTATTTCGATTCTCGCTGCAATTCTATTCCCCGTATTCGCCCAGGCGCGGGAGAAGGCGCGGGAGATCACATGCATCTCCAACGGAAGGCAGATAGGCATGCAGACGAGAATGTATGTGCAGGACTATGACGAAGTGATGCCCATATTTTACGCTTACGATGTTAATCCGCCCGCAGGTCAGCCGGGACACAAGGGGGTGGAGCTTGAGATCCTGCCTTATGGAAAAAACAAGGATATTTTCCGATGCCCTGACGACACCGGCGGTCCAGCACAGGTGTCGTCGGACGGAGGATGCCCCGGCACGACAAGTTACTGGCAATGCTACGGATCAAGTTATCGCTTCGATTCGGGCAGCTTTTCCATCATCGCAGGGGAATCCACTCAAAACGCCGGATCAAGTTTCGAGACGGATTACACATCCAACCGAATTGTGACGGATGCCTCTTTCATGGACCCCTCCGATACAAGGATCATACGAGATGAGATGTTCCCTTTCTTCACTAATCCAATTTACGGCTACACCCCGTCCAACCTCACATCGG
>JAJZOL010000218.1 GCA_021811565.1 bacterium | reverse complement strand
CCTTAGCCACAGGCTCGGGCTCATGTCCTTCCCAGCCTCCCCATACAATCAAAGCTTTTCCGCTCATATCACGCTCCATAACCTTTCCGTGTTCTTGTCTGTTATCCTTGTCAATCGACTGATATTACAACACTCAAAGACAGTACCCTGATGCAGAAAAAAGGTCAAGCGCCGCGATGGTAAAATGGTGAAAATGAAACGCCAAGTTGGAATCCCGCTGTTCCGTGCAGATAATTGAAACCGGTATCCGCATATTCGCAGGAAACTGGTATTCTTTTATTAATTCATATTCAGATGGAGGACGTGATGATCAAAGTCGGATTTATAGGTTGCGGCGGGATCATGGGAGCCCACCTGCCGGGATGGAAAGCCGTCGCCGAAGAGGCGCAAGTCGTAGCGGCGTGCGATATCATTGAGGAGCGAGCGCAGAATCGCGGATTGGCGGTAAATCCGGACGTGGCGACATACACGGACTGGAAAAAGATGCTTTCGGAAGGCGGAGTGGATGCGGTGGATGTCGCATTGCCGCACTACCTTCACGCTGCGGCGATCATAGACGCTGCGAACGCGGGAAAGCACGTCATGACGGAGAAGCCTTTATGCATCACTCATGAGGAGGCGAAGAACATAGAGGCGGCAGTGAAAGCGAACAGCGTCATCCTGCAGTGCGCACACAATCAGATGTTTGAGCCTGCGCCTCGTCTCGCACGCAAGTGGGTAAGGGAGGGAAAGGTTGGAAGAGTTTTCAGCATCCGCACTGTTGACTGCTTCCGTTCCGGCGGTGCGGACGGCGTGAAGGATTACGGGTGGAGAGGAAAACTTGCGACTTGCGGCGGCGGATGCGCCATAGATACCGGTTATCATCCGGCATATCTTCTCATATCCATTGCCAACTCCGAGCCGAAGGAGGTCGTGAGCTTCAGCCACAACTTCGTACAAAAGAACCTGGAGGGGGATGACTCCGCGCAAACGATGGTGCGTTTCGAAAACGACTCCATAGGGACGCTTCAAACCTCTTGGGCTCATTCCGTGCCAAACGGACAATGGCAGATATCCGTCGTTGGCGAGTTGGGACAGATATACGGCAGGGGCAACGACCTGTACTTCGCACCTAATCAAGGCGAGGTGGAGAAAGCGGATTTGCAGCCTGCAAACGGCTTCGTAGCGGAGATCCAGCACTATGTGGAGTGTATCAAGACGAGCAAAACCCCGGAGCAGAGCCTGAAAGAGGGGATAGCAGTTCTGAATGTGATTCTTGGCGGTTACGAGTCGGAGAAGACCGGCAAAATTGTGAAGCTGTAAAAGTAATTCTTCGAGGGCGGCGATATCGTTTAGCGCCGCTCTCCCTCTTGCAACTCGTATGGTGAATGCGAATTCCTCTTTCGTCCCCTCGTTTCGTATCTTGCACGAATTTCATTTCTTGGAATTTATTAATCAACGGTATATTATTCGTCACAGTACAAATTGCAAAACGTATAGTATAATCAGAGAGTTAAAAAACAGACGAATTAGTAATCCGACGAGAGTTACGATAACTTCAGGTGAAATACACGAAAGGAGGTATTAGCCATGAAAGCCAAATATAGCGGTAAATCCGATCCGAGAATTTGGAAAATGCTGTCCATTGCAGTGATTGGAGTCTCCTTGTTGGCTTGTCAGCCCGCATTGGGTCAGAGAAGAGGACCGGGAGGTGGCGGTGGCGGTGGCGGTGAAAGAGGTGGCGGCGGCGGTGGCAGAGGCTACACACCATCCAGCCCTGTCGGCGGCGGTGGTGGCGGTAGAGAATACACTCCATCCAGACCCGTCGGAGGTGGCGGCGGTTATTCCGGGCATGGGCGCATTTATGGTGGGGGTGGAGGAAACGGCTACACCCCACAGCGAACATACAACCCATCACCCGTCCGAAGCAATCCCGCGCCCGACAGAGGATCGTACCTGCCATCTTCCAAACCGGGTTCTCAACCAGGGCATTCGAACTGGCAGAGATCATGGCAATCTCCGGACAGATCGCCGCAAAGGACGAACATTAATCCCACACGAGATAATCCGAACGTGGGAAACAGACAAATCAGCACGGGCGGAAACAACTATATCTTCCCGAACACAAGGCCCAATATTCAACGCGGAAGAGTAAACACGGGGACGCTGAATCAACCTGCGGGACGGCGTATCGCGAATAATGGGAATGTGCGAAACCAACCCATCGGCGTTTTTAACCGCAATGCGGTCCAGAATAGAGGTGTGGCGGGAGGGCGTTATGTAAGCAACAACGCTTATAACATCTTCACGCATTCAAGAGAGGGTCGCCTGTTTAACAACGGTGTGTATTTGAGACCTGCGGACAGAATCCATAACACCCTGATAGTGAATTTCTTCGGGGGCGGCGATTATAGTTACTATCCGTATTACAGTCCCGTTTACACGCCAGGCGTGGTATACTATTCGCCATACTACTACTATGACGGTGTATGTCCGCCCTATATCGACGCAAGTTACTGTTGGTATCATCGACCAGCATTCGTATACATCGAAACGCCCATTTACGTTGGTGGAGTGTGCGAAGGGTATCCGAGTAACGGATATTATCTGCAGACTGACCAAGGCGCGGCTTTAGCAAACCAAGTGCCTGGTTTGCAGAATGCCATTGACAACATCCGCAAAGCGTTCATGGAGAGCGATATACAGCCGCTGGTGGATTTAACCGATCCCAATGTGAAAATCGCGGTTTTTCAGAGAGGCAAATACGAGTATTCGCTTGGTGCAAACGACTATCTGGATCTAACTCGTGACGCCTTGACGCACATGGACACCATCTCCTTCACTTTGGATCGTGTTAAGAAGAACGGCGTGGGGGTATACACGGTATCCGGCAAACAGATATACGTGGACAGCAACAACCAGCAGTACAAAGTATATGTTAGCTACGTTCTGCAACGAATCGACGGGCACTGGATCATCACGCAGGTGGGAAGCTCTCCCGGATAGACCGAGAGCGGAACCCTCAAGCGCCCGGATAGAAATGAATTGGCGCCGCATACCAACCAAATCCGGGCGCCTGAGGGAATAGATGCCACGACCTTTGGTGATGGGTAACGGCAATTTGCTGATTACCATGGACAGAGATTTATCCATAAGAGATTTTTACTGGCCATACGTAGGAATGTTGAATCATTTGTCCGGTCATCTCGCTCGAATTGGAGTGTGGGTGGACGGGCAATTTTTTTGGCTCAGCGATCCCGCCTGGACAAAATCGACGGAATACGTTGAAAACACACTTGTGAGCAACGCGACGGCAACCCATGCCGGATTGAAACTCTCCCTCATTATAAACGATTGCGTACTGCATCGCGAAGATATCCTTCTGCGACGAATACGGGTTAGCAACGAATTGGACAGGAAGAGGGAGTGCAGGGTCTTTTTCACGCATAATTTTCACATCGCGGAAACCGATATCGGCGACACCGCCTTTTACAATCCCTATCAGGATGCGATTATCCATTACAAAAGAGACAACTATTTCCTGTTGGGTGCGATGAGCGCTCAGGGAGGGCTTCTTGAATATGCGACGGGCATCAAGGGTTTCGGAGGGGCGGAGGGAACCTGGCGTGACGCGGAGGATGGCAGGCTTTCCATGAATCCCGTGGCACAGGGATCGGTTGATTCCACCTTTAGCGTTCGGGCGGATCTGCTCCCAAGCGCCGCGTCCGAAATTCACGCTTGGGTCTGCGCGGGAAAGTCACTTGGCGAACTCACTCGCATCTACAATCATATCCATGATAACGGTTTTGACACACTCATGAGGGAAACGACCAACTATTGGATCGCATGGTCAAACAAGGAGACGGATCGTCTGGCGATTTTGCCGGAGAGCATTCGCAAGGTTTTCCGCCGCAGTTTGCTGACGATACGCTCCAACATTGATAACCGCGGAGCGATCATTGCGGCTAACGATTCCGACATCATGCAGACAGCCCGGGCGCATTACTCCTATATGTGGCCGAGGGACGGTGCGCTGGTTTCCGCCGCGCTGGACAGACTGGGATATCAGGATATCACACGAAAATTCTTCCTTTTTTGCCGAGACATCCTGCCAAAGGATCGTGCAGCTCTTCTGCATAAATACAGCGCTGACGGTTCTCTTGGCGCCACCTGGCATCCTTGGACGGTGGATGGATACAATGAGACTCCCTTTCAGGAAGACAGCACCGCTTTGGTAATTTGGGCTTTGTGGATGCATTACAATCGGTATCAGGATTTGGAGTTCATTGAATCGGTGTATGATGAATTCATTCTCCCTTGCGCCGACTTTATGGATATGTATCGGGATCCCAATACGGGGCTGCCATTGCCTTCGTATGATCTATGGGAGGAAAGGAGAGGGGTTCACGCATACACGTGCGGAACCGTTTATGGAGCGTTAATCGCAGCGGCGAACATATCGGATGTCTTTGACGATGGAAAGGGCGACACCTATCGCGTCGCCGCAGACGAGATTCGAAAGGGAATGGAAACCTATCTCTGGAACGAATCCGAGCAGCGATTCGCTAGGATGCTGACTCCGGCTTCCTGGGAGAAGCGAATGGGCGGGGATGCGCAGTATGAATATGACATGACCATGGACAGCGCCATTTCCGGTGTGTGGTCGTTCGGGGCGTTCCCTGTGGATCATCCGATGGTGGAGAAAACGATCCGCGCCCTCATTTCTCGTCTATGGGTTAAGACGGAGGTGGGTGGCGTCGCCCGTTACGAAAACGATTATTATTTTCGAGTGAGCGATGACATCCATAATATCCCCGGGAACCCATGGTTTATTTGCACCATGTGGACGGCGAAGTGGTATATCAGTCACGCACAAAACCGCAAGGAGTTGATGACCGCCATGGAGTTGCTGCTTTGGGCCGCGAATCACGCCAGTACGAGCGGGATATTTTCCGAACAACTGCACCCGTTAACGGGCGAGCAACTCTCCGTTTCGCCTTTGACATGGAGCCACGCAGAGTTCATATCCGCGACATTGGATTATTTGGATCGGTACAGCCAGTTAGGGGAGTGACGGGAGAAGAAGGTTGAAAAAAATGCGCTCGGAGGGATTCGAACCCCCGGCCTTCTGATCCGAAGTCAGATGCTCTAATCCGCTGAGCTACGAGCGCATATTTCTATTTTAGCGTATAACTCAACCCTGCGTCAAATATGCGATGATAAATGCAGCTTCACACGTGGCATGCCGGTATCAGTATGACAGGAATGATGATGGACCGCAAAACAAAAACGAAGTTAGATCAGATCGACACACTTCTAGGCGAGGGGGGAACGTTATCCAAATCGCTTGAGAATTACGAATTCCGCCCCGAACAGGTGGAGATTTGCAAAACGATCCTCAAGGCGTTTGAGGAGCGCACCCCATGTCTTGTTGAAGCGGGAACGGGAGTTGGAAAGTCGTTGGCATATTTGATTCCCGCCGTCATTACGGCTAGTCAGGGAAAACGAACTGTCATCTCCACGCATACGATCAACCTTCAAACGCAACTAATACAAAAAGACATCCCTCTTGTTTGCAAGCTTTTCCCCTCCATAATAATAAAAGCGTCTTTGATGAAAGGGAGGGGGAATTACCTATGTCATCAGGATATGGACTATGCCAGGGATGATCTCTTTCTGTCGACTTCCGCCGAGTTCGAAAAGATATCAAAATGGGCGAGGACAACAACGACGGGAGATGTAGGCGATCTGCCATTCAGTTGGCCGCATTGGCAGGAAATAGCCTGCAATCAGGACACTTGCAGAGCGCGGGAATGTCACTATTTTGAGAAATGCTTCTACTTCAACATGCGCAAGGATGCTGCGACCGCCAATATCATCGTCGTCAATCATGCGTTGCTCTTATGCGATTTGGAAGTGGCGGATGAAGACGCTGATAACAAGTTAATTCCTTCCTACGACGCTTTGGTGATAGACGAAGCGCACCATTTGGAGACGGTGGCTACCAAGACTTTCGGGTGCGAACTGGACAACGCCAACATCCATTTTTTTGTGGAGCGATTGCGAAGGCTGAAGGGGCTCGACCTGAATATGGAGAGATTGGAAGCGGTGGACATATTGAACCAAAAGCTATTCGAACCTTTCCTCGACATGAAGGGGGATTACTTCTACAATGAAGCCATTCCAAAGGACAGAGGGGAAGTGACCACTCAAACAGCCACCACTCTTTGCACAATGCTTGAAGGGGTCGAGAACGAACTTCTTAATCGCGCCAAGGAGCAGCAAACTCCGCTTTTGGAGAGACTGCAAGGATATGCACGGGTTGCGGGGAGGCTTCGCGAGAATTTGAACCTCCTGATCTTCTCGGACTCGCCAAATCATATTCGGTGGGGGGAAACATCTTCGCATTCCAAGGGAAGACGCCGGAGTGCGGAATTCAATCAAAGATGCAACCTTCATTTAACACCGATTGAAGTAAGTTCCATTCTCAAGGACAAACTCTGGAACAGAATTGCCACCGTTGTGCTCACATCCGCCACCCTCTCCAATTCCGGAGGGTTCGAGTATATCAAATCTCGAATAGGAGCGCCGGAGCGCATCATGGAAAAACTCGTCGATTCCCCTTTCGATTTCAAGCGTCAGTCGCTGTTATATGTTCCATGGAACCTGCCCGAACCTCCGAAGTTTCCAGTCAACGCATATGTTTTGCAGGTGTGCGATGAGATTGAGAGGATTGTCGGTCTTACGGAGGGGCGGGCATTTCTTTTATTCACCTCTTGGCGGATGATGAACGAATGCTATGAGATATTAAAGGACAAACTAAGGTATCCTCTATACAAGCAAGGTGATCAACCGCCGGGGAAACTATTGGAGGACTTTCGGAATAGCGGGTGCGGGTGCCTGTTCGGCGTCCAAACATTCTGGGAGGGGGTTGATGTGAGAGGGGACGCCCTCTCATGCGTGATCATTGATCGTTTGCCTTTCGGCGTGCCGGATTCCCCGATCAACCGAGCCAGGGTGGACGCGATCATCTCGCAAGGCGGGGATTGGTTCAAGGATTTCAGTATCCCTCAGGCGCAAATACGTTTGAAGCAAGGGTTTGGGCGATTAATACGCACTCACCAGGACAAGGGAATGGTTTGCATTCTCGACAGCAGAATACACCACAAGAATTACGGCAAGGAGTTCGTGGAGTATCTTCCGCAGTCCAGGAGAGCAAGCAAATGGGACAACGCCAAGAGAATTTGGCAAGAGATACTGACCAATAAAGGCGTATGAAACGGGTGAATGCGATCTTTGATCCTGATACGGGGATCAAGCATTCCTGACCATTCATACCTGATTTTGTAATTGCGCTAAAATAAAGATTATCGCCTTTCTTGTTTTTTTCACATTTCATCTATTGCTTAACAGTTGAGATTGAAGTAAAATAAGTATAATCATTCAAAAGGCGCCTTGGTACTTTATAGGGTACCTTACACCTCTTTACCGACATAGTTTATAAAGGGGTGGGATACCGGCAATAGAGAATGATAAATACATATCGACCATTGAACATAAACGTTTCAAGCCAGGAGGAAATAATGGCAAAATCAATCAATCAGGATACCTGCATTCAATGCGGAACCTGTCTTCCCGAATGCCCCAACGAAGCGATCGCGGAAGTTGACGGCGAGTATCGAATAGATCCCAACCTTTGCACCGAGTGTGCGGAGAATGATGGAGAATCTCGTTGTCAAGCGGCATGTCCCACGGGTGCTATCGAGGATGCAGCCTAAGAACAGGGGGCCATTTTAATGGCACGAATGATTAATCAGGAACGATGTATCCAATGTGGCGCATGTCTACCCGCTTGCCCTAATCAAGGGATTGAGGAGGTGGACGGACGCTACCGCATCGATTCAAATCTCTGCACGGAATGCTTCGGATTTTACGCCGATTCCAACTGTGTGGCGGTCTGTCCTGCGGATGCGGTGGAATTCGCTCCCAATGGCGTGACAGAGGAGGATGAGCTCGCCTCGCTGGCGGCTCAACTTCGACCTGACGCTTTTCCCCGCGACTGACCTTGCAGTCAGTCGCTCAGTATTATAGATTTCCTGCAATCCAATAATCTCAAAGGATACTACTATGACTGATCTCCAGCCTCTTTATGAAGCGATTCTCGAAGGCGACGCGGCAACGGCCAAAGCGACCGTGCAGGAAGCCTTGAATGAATCAGTTGACCCCCAGGAACTTTTGGACAAATACATGATCCCCGCCATGGACGAGGTCGGGCGAAGGTTTGAGACGAACGAATATTTCGTGCCCGAGCTTTTGATCTCCGCCAGAGCTATGAAAGGCGCATTGGAATTGATTCGGCCGAAATTGGCGGACAAAGGCGCAAAGCCCATTGGCAAAGTGGTTATCGGCACGGTCAAGGGTGATCTCCATGACATTGGCAAGAACCTTGTAGCCGCAATGTTGGAGGGAGGCGGGTTTGAAGTCATTGATCTTAAAGTGGACGTGTCCCCCGAACAGTTCGTTCAAACAGCCAAAGAGCAAGGCGCTCAAATCATCGCCATGTCGGCGCTCCTGACCACCACCATGCCTGGCATGAAAGCCACGGTGGATGCGGTGAACAACGCAGGCTTGCATGATAAAGTTAAAATCATGATTGGCGGCGCTCCGGTCACTCAGCGTTACGCCGATGAAATCGGTGCGGACGGTTTCAGTGAAAACGCTTCCGCAGCGGTGAGACTCGCACGCCAATTGGTTGGCGTGGATTGAAGCTTTCCCCCTTAATGTAGAACGCATAATTTATCCATCCGATGCGGATTTTATCCGTATCGGATGAATTGTTTTTTTAATTTTTATAGTTTAACATTATGAATATTGAATTTTATTTCGCTTGCGTTGCGTCCCGCGATTCACTTTTTCGTTCGCCGTAGTTCGCACAAGTGAAAGGATTTAGTGTTTAAACCTAAGAGGTGGAATCAAATGGCGATCGGTCTGGCTATTACAAATCTGGACGAATTCACTTACGGCAAATCACCGAAGCCGATAAAATGCGGTAGAGGCATTGAAATCGGCAACGGGAGAGTTATTCCCGAAATCAACTTCACTCTTCCCCCCATCTCGCATTTTTCGCCCG
>JAJZOL010000175.1 GCA_021811565.1 bacterium | reverse complement strand
CAAAACCAGATAAGACAGATTTTTTCCCATATTCACGCTCAAAGCCGGTTGTTTGCCACATTTTCAAGTCGATAATTGAGATTCGAAAATGAAGAGTTTTTTCACTTGCGTGAAAATTTAATTCGTCCATCTAAAATTTCAGTTACTTGAGATTGCAAGGAAGCCTTTCAATGTCGGAAAGGGAGTGAACCATGGCTATATCGCATGATTCGATACAATCCATACAGATCGTGAAGTCAGATAAGAGTTATATTTTTTTAAAAAGACTCACTGACATTATCATATCGGCGTTAGTCATCACACTTTTCCTGCCCTTCTCCATAATAATCGCTTTATTGATTAAGTTAACATCCAAAGGGCCTGTTATTTTCAAACAGACACGAGTGGGAATTGGCGGAAAACCCTTCACCTGTTATAAGTTCAGATCAATGTTTGCCGATGCGGAATCCAAGCGAGACCTGCTTCGACATCTCAACGAAGCGGACGGACCAGTCTTTAAAATCCGAAATGATCCTCGAATCACCCCCATTGGAGCATTCATGCGTAAAACGAGCATAGATGAAATACCCCAACTCTGGAATGTACTTAAGGGGGACATGAGCTTGGTTGGTCCTCGTCCTCCGTTGCCATGTGAAGTTGAGGAATACGGAGATCGCGAACTTAAGCGACTTTCGGTGCATCCGGGATTGACATGTCTTTGGCAAATAAACGGGCGAAGCAATATCCCCTTCGAGCAATGGGTGGAGTTAGATATTCAATATATCGAGACGAGATCCTTCAGAAACGACTTAATGATCCTAGTTAAAACCATTCCCGCGGTTTTAACCGGACGCGGAGCCCAGTAAACAGCCGTAACATACGCTTTGTACTTGAAAAGCAACCTATGAGCGGAGGAGGACGCAATGTCCCCCTCCTTGTATCATTAATGCTCATTTTTGCTTGTCGTCATGCCGTGCCGCTAACTCGCAGGTGCAATCTCCTGGTTCTTCCTCGCTTTCGATTCCACATTGTAGTCTCGGATGATGAGCGCACCTATGAACGCTATCACAAGGGCCAGGGCGATACCAAGCATGACTCGAGGGCGAGGGTTCCCGGTCCTTGCGTCGATAGCCGTATCCACCACATTGATCCTGCTCTGTGCGGACACCGTCTCCAACCTCAGTTTGGCGGAATCCACTTCGGTTTCCTTAAAAGCGGCGAGGCTCAGCATCAGGTCTGTTTTCAGTTCGTCAAACTTCGCCTCCTGCAATCCCTGCAGCATCATGCCCTTTTCCATCCTATGGATATTATGCAGCAAGGTCAATCTTTTGGCTTCAAGATCGGCTTCTCGAACAGAATTCACCACCGAGTCGGTAGTGTAGTGATTCTTAATACCTCTTATCTCTCTTTTCAACTGCGCTTCAGCCACCGCCAGTTCATTTTTCGCAACGACAACCAGAGGGTTGGTGTCGCTATATTGAATGCGCAACTCCTCCAGCTTCAATTTTTGCTCCAGAACTTTGCGCCTGGCTTGCATGAGTAATGGATCCTCTTCTGGGATGTTCTCTATATTTCTCAGTTGTTTGTTCACCTGAGTATTGTACTCCGTGTAACCCGCCTCCAACCCTTTCAAATCGGTTTGAATTTGCAACAACCCCTGATACAACCCCGACACTCCGGAATATCCTCCTGGAAGCGATGTCGAAGCTCCCATGGAGGAGAGCGGTGAAGAAGAGCTGGAATCGCCGGATGACGAATCGGAAAGAGTATCGCCTCCCGAGGCGCTCGTCATTGCCATATCCGCCGATGCGCCAATATCCAAAGCTCCGGATCCGCCTTTCCCCAAACTGGCCATATAGGTCATTTTCAGATGTTTCTTGATAAAGCGCATCACCAAGTCCCTATTATGATAGTAGTTATCCTTGGTCATCTTGAGGAGTTGATTCGCTCCGCGCAATAAAACCGTATCTCGCGCGTTATCATTATCAACATAATACCGCTTCAATTCCTTGGCGTATGCATTCGCGATATCTTTCGCAAGATTCTTGATTTTTTGGCGATTTAACTTGGAAAATACTGGGATATAGGGTGGACCTTTCACCGTTGCGGATATGAATACAAGCCCGCTCACGGAATCCTCGTTGGCTGAGACCATCCCTTGCAACTGCTCCAACATATCGGCGCGATCGCGAAAACGTAGCTTATGGTACAGATCCACATCATTCGCAACCCTCTCCGCCAGCCGTCTGCTGCTCAAAATCCCGAGATATTTCTTGTTTTCTGTCTGTCCCGTAAGAACGGAGAGCGCCCCACCCATCGGAGATGCACTACTCTGTATTGAGAGGGAGGTCGTCGAAGTGTATTTCTGGGGTACGAAAAGCAACATTATGAAAACGATAAGGACAAAAAGAAACAGTCCTGTAAACGTCCACAATATCCAACGCTTTTTTATAACAGCCCTCAGCAGAGAGGAATCGATATATAGTTCGTCTTGATGGTCCGGTGTTGGCGTCATAATCACACGTTTAAATAGCCGCGTATGCTTCCAATGGAACGATTCTCAATCAATCGTGCCTTTTCCTCGTCATATCCAACTATCAAGTGGATAAAATCAGGTGTGCAAACGAATGCGGAGCGCATATTACGGATAATTAATTCCCTTTGAAATACTATAATGTCATATTAGATGCGGTGAAGTGCGACATTCATTTCATTAGCGGCAAAACGTATTTGCTTATTTCCCCATAGAGTGTCTTTAGGGAATCAAAACTACAATTACATCATATCAAACTCATTTTGGTTATCTTCGTTAATGACTCTCATCAATCTTACCAAACAGGTCGTCAGCCTTATTCGTTAACATAACAATTCCAACCCATAAGCAAACGAATGCAAACGTATCAACTGATTTTCCCCGCCTTCTCTTGGTACCAGGCATATGTTTGTGATATCCCGTCGCGAAGAGAGGTTTTTGGCCGCCAACCCAAGCCGAATAGGCGAGAAACGTCAAGCAACTTTCTTGGAGTTCCATCCGGTTTGGAGGTATCGAAAGAGATATCTCCTCGATATTCGACCAAGTCGCGAATCATTTCCGCCAACTCGCCTATGGTTTGATCCTCCCCCACTCCAACGTTGACGATCTCATCCCCCTGATAATTATTCATTAGAAAAAGAGAAGCGTCTGCAAGATCATCCACATACAGGAATTCCCTTCGCGGATTTCCCGTTCCCCAAACCACAACTTCAGAGCTGTGGTTCACTTTGGCTTCATGGAATTTTCGGATAAGCGCAGGCAGGACGTGCGAATTATTCAAATCGAAATTGTCGCCCGGGCCGTAAAGATTTGTCGGCATGAGACATACGGATTGGAACCCATACTGTCTCCGGTAAGCATCGCACATCTGGATACCCGCGATTTTCGCAATTGCATATGCGTCATTCGTGGTTTCCAACGGCCCTGTGAGCAAATACTCCTCTTTTATAGGCTGCGGAGCGAGCTTTGGGTAGATGCAGGAAGATCCAAGAAAAAGTAGTTTTTTCACTCCAAAACGACGTGCGGCGTCGATGACATTGATTTGTATCTGTAAATTGATCCGAATGAAATCCCCTGGATACGTATTGTTTGCCAAAATACCCCCCACTCTGGCGGCGGCGAGAAACACATATTCCGGCATTTGCTGCTCAACCAGAGCGTCAACCGCCACGGGGTTCGTCAAATCACATTCATCGATGGATCGTAAAATGAGATGCTCATAGCCGTCCTGAAGCAGTCTCCTCGTGATAGCGGACCCCACGAGACCGAGATGCCCTGCAACATATATTCGACTATCCTTGCGCATAACGACTCCTTGAAAAAAAACACGACCATACGTCACAATGGCGTAATCTATCTGTTCGCTAAACCGCGCGGCGTCAAAATATGCCCAGCGTCACGCAATGTTTTATCCTGTCGGGCAAGCTCTAAATCATGATCCACCATCATATGGACTAACTCCACAAACCCAACTTTCGGCTCCCATCCAAGCTTCTCTCTCGCCTTTGTTGCGTCTCCGTGAAGATGATTCACTTCCGTCGGACGAAAATATCTTGGATCTATCTCCACATAATCACGCCAATCCAAATCCACGTACCGGAAAGCCTCTTCAAGAAGATCCTTCACGGAATACGACTCCCCTGTGGCGATAACATAGTCATCCGGCTTATCTTGCTGAAGCATAAGCCACATCGCTTCCACGTAGTCCCCGGCGTATCCCCAGTCTCTCTTCGATTCCAGATTGCCCAAGTATAGCTTATCCTGCAAGAAAAGCTTGATGCGCCCCACCGCGCGTGTGACTTTCCGTGTGACGAATGTCTCGCCGCGACGCGGGGATTCATGATTAAAAAGTATCCCGTTGCAGATAAAGATCCCCTGCGCCTCTCTGTAATTAATCGCGTACCAATGCGCCGCAACCTTGCTCGCCGCATAGGGACTGCGCGGGTAAAACGGCGTGCCTTCATTCTGTGGCGGATTGGCGGCGCCGAACATCTCCGATGACCCCGCCTGATACAAACGCACGGGCTTGTGTGTCTCCGCGATAAAATCACGCACCGCATCCAATAAACGCAACGTACCCGTGGCGACCACGTCGGCGGTATATTCCGGTTGATCGAACGAGACTCGGACATGAGACTGCGCTCCTAGGTTATACACCTCATCAGGTTGCACTTTGCCGATAATTCTACGGATGCCCGTGGCGTCGGAAAGGTCGCCGTAATGAAGGAAGAGACGAGTCCCCTGCTCATGCGGATCCGCATAAATGGCATCGATTCTATCCGTATTGAAGGTGCTGGCGCGTCTAATAATCCCATGGACCTGATAGCCTTTCCCGAGGAGAAACTCGGTGAGATAAGAGCCATCCTGCCCGGTAATTCCCGTAATCAGAGCTTTCTTCATGGTAGCAATATTCCTGATCCCCTCTCCCCGAGGAAAGGTGACTTCAATTAAACCCTCACAATCCAAACAGTTTGGTAGCCACCAAAATGATGAGGGAGGTGTTCGTGATATTTCTGAAAATATCGTCAATCAAGTTATTCTTGGATGTTAGCTTGGCGGCCATCACCTGGGTGGGTACAAGGATCACGTCGCCTGGCTTGAGGTGTTTCACCTTGTTGGCAGGCGTCAATCCGTCGCCCAAACGTATGATCTCTATGCGATCCAATGCTGCGTCGGGGGCGAATCCACCCGCCTGATCCACATAATCCCGAACAGTCATGTCTTTCTGGTAAAGAACGCCGCGTGCGTGCATAACAGCTCCGATAACCTGCACGGTGGTCGGCATTTGAGGCACGGTCACAGTGTCACCGTTCATCATTAGGATATCCGCCGGGCCATGAGGTTTCTTCATGGCTGCTGCAAGGTTGATTGCCACATTGCCTGCGGGTAACAGATCTGTGTCGGTTAAGGTGCGCGGAGGAGTTACCAGTTGCCTGTTCAGCAACGGGTTGGCAGCATTCTCCACTGGCGCGGTGCTTGCAGCCGCCGCTGTGGTGGCGGTGGCGAGCCCAGGGATGGGAATTGGCAACCCTGAATTCATCGCCTGTCCTATCATCTTGATGCGTTCGACATCCGCCTTCGCCAACTCCCTCTGATAATCGCTTTGGTTGATTAAATCATCCAGTTCATTCACCATTTGAGCGATCTGTTTCTGCCCGGCGGTCATCAGAAGGTCGGGTGAGCGCATGAATTCCACACCTGGCGCATACGCGTCCGGTTTAAGCCCGCCTGCGTCGCGAATCACGTCGCTCAACCATTCTTTATTCCCTTGAAGAATAACGGGACCAGGACGATTCACCTCCCCGTTGACATATACGATATAAGGTTTCGCACGATAATCCCCCATGCCTTGAATCGTCACCACATCCCCATCCTGCATTAGGGGGTCGGGAACAGGCTTACCGGTGGAACTGTCCCATGTAACCTGTTCCGGCATAGCGTTTTCGTTTGTTCGGGCGTGAGCTATCGCGATCTCATCGCCTGCTTGAGGAGTCAGTCCGCCCGCCACTCGTATCAAATCACTCAAATGCATTCCGTCTCCACGTGGGTAGGAACCAGGCGTGACCACTTCACCCGCAATCTTAACGGTGTGGTCCGGAGTGAAGTGCGCCTCATCCGTTCGATATACGGCGAGCACATCCTTCTCCTGCAAGAGGGGATCGCTGTTTGGATTACCCGTCATTGCTGCGTTGATATTCACATAATCATAGGTGTAGGATCCATCTGGATGCTGATGGAGCAATATGGCTCGGCGGGTGTATGCCTCCGGTGTCACTCCGCCGGCAAGGATGAGCAGGTCACTCACGCGCATGCCGTTGCTGCGATAATAGATGCCTGGGGTCTTGACCGCTCCGCGCACCGTCACCTCGCGCTGTCCGGTCCAAGCCACCTCATCCCTGGTGTAGACCATCAGTTTATCCCAGCGTCTCAACTCCAGATTATCCTTTGGATCGCCCTTTAATGCTTTTTCAAGGTCGATGGGAATCAACGACATCGTATTATCGGGATTATAGCGGAACAGATGAGCCACCGTAAGGTACGCATCACTTAGTGTTCCTCGAGCGTCACGCAACAAATCAGAAACTGTCATTCCGGGGGTGATCGCGTAATCGCCGGGCAGATCCACGGCGCCGTCGATACTCACCATGTTTTCCACGGTCGGCTGCACGGAGAAGACGTCCACGATGTCTCCATCGTACAAGGGAGTGGATTCCGCGGATTTTTTATCGCTTACATTCACATCGCGCAACACACGGGATACGCCGGGCTGAACGCTCAGCACCTGCACACGCTGCTCCACTCCGGAAGGATTGATCCCTCCCGCATATGCAAGAGCGTCCGCCAATGATTCATGATCAATAAGCTCATATATTCCCGGACGGCGCACCTCGCCTTGCACGGTAATGCGCGAAAAACGCGGTGGGATATAAATCACGTCCCCAGGCTGCAAGGGAATATCCTGAGTTTGATCCCCCTTCATCAAAAACTTGTAAAAATCGATAACGCCCACCAGCAGACCGTTCCGGCGCACCTCAATTTTGCGTAGAGTGCCGTCATCCGTCGGTCCGCCAGTGGCGTAAATCATATTCAAAGCGGTGGCGACGGCAGGAACGTTGTAGGTTCCCGGATACCAAGATTCCCCCGTGACCGTAATCGGCATGGTTCGGAGCTCCTGCATGGAAAGTGAAACTTTCACATCACGGTACAATGTGTTCAGTTTGGCTCCGATCAGCTTTTCCGCTTGCGCCAACGTTTGCCCCTGCACAATGATGCGTCCGGCTCCGGGGATCGTCAATCCGCCCGTCTGATCCACCATGAGAGTCTGCTCGCTCATCTCCATGGTAGGGCTCCAATATCTTAACGTCACTTTATCCCCTGCAGACAACTGATAGGTGGCGGGAACCGTGGCGGCAATATTGGAGAAGAACTGAGTAAGCGGGTCGTTGATGGAATTGAAAGCGTTGGCGTCATTAATCACCGGACCGCCGCCATTGGTGGGTGCGGTGTTGACCGCATTGGGTGATGCAGGATAGAGAGTTGATAAACCTGAAGAACCCTGCTGACTTGGCGAAGTCGGCGAGGCGGGATATAGTAAATCGTGATATTTGATTTTTTCGGCATCCGTCAACTTGTTCTCACGTGCGCGAGTTAGTAAGTCCAGTTTTTGAGCGTCAGTTAAATTGGCGACGGCGTTGTTATTCCCTGTCCCACTAGGATTTTGAGGAGATGTCCCGGTGTTTGGTAAGTTTCCCGACTGCCCGTTCGTGGAATTGTTCTGTGCACCGCCGTTAGCATTTTGGGAGGCCGACGTACTCGTGAATCCCGCTCCGGGAATAACCGGCTGGGACATTAATTTTTTAATGTAATCCATCCTCGCCAGGATCATTTGCCTTGCGGGGGCGAAATAGCTATATCCGAAGAGCTCAAGAGGCTTTACAGGGGCCGCAGGTTGCGATAGCGACTTCACTTCCGTGCCGGTGCGAAAATCCTTCAATGGTGTGGTTGGGGGAAGCGTCGTGGGGGCCTGTTTTAATATATCATACAATGGATTCGACGTAATCGGCTTATTTGGATTAAATATCGGAAGAGGGGCTACCGGAGGAAGCACCGGGGACGGTGCGTTCGGATTGGCGGGGTTGGGATTCTGAGGATTATAGTAATACGGTGGTATCTTTGGATTATACGGACTGGGCGTTTGAGGGGTGGTCGTGTCGGATTGAGGGGAGGGTATGTTAAATCCCGATAGTGTCGCCGCCGGTGACAGACGATATATGCTAAGACTTAAAACCATGATTATCGCCATACCGGAAAAAAGTGAAATCGGCTTGCGGTAGCCGGTCATATCCTCCATCCCCCTTCACTGCAATAAAATCACGACATCACTGAACGCCATGTTCATCAAGCAAAACAGAAAGCATGTTTAACGGATTTCAGTTTAGCTTATCACTCGTTTCCTTGTCAACTTAAACGGCTGAGCGATTAACTTCAGGGGGATTTGCAGGGGAATGTAACAGGCGGCGCCACGTAAACTCGCGGGAAGGCGATCGCGCTTTACATTTTCACGGTTCGTGGTGTATACTCTATCGGTTTTACACATAACACACCGAAGTGGAGGCATGGCTCGGTTCTGATTCGCTTATGGCGAACAGGAAGTCAGCCGATGACATTTCGGGAGGAAAAAACCGAAGGAGAAAAACTGTGTCGATTATTCAAATGAAGGAACTTCTGGAAGCCGGGGTTCATTTCGGGCATCAAACACGCCGCTGGAATCCGAAGATGAAGCGATTTATCTATGGCGCTCGCAACGGTATCTACATCATTGATCTGCATCAAACCCAAAAACTGTTCGATGACGCTTACGCTTTCGTGCGTTCCGTGGCGGAGGAAGGCGGGAATATTCTCTTCGTAGGCACCAAGAAGCAGGCGCAGGACGCAGTCTTCGAGGCGGCATCCCGTTGTCATCAGTATTATGTTAATCAGAGATGGCTCGGGGGCATGCTCACCAACTATGCCACCATTAAAGGGAGAATCAACAAGCTCGCAGAGTTGAACCAGATGGAGGAGAACGGCACTCTTGCCCTCCTACCCAAGAAAGAGGCGATGCATCTGAACGAGCAGCGCATGAAATTGGAGCGTTACCTCGGAGGCATCAAGAACATGCCCAAACTCCCGGACGCAATCTTCATCGTCGACTTGAAAAAGGAGCGGATCGCCTTGGCGGAGGCGCGCAATCTTGAGATCCCCGTCATCGCCATCGTGGATACGAACTGCGATCCGGACGAGGTGGATTACATTATCCCCGGTAACGATGACGCCATTCGCGCAATCAAACTCATCTCCAACAAAATCGCTGACGCGGTCATTGAAGTGCGATCGAAGGATTGGGAGGAGGCGGGAGCGGATATCTCCGAAAACGTTGATCTCGGCGAGAACGTAGCCGCAGCGATGAACGAAGGCGACACCTTGGTGGCGGAGGTTGAAGAGGCGGAAGACGAATACACCCGTATGGCGCGCTTGGTTACGAACGAGGACGACGTCATTATTCCAGTGGAAAATGCTGTGGAAAACGAGGACGGGGATTTTGTGCAGCTTGAACAGGTTGAAAGCGAATAGCAGCCTTGCGTGATCCTGCGATTAACGACGGATAATCGCAAAAATCCATCTTTCAATCGATGTTTCCGCGAAATTCAGAAGGCGCGGCGGACAATGCGCTTATAATTGCAGTAATACGCATTGGATTCGAATTTCGTCAATATATGAATATAGTTTAAAAACGGGATGATTGCCCTTTAAGAAGATGGGTATCCAATTGCGGATATCATGACCATCGAATTATTCACGATTGCAATCCCCGATAACCACAGATTACAGGAGTCTAATATGCAGATAACCGCTCAAATGGTCAGCCAATTGCGTGAACAGACCGGTGCGGGAATGATGGAGTGCAAGAAAGCGCTGACCGAGGCCGAAGGGGATGTGGATAAGGCTCGCGATATCCTTCGCGCCAAAGGCAAGGCCGGGGCGGAAAAGCGCTCAGGCCGCGCAGCCGCCGAAGGCGTTGTTGCAGCGGCATCCACCGCCAAGGCGCATGCGATGGTCGAACTGAACTCCGAAACGGATTTTGTAGCGCGTAATGACGCATTTAAAAACTTGGCGCACGAACTCGCTCAATTAGTGGCGGAAACGGGTCAATCAGATCCAAACGCGTTGCTTGATCACAAACTCCCCTCGGGCGTATCCGCACGACAGGCGCTGGAGGATGTGCTAACCAAACTGAGAGAAAATATCGTCTTGCGCAGAGCCGTAGCGTATCCTGTCTCAGATGATACTGTTGTTGCAAACTACATCCATACCGTCACCAACAAGATCGGCTCCATGGTGGCATTAAAATGCAATCCCTCCGCGCCTAGCGTGGCGGAAGTCGCCAAGGATATCGCGATGCATATCGCGGCGTCGAAACCGGAATACGCTCGCAGAGAGGATGTCCCTGCGGAAGCCGTGGAACGCGAGAAGGAAGTCCTCGCCGAACTCACCCGCAACGAGGGTAAACCGGAAGCGGCGATTCCGAAGATCGTGGAAGGCAGGCTCGGAAAATTCTACGAGAGAGTATGCTTGGTCGAGCAACCTTTCGTTCGTGATCCAAGCAAAAAAATCAGCCAACTCCTAAGCGAATCGGGTGCCACCCTTGTGCGATTCGATCTCTTTGTGGTGGGACAGGAATAGCCATGGCGGATCTGCGCTGGCCACGCGTTTTATTGAAGCTCTCCGGGGAGGCGCTCGCCGGAGAGCGAGATTTCGGGTGGGATCCATCCACCATCCGCATGGTCGCCGACGAGATCAAACAGGTGCACCAGACGGAAGTCGAGATGGCTGTTGTAGTGGGCGGGGGCAACATTATGCGCGGCGCACTGGCGGCGGAATCGGGCATGGACCGGGTGATGGCGGATTCCCTCGGCATGCTTGCGACGGTACAAAACGCTCTCGCACTTCAGGACGCGCTTGAAAAGCAGGATGTGACCACGCGGGTGCAAACCGCGATATCCATGACCGATCTAGCAGAGCCTTTCATACGCAGAAGAGCCATCCGACATCTTGAAAAAGGGCGCGTGGTGATTTTCGCCGCAGGCACGGGGAATCCCTTCTTTTCCACGGATACCGCTGCCGTTCTTCGCGCATTGGAGATCAAGGCGGGAGCGGTTTTGAAGGCTACTAACGTAGATGGGATATACGACAAAGATCCTCGCAAATCGACTGACGCACAGCTCTTTCAATCCTTGGATTACAGTTACTGCATCGAGCGCCGACTTGGCGTGATGGATATGACCGCATTTGCTCTATGCGAGGAGAATAACTTGCCGATCGTCGTCTTCAAGCTCACCACGCCGGGCAATATTCGAAGAGTGGTGTGCGGAGAGCCGATTGGTACCGTGGTTGGGAGGACAAGATGACCATTGAAGAACTAATCAAAGACACAGAAGACAGGATGAAAAAAAGCTTGGAAGCCAGTCGGCATGAATTCACGCTTATCCGAACCGGTCGTGCCAATCCATCCATTTTGGAGAATGTGATTGCAAACTTCTACGGACAGGAGATGCCCGTAAACCAATTGGCAAATATCACAGTGCCTGAACCGCGCCAGCTTCTAATCATTCCATGGGACAAAAATGCATTAAGCGCCATTGAAAAAGGGATTATGAAATCAGACTTGAACCTCACCCCCACAAACGATGGAACATCCATACGCTTAACCATTCCCGCTCTCAACGAGGAGCGCCGCAAGGAGTTCATCAAACAACTGCACAAGAAGGCTGAAACCGGTCACGCCGCAATTCGCAACATACGACATGATTGCATCAACCATCTTAAAGCGATGACCAAAGCCAAGGAGTGCAGCGAAGACGATGAAAAGAGAACGAGTGAGAAAGTGCAAAAACTCACCGATCAGTACATCGCTGAAATAGACAAAGCTACCCAAGTCAAGGAGCGGGAACTGCTCGAAGTGTGACGTTATTCTCGACGTCATCCTCACGCTTGAGTTGAATTGTTACGTATTCAATAAAAAATGTCCACCACGTTAGATCCAACCAATATTCCGGCGCACATCGCCATCATCATGGATGGAAATGGCAGATGGGCGCGTGCGCAAGGGAAAGATAGACTCTACGGACATTGGCAAGGCTATCGTACTCTGAAACAGATCGTCTACGCTGCGGATGAAATCGGAGTGAGGTTCCTCACCGTTTACGGCTTCTCCTCGGAAAACTGGAACCGCCCCCATGACGAAGTTGAAGGCCTGATGGATCTGATGATCCAGGCGATGAAGGCCGAGATGGACGAGATGGCGGAGAAAGGCATTCAGTTCCGCGTGTCCGGACGGCCCAGCGGTTTGCCGAACGAGCTTGTCAATGTTTTCCACGAGGCCGTGCGAAACACTCGAGGTAACCCGCGCATCACATTGAACCTCGCGGTAAATTACGGGGGACGTGCTGAGATTGTGGACGCAGTGCGCGAAATCGTCAACGCTGCCAAATCGGGTGAGATCGCCCCACCCTTGATTGATGAAGCGATAATCTCCCGCCACCTCTATAATCCGGACATCCCGGATCCGGACCTGCTTATCCGAACCGCCGGCGAGATGAGAATATCCAATTTCCTTCTCTGGGAGGCGGCTTACGCGGAGATATGGGTGACTCAAACCCCGTGGCCCGACTTTTCAAAAGATCATCTCGAGGCGGCGATCACCGATTACCAAAAACGTATCCGTAAATTCGGAACAGTGGTAGAATAATCCCCAAGCGGCGAAGGATGTCCCTCCGCCGCAAAAACAATCACCTTGGAACGATCACTTCCAAGTCACCCTCTCAAGGAGCATAAAATGCGCCCTATTCAAATTTCCAGACAGGATTACCTTGATCGCGTCTATGCATGCTGGCTAGGCAAAAATATCGGAGGCACACTTGGAGCCCCCACCGAAGGACGCAAGGAGCTTTTAAACCTCAGTTTCTACGATCCCGTTCCCGACAAATCCGCCGCGAACGATGACCTCGATCTTCAACTGGTGTGGCTGGAGATGCTGCGGGAGCGCGGAGTTTATCCCACGCTGACCGATTTCGCCGATTACTGGAAAATGCACCTCGCCCCATACCCATGGAACGAGTATGGTTTTTGCCAGCGGAATCTGGCGCGAGGACTACAACCCCCCATCTCCGGTTCTTTCGAGAACTATTACATCGATGAAATGGGGTCCCCGATTCGCTCGGAAATCTGGGCATGCGTCGCGCCCGGAGATCCTCAACTCGCTGCCTATCTCGCGTGGAGCGATTCCGCACTCGATCATGCGGGCGGCGAGGGAATGTATGGCGAAATGTTCTGGGCGGCGGTAGAGAGCGCGGCGTTCGTTTTACAGGAGCCGATGGAACTCATTCGAATCGGACTCGATATGATCCCAACGCACTCCCTTATCGCGCGATCCATTCGGGAGGCGGTTTGGTGCTTTGAAAACGATATCGACTGGAAAGAGGCGCGCAGCCGAATCATCCACAACTTCGCCAATAGTCAACCCTGCAACGCGATAGCGAACCACGGCTTCACCATTTTGGGATGGCTTTACGGGAAGGATTACGGCGACAAGCTCTGCACCGCCGTCAATTGCGGATACGATACGGATTGCACGGGCGCCACTCTGGGCTCGCTGCTTGGTATCCTCGGAGGTGTGAAGGCTATTCCTCACAAATGGAGGGAGCCTATTGGCGAGGGAATCGTACTGCACCCCTACACCTATAACCTGAATACCGGTAAAACGGTGACGGAACTGACCCAGCGAACCGCAGAGGTGGCTGAAAAGATGGTTGCGGAAAGATCGGACAGTGTGAAATTCGCTGATGCCGACAAACGTCCCGATAATCTGCTTTCGTTGTTGCACCGTAACGACAAGGCTCTGCTAGCCCAAAGCCGCGATCCGGAATCCGCAATCATCGTGAAGGATGGATTGGAGATCGCCTTGCATTTCGGGGTGCAACCGGTAATACGCCCCGACATCGATAAGATCGTGGGGATCTCCGTGCATGTAAATGATCTCCCTGTGCCGTTCGAAGCCCAATTGACGGCGCCGGAAGGCTGGAGCGCGGAGCCGGTGATCTCCCTCTTTGGTCAGACGAGATTCAAATTGAACTCAGCGAACCCCGAAGATAGAAACGTCCTTCGTGTCGCTGTGAAAGCGGCGGGCAAATCGGCGGAGGCGGATTTCACAATTCTGGGTCCTGGTGAGGCGAAGGGATACGGAGCGGGAAACAATGTCCCAACTTGCCCGAAATGCCACGCCCGCGTGGAGGCTTGCATCTGCCACAAATAGTGTTTCCCCAATGGCGTCCCTCCAAAGTGCGAGGGACGCCGATCCCCAACAGAAGTAAACATTAAATCGCTTTCTTTCTACGAATGATGAAGGCATGCAATGGGCGCAGGAACAGTATTCCCGGATTAATCTAACAAAAGAGGTAATTGCAAAATTCAGAAAATGTGGCGAATATCGCTCATGTCACGCTCGGCGAAATACTTGAAAAGCGATTTTTGCAATTACCTGAAAAGAATGAGGGTTTTCGAGCCATTGAGGTCATAGGAGTGGAAAACCACGGGGATTGCTCCTATCCATATTTCATGATGGGAACAAGGCACGGATTTGGCCAGAATGGATTACGCACTGTGAATATGATGCATTGGAATTTTTATTATCGGTGAAAGCGTAGACGGATTATGTTGACAACAAGCGTAAAAGAACATAAAATGAAACGGTCATCGGACGCCTCCCGCAAACAACAGGCGAGAGTTCGACTGCAATCAACCTTTTCGTTAGGAGCCTTTAATGAAGCTTTTTCTCTCTTTGGCATTGATCGCCTCGCTGTTTTCAGTATGCATGGCTCATGCCAAATACGTTCCGCCCACGGTTGATCCCACTTATGGATTGCCGATTCCGAAATCCATTCGTTTCTCCTCCCCAGCGAAAGACGCCAAATGGATTTGGACGTCACAAACCGGGGACACTCAAACCATCCTTGCGCGATCGGAATTTCGATTGAGTTCCATCCCCCCCCATTCCACCCTGTACGTCACGGCGGATAACTTTTTCACCGCTTGGGTGAACGGGCATGTGGTTGCCTCTAGCCATCCCATTCCGGGTAACGATTTAGTATGGCAAACCGTGCACCATGCAGATGTCACCAAATACCTGATAAAGGGCGAGAACGTTATCGCCATTCGAGGTCAAAACGCGGGCGGCGCGGCTGGAATATTGGCAAGGCTGGAATCGCATGGAAAGCCTATCGCGCTTTCGGGAGAAAACTGGAAAGTGGATGACACCGCCACCGAGCCGAGCGGATGGAGGGAAGCGGGCTATGACGCATCCAACTGGCAAAACGCCACGGTGGAGGCGGACATCAACTCTGGCATCTGGGCGGGGCAACTGGAAGGCTGGTCAAACGCCAACGGTGGCGTCAATTACCTGGCTTACATGCCTATTCTCCCCGTAAAGGTAATAGACCTCACTGAAGGCGACGGCAAGATCACCGATGCGGAGAGTGTCACAGGAAAGAATTGCCGTCTCGTTGTGCAGACGCCTCCTGCGGATTCCAAAAATCCCCCCGAGTTCGTGATTGATTTCGGCAAGGAGCTTGCGGGACGCATCGAAATCACCCTCAAAGGTCCTGGAACCGTGGAGATAGGCACAGGAGAATCCGAGGGCGAAGCGTTGAACGGCCCTTGGGGCGGACTTCACACTCTGACTACAACTACTGGAGGGTTGCTTTACACCCCGTGGAGCGCGTTTCGCTACGCGCATATCGTATTTCCGGGTGAAGGGGCGCAGGGTGCGACAATTGAAGTCTCCAAGCTATTGTGCAACTTCAAATACTATCCGGTGACCTACAAGGGCTCTTTCGAATCTTCCGATCCCCTGCTCAACAAGATTTGGTACACAGGTGCTTACACCGCTCATCTCTGTATGCAGGAGGACATCTGGGATGCGCCGAAGAGGGATCGCGCCAGATGGATGGGGGACCTCCAAGTGAGTGGAGAGGTGATTAACAACGTCTTCGCGGACAAGTTTCTCATGGAACAGACCATGGAGCGGCTTCGAGCGTCTCAACGGGACCAGTTGGTAAACGGCATACCCGGATACTCTTGCGCCTGGGTGGCGGGACTGGCGGATTTTTATCGCCACATAGGCGACAAGAAATACCTGATGGAACAGCACGACACCCTTCTCACCACCATTCAATCGTTAAAGGACGAGGAGAATTCGGAGCATCTATTCGCGAACAAGCTGAAACAATGGCCCTTCGTGGATTGGTCGCCGGATTTCAACGGTGACACCCCCTTGGCGCGCCAAGCCACGCAGTTCTACATGATCAAGGCGGCAAAGGACGCGGCGTTTCTGCTCCATGCAATGGGAGATGACGCCAACGCGGAAATGGCGACAAGATGGGCGGAGCAACTCACAGAGGCGGCTCAGGCGGCATATGTGAAGCCGGACGGTGCATTCAGCGACAGACGGCAGGATAATTCGATGTCGATCTACGCCGGAGCCGCCACCCCCGCCGAGGAGACTGCGATATGGGACAACGTTCTGAAGCCTGGCTCCAAGGACTGGAGTACGATGGTCACCCCGTATTACAACAACTACGTCATCTTCGCCATGAGCATGATTGGTCATACGCAAGCCGCGCTGAACTTCGTGCGTAAATACTGGGGAGGTATGATCGACGAGGGCGCCACCACATTCTGGGAGGGATACGACCCCTCCTGGCCTAAGGTGCATTTCCACAAATACCTCCAAGCGGATAACGGAATGGGATACTTTGTGAGCCTTTGCCACGGGTGGTCCGCCGGCGCAACCAACTTTCTCACGGAAAGGATATTGGGGGTGAGAGCCACCAGCGGTGGCTTCCGATCTTGCGTTATCGAACCAAACTTGTGCGATCTCGAGTGGGTTAAGGGAACCGTTCCCGCACCTGATGGCGATATTTCCGTCGCCGTCAACAAGGAGTCGGGCGGAATGAAGGTGAGCGTCTCGCTTCCAAGAAACGTCACCGCCACCATGCGATTCCCCGGCTACACAGTGCTTGTGGATGGCAAAAAGGAAAGAACGGACGAGGCGACGCTCACCGGCTCCGGGAAATGGACCGTGAAGGTGTTGCGATAGTTTTCATTCTTGAATGCATCGTAATGAAAAGGGGATTGCGCGGAGTAATATCCGCTCAATCCCTTTTCATTATCAACCCTGAGATGCATATTGGTTTGCTTCGAGCAAATCACATCACGGATAGAATTCTTATTCCGTAGGAAGACTATTCGTCATCCGGGACACCCACCTTCCCGCCGGGACGGATTTCACCACAGAAGGGGCAATAGTTGATCAGAATGGCGGTTTCGCCCTTGGCATCCGGCAGGACTTCGCCTATCACCCCTTCCTCCACCTCCATCACTCGGATGCCTCCTCCGTCCAACGCCTCCTGAAACGCATCGCAGCATATATCTATTTCAACGACGTCGTCATTTTGCTTCATTACATCCTCCTTCATGAAAATATATTCATCCACTCGGTTTCAGGAGACAATCCTCTGTATTTTATCCGAATAAAATCGGATCATGTTTTCGGCTTTCTCGTTGCTGTCGCTTTCAGCGTAAACGTGAAAACAGGGGTCTGACGCATCCGGCAGGATGAGCGACCAATCCTCGTTATCGTATATCTTTATTCCATCTATCAAATCCACTTTCCCTTTGTCTGAGTATTCATGCGCAAGTTCCCTCATCACTCGCCCTTTCATCTCCCATGGACATTTCACCTGGGAGCGCACGATATACACATCGGGCATATGGCTGATGATCTCGCCTACCCTGAGATCGGACACACTGAGCATTTCCAGCAATTTACAGAATGCGAACATGGAATCGTATGCGGGAATGAATTCACCGAATATGAACCCGCCTTTGGTGTCTCCGGACATATCGACTCGTGTTGCGTTCTTCTCCGTTCCCGCCGCAACGCTCATCAACGATCGGACATCCGTCTTGGTGCGATACACCCATCCTCCGTGCAACTCCACCATCGCTTCAATGCGACGAGGAGCGGTCACGGGGACGCCGATGCGAGCCCGAGCGTGGGTGCGAGCGAACATCACACTATAGAGCATTAGCAATTTGTCGCCCTCGATGATTCTGCTCATATCATCGACCAGGGTTAGCCTCTCGCCGTCATTTTCGAAGAGCACTCCCAAATCCGCGGACAATGTCTTCACGATCTGCTTAAGGTTGTCAAGGTGAGATTGCTGCTCCTGTTTGCTGTGTGGCGCCTTGGATGCATCAGGATAGGCGTTCAAGGAGATCACGTCGCAACCGAGCTTGCCCAAGAGCGTTGGAAAGATATTCGACACCCTCCCATTTCCAAAATCCGCGACTATTTTAAGGCGCCTATCGGACACCAAATCCACGCGTATATGACGAAGAAAATCCTCCTGATACTCCTCTATCGCTCTACCCGCGAATTCAAGATCGCCGATCTGATCCAAATCCGCACGGCTGAAATCCTCGCGGAAAAATATTGTCTCTACCTTTCTTTCGGCGGCTTTGGAGAGATAGATGCCGTTTTGATCCATGAATTCAATCAGTAACTGGCGGGGATTATTCGGGGAAAGCCGCACGTACATTCCACCCGCCGCCGCAGCGCCTCTCACGGTGTGACGCATAATCGGCAAGGGCATGGAGCGCATATCCAGAACATTACACCCCACCGACATGAGACCCGAGATAAACGCCCGCTTAATCATTCTCGCGCCTAGACCCGAATCGCGCCCTGTTATCACCGTGGATCCTCTTTTCAGGTAGGCTCCGTAACAGGACCCGAGCTTGGTTGCGAAATCCGGCGTGATTTCAATGTTGGCGATGCCGGTCACTCCAAGATTGCGGAACAGGGCTCCCAACCATTTCTGCCCCCATATGAGGCTCATCGTGACGATGGAACCCGCCTCGATAATTTTCTCAGGCCATAGTTTGATCTGCGTGCGTACCGTGCTGTCCCTGTCGATACGGCACCGCTCCCCTATTACGGCGCCCTCCTGTATTAAACAGTTCTCGGAAATCGTCACATGCGAACAGACCGTGCAAGCCGAAAGCCGAGAGTTTTGGCCCACATAAACGTTATCCCACAGTATGGAGCGATGCACAACCGCCCCGGGTTCAATGATACAGTTATCCCCGACTACGGTGTAGGGTCCAACCAACGCACCCGAATTGATCTTCACGTTTTTACCGATTACGATTGGTGGCACCAGTTGAACGTTCGCGTCGATGTGGGCTCCCTCGCCGGTATGAATGTTGCCGATGGACTGCCCGCCTATTTTGACCTTCGTCTGTCCATCCAATACGGTGTATTGCGCCTCTCGATACTGATTCAGGTTCCCGATGTCACACCAATAATCGGGCATCACATACCCGAATAACGGTTTCTCCTCCCTCAGAATTTGAGGGAAGATGTCCTGGCTCCAATCGTAGGATTTTCCCTCCTCCATGTAATCGAAGACCGCAGGTTCAAGGATATACATTCCCGTGTTCACCGTGTCGGAAAACACCTCCCCCCAACTCGGTTTCTCCAGAAATCTTCGAATGCGCCCTTCGTCATCCGTAATGACGACTCCGAACTCCAAAGGATTGGGAACATGCGAAAGGACGATGGTCGCCATGGATTGTTTTTGGCAATGGTATTCCACAGCACGGGTGATATCTATGTCGGTCAAAGCGTCTCCGCTAACAATTACAAAAGAATCGTTATTGAGAAGGTGCTGGGCATTCTTAACGCTACCTGCGGTGCCAAGGGGAATATCCTCAACCGAATAAGAGAGGTTCACCCCCCATTCCGAACCATCCCCGAAATAGCCTTCAATCTCATCCGCCAGGTAGTGCAGTGTCACGACAATATCCGTAATTCCGTGCTCCTTCAGTAGAAGGATGATATGTTCCATAATAGGTTTGTTTAAAACGGGTGAGAGAGGCTTGGGTCTGTGAGAGGTTAGCGGCCTAAGTCGAGTTCCCTCTCCTCCTGCCATGACGACTGCTTTCATAGTTGATATCTCCTGTAAGGTGAGTGAATTGCGCAAATCATCATCTCTCGGCGTGACACATAATTATGATCACATGATTTATGCAATTACCTCATTGGATTGTTTAGTTTACGACTTTGTCAGGACGAAGCCGGTGACTGATACGGATCGGTTTTCTGGATTCGACGCAGCGCCGCCCCGATAATGAGAAATCCGGCGCCAATCATAGCGGTTATCACCCCCGCGAAAGGACCTATGTGATACGCCCCCAAAGCGAGGATCACCAGGCTCAGAAACATTTCCGCACCAAAGATAAGGTTTTTCTCCTTCGGCGACGGATTAAAAAGTAAAAAACCGCCGCACATCACCGCACATATCACCACCGCCCATCCCACACTGATTACGTACAAATGCAAATCATATCCTGTTACTAAATGAGGCTTGTCGGAAATATAGATCGCCCCCACACCTGGCAATATCACGGGGGCTTCGCGCGCCCAAGGATAAGCCGCACTCATTACGGAACATATCACCCCGAGAAGTGTGAGCAACTCCCCGATTGAGATGATTTTAATCGAATTATTCTTCATTGTATTCCATCCACGTTGTGTTCGTTACATCCACACGGATGATATTCTACACCGGGAAGCGAAATTCCTTCATGATATTGCCGATTTTTTTTGAGATGGACAGAGCATTGATGCTTATTATATTTCCCATTACGCTTAAAATGAAAATATTTTCCTACAGCATGGCGATTTCCGAGGTTTTTTTTACACAGAAAAAAAATCATGTGAAATAAGTCTTGAATATGGAAAAAACATGCAGATGATTTGGGATAAGGAGTGCTGGATGACAGTTAGGCTCTCAGGAGGGAAACACTCCGGCTTTACAATCATCGAATTGTTAGTGGTGATTCTCATCCTTGCAATTCTGATGGCGATCGCACTGCCGCTCTATTTAGGAGCGTTGGGGCAATCCGAGGTAACCACGTGCCGCACCAACATGTATTCCATCGCGCAAGCGGAGGCGGCATACAGAGCTCGTGTTCCAGGGCATGTATACACGACAAACCTATCGGACCTCAAGAGCGATCTCGGTTCCAATCCGGCTTGTCCCGCAGGTGGTACGTACAGTGTCACGATTTCCGACGGTAGCGAACTTGCCAATAACGGACTTCCTGTACCGGCGGGTGGGATCATAGTAAAGTGCAGCATACCATCTCATGGAGTGTTCGCTCCTGGAATTGATAAAAACTGATAATTCATACAGCATGCGACAGGCTCCAAAAAGGGCACATCCCTATTGAAAGTATATTGTTTCCATTACGCGCCGAATGGCGTAGAAAGGTAAAAAACATGTTCCGTACCATTAGAATGAAGAGCGACCGGCGCAAGGGCTTTACGCTAATTGAATTGCTTGTCGTTATCCTTATTCTGGCAATTCTCATGGCGGTCGCTCTTCCGTTATACTTGGGAGCAGTCTCAGACTCACAAACCAAAACTTGTCGCGCAAACATGCAAACCATCGCCAATGCCGAGGCGGCGTATAAAACATCCAGTACGGCACACACTTACACCACCAATCTTTCGGATCTGTTGCCGAACCTCGGCAGCATACCCACCTGCCCAAGCGGTGGCTCGTATAGCGTGGCGATTTCCGATGGAAGTCAGACTTCCAACGGTGTGACGGTACCCGCAGGAGGTCTCATAGTGAGTTGTACTGTACACGGGACGTTCGCTCCTGGTATCGACAGCCAGTAGAGTACCTATTTGTATCGTTCAAGGGAGGCGCGTTGCGTCTCCCTTTTTCTTTGCATTCGAAGCATTGGATGTATGATCGTCGGTGGCGACATGGAAATCAATTCGCAGTATATCATTCACCACACTTAAAGGGATATAATCTATACACAGCGTCATCGAAGATAAGGAGTTTCCTGATAATGCCGATATCGATTATTTCCTTGGAAGCTATCATTTTGGTTTTCGCAATCTGTCTCTCCGTCGAATCTTCCCCAGCGTTAGGAAAGGATATCGTGGCTCCCGGGGCACACTTGGAAAAACTCGCGGCGGGATTCGCCTTTACAGAAGGCCCGGCGAGCGATTCCAAAGGGAACATCTTTTTCACGGACCAGCCCAACAATCGAATTATGGAGTGGAGCGTTGACGGCAAGCTCACCACCTTCATGCAACCGTGCGGACGATCCAACGGACTCTGCTTTGATAAGGACGGAGATCTTTGGGCATGCGCCGACGAGAAGAATCAACTCTGGAGGATCGATCCGCATGGAAAAGTGAAGGAAATCATCTCGGATTACCAAGGGAAACTCCTTAACGGTCCGAACGACGTCTGGGTGCGTCCCGACGGTGGGTTGTATATCACCGATCCGTACTATCCGAGAGACTATTGGCATCGTGGTCCGATAGACTTGCCATGCCAGGGGGTCTATTATCTCCCACCAAAAGGCAAGGAATTGCAGTTAGTAATTGACGATTTGCAAAAACCAAACGGTATCATCGGAACGCCCGACGGGAAGACCCTCTACGTAGCGGATATCCAAGGGGGAAAAACTTACTCTTATCGCATCCAAAAAAACGGCGAACTGACTGATAAAAAGCTCTTCTGTTCCATGGGATCGGACGGCATGACTATCGACAATGAAGGCAACGTCTATCTCACCGGCAATGGCGTCACGGTTTTCGACAACTCCGGAAACCAAATACTGCACATCCCGATTGATGAAAAATGGACGGGAAACATCTGCTTCGGCGGCAAGGATCGCCATTTACTGTTCATCACGGCGAGTACAAGTATTTATGGCTTGCGAATGCGAGTCCATGGGGTGGGAAGTCAGTAAAACAGCTTACATCCCGACGGAATCGAACTGCAGTTGTCGCATTTTGGCTCTCAAGGCACGAACGGATTTCAAACGGATTTGGGACTCATCCTCATCGGGAAACAGATAGAACATCCCCGAAACCATTCCGGTCAACATCAATTCGATTTTTTTGTCGCGTGGCGACACACGATGCATTTGATCCGTCCAAAAATCATAGATCCACCAAGGATAATCCAAAGCGACGCGAATGGTAACGCGACGGCTAACCCCCTCCGCTTCAAAGGGCATGTAAGGAATCCCAGGCTTGTACACAAAGCTCCATTTCTCCATTGAGGCGAGATCCCAAGCGAGAATTGAATAACCGCGCCCTATGTGATAGAGTTGCACTAGGGTTTCTCGGTCGGCTTCACATACAGGAGTAACACCTGTCAACCTCCCAATAGCTTGCGAGATGCGCACATCCAAATCCTGCGTCTTATCACTCGGGTCGGGGGCAAAGTGCAGATAGTAGAGATACCCCTTACCCACGCGTACGCGACTGAGCAACGGTCCTGCGTCCGTGTTAATGAGAGCCTCGCCGTGTTCACACGCGTATAGCGGCGAGTTAAAGCTGAAAGTTTCGCCGATAGGGAATAACGATGTTAAAGCGTCATCCACATGTGTCACCGTGCATTTGGTGTGGCTGGTCTCGCTGATTTCGCCTAAACCAAGGATATCCCCGCCATTCACTTGTCCGGGTTTCGTGCTCGGTCGCAGCCCCCAAAACTCCCTTGTGGATCGAGTGGGAACAAAGGTGTGGGTGATCAGCGCATGCCCTTTTCCTGAAGCAAGCCATTTTCGAAGCATCTCCAAATCGCCCACTTTCGGAGCCCATGGAGAGTAAAAAAGAACCCTTTTGCTCCTTAAGGCTTGTTCCAGTTCCAAGCCATCCCTCAAATCAAAAACAAAATGTAATCTCGACAAACCACACGCAAAGGAATAGAGTTGATCCAAACCGAAGAATATGCTGCCGCAGGATTTCGCAGGGGGACGTTCGGAGATGCATAAACTATCCGTCTGAGGGCGCTGCGGTTTCTCCTCACGCGCTTGCAGGAATGCCATCGCCTTGGCAATCCCGTCCCTGAACCTTTTGAACTCATATTCATTTTTCCTTGGATCAGACATTTGGTCGAAGGTTGTCTCATCAAGAAAGTCATTATCGAAATCATCAAGACCTCCGGATGCGGTCAACGAATACACCCCGTTATATGCGATCCTCCAATCCAGATAAGGCGAATTATGCCCTCCAGCCCCGGTCTCCTGGATAATGGAGAGTCCCGCACCGGATCGCACCGCCTGCTCCTTCAAATATGGAAGGCTGGCGTAACCCGCTTCGGCGGCAAATCCAATATCCCCGAAGAATTCGGGAAATAGGTTCCCAACTCCTGCGCTCCGAAGAAGATAAACATAATCACTGGAACCGTAACTGTCCTCGGGGTTTGGCACCATCCACAACCCTTCTCCGCCGCGATGTTTCATGTACCTTCCGATTCTATCCGGGAGCTTCACCCATTCGTAAGAACGAAGATAGAGGAAGAGGTTCATGCGTCTTTCAATCAATTCATCGGCGCTCTTTTCGTCGGGTAACGGCGGATTGAACTCTTTCCAATCCTTCATGCCGAAATCGATCACTTGAGGATCAAATCCATTGTAAGCGCGGAAATAGTCGTGAAAACGCACTGTATGCTCCTCACCCTTGTCTATCGTTTTGATTCCCTCATCCTTGCCCGTTAAATCCATGCGATAAGCATCCACCATCGCTGGCGAGTATCCCCAAAGGGTATCCCACCAGGGAAACGTGTAATCCACAACCATCCACACCCCCAAGCCGGCATTCAAGAGAGCGTCGACTTTCAGGCGTAATGCCTCGGTAACGGCAGGATGCGACAGTGCGATGGCATGCTGACAATCCCAATCCGTGTGATTGCATGGTGTCCAGTTCAATGAACGTCCCTTAGCGTTCACATCCCACGCTTGTCTTCGCGTCAAATACCTCAAGTATCCGCTGGCGAACGAAGCATAATAAATCACACAAACGCCATTTCTGATCAAATTGTTAGATTTGCGGGTTATTTCATGATCAAAGCCGCTAAGAGGAGTACCAACATGGCCGAGCAATTTTCGGAACTGAACGGGGGTGTCCAACAATGCGCTGACGCCCATGCGACCTTCATCAAAGGGGAAAAAGACCGTACCGGGAGTATGAGAAGACTCTATATACTCCTTCCATAAGGGATCTGAATAATACCCGTCATCCTTGGTATTGAACACCTTGAGAGTGCGATTATTTCGCGAAGTCAGCTTAACCCCGTCGACGTATATGAGGATATCCCCTCCGCCAATCTCAAAAGCAATTTGAGAAAGTCGGTTCCACTGTGGTTTACGACTGCCGAGAAGCCACATCGTCATCTGTCTCCAAGTAATCGTGATGTGGTTCCATTGAGCGATTTTCAGGTCGGAAAGCGGATGGTTCCAACAGACCCAGCGATCGTCGTCCGTTTCCACCAAAAAAACATTCAGTTGGGCATGCTCCGAGCACTTTGCCACATACAAATCAAATTCAAGAGTATCGAGATCATCAGGTATGGTCATTCCAGATTCGGGGAGCAGACCGAGGCGAATGCTCCAATAGGGTCCTGAAACAGCCTTCCAATCTATTTCCAAGGAAAAGCCGAGTTCACTGTCTGTTGGTACGATTTCGCGAGATACATCCAACCTGCCGGAAGCCCCCAAGCCACCGACGCCATTGAGAAATACAATTTCATCGAGACTGTATTTTCGTGCATTGTGCGAAACCCATATCCCCCCTGACCCGAAAACCGGCTGATTCGCTTCTCGGACAGCATCCATTGTTTGAGAAAGCGCCTCCATTCCATCAGCCGCAATAAACACCCCGCACCCCGCCATACCCTTAAGAAAGAGCCTTCTGTTAAACATTATATGTCCTCCGCGAAAAGACATTGGATGCGATTTTATTCAATCCGCTTACCCTATGGTGTAGAATCATTCATGCATGTTGATCAATGATAAATCTACCTCAATAATCGTCTCCAAACATGTTCAGAGAAAAAAGATGTGGGATAATCATGTCTATTAGTTTTTGCGAACACCGGTTACAATAAAATGATCAATTTTCGCTCTTTCGTGAATGGAACACCCATACTGTGACCCAATCCATGCAATCTCACCGTAATAACTGGCGAGTGACAATGGTTTTATTCGCCTCCACCGGTTTGGTGGAATCACTGGCGTTCGGTCATCTCGGCGCATTCACCCCTCTTTTCCTCCGTCAACTTCATGTCACAAATGCGTGGGTGCCAACATGGACGGGCATTCTCTCCGCCATTGCATTTATCATCGGCCTTCCGCTTCTTCCCTTTTGGCCAGTCCTTGCGGATCGATACGGATACAAGCTTATCATCATCCGCAGCAGTGTTATCGAGGCGATGCTTTTCGCAATTGCGGGTTCTAGCTGGAATGTATGGGTGCTTGCCCTCGCCCGTTTCCTTAGCGGATTCGTCCTTGGCAACACAGGCTTGATGATGGCGGTGCAGGCGAATATCACGCCTAGGAAACGGCTTGGAATGGCGATCTCCATCATTAGCGCGGGTTCTCCGACCGGCATCGCCATCGGCCCTTGGGCGGGTGGATGGATCGTGCTCCATTACGGTATCAGAAATCTGCTATATCTTGATTCTCTGCTCACTTTGCTGGTGATTCTACTTCTTTCCTCCGTTCTGCGCGAGGAGCCTCATGAGATAAAACATGCGGAGAGAGCCAGAGACGGCATCAAAAAAGGTTTCCTCGCGATTTACCACACTCCGATGGTTCGTGCGCTGTTTATCGTCACATTCATGATGATGTACGGGCTGAATATGGCGCAGCCCTTCATCCCGATACATATCATGGATGTGTACCGCATGCCTGATGTCGCCATGAAGATAGGCAAAATCCTTACATTGGCGGGCGCCGCGATGGCTCTGACCACCCCAATGTGGGGGCCTATCGGGGATCGCCTCGGTCACACACGGATATGGCGCGTGGGAGCTTTACTTGGAAGCGTGGCATTGGCGGGGCAGGCGTTGTCCGGATCGCTCCTGACCATCGGCACCAGCGCCGCAATGCAATCCACGGCTCAGGGATGTCTTGGCGCATTGACGATGACGCAGCTGGCCTTGTACTCCCCCGCGGAACAACGCTCCTCCATACTTACGCTTAGCCTTGCGCCTATGCAATTCGCATGGTTCCTAGGGCCTCTCACCGGGGCGTTCATCTCCCGTATTTACCCTATGTCTCCGTTTTGGCTCGGATCCTTCTCTCTGTTCCTCGCTTGGATCGCATCCGGGATTGTGCTGAAGCATACCGAAGGTAGGGGAGTCGGGTAAAATGAAGAAAATTGTCACATTATATACGATTAATGTGTCTTAAATTACGGATATGAATTCCGAACAAACAGTTTTAAGGAAGGAAAGAAATAAAATGCGTGCGCTGTGCGCTAATACACTGTTGGTAGCAGTGGCGTTAATCGTGGTATCCAGCCCGGTTTTCGCCATCCCTACGAATATAGAAGACTATGAATGCAGCAAACTAAAAGACTTCACCGCCACAATGACAGTGGTGAAAGTGAACGAGAATGAATTGGCGAAGATCAATCGTGACGCCATCCTCCTCTATCGGTTCAAGACGGTTAATGTGAAATACAAGGAACCGAACATGATACGAATCGAAGGGGAACGCGAGGGGACGCGAGCCACATTTGTGATGAACGGACCTTACCAATACGTTTCCATACCCAAGCTTCACATGGTGACTCGCAGGGATTTCGGCGACTCCCCGGGCAAACGCAAGTCACTGATGGATTTGGGCTTGATCTCCCCGTATTATATGACCTACACCAATGCAACTTTCATGCGCTTCGGAAGCGTGGACGGAGTTCAATGCGCGGTATTCAATATGACCTACAAGGATCGCAATGAAGATACTTCACACCACATTGTATACATTGATCCGAAAACGAAAGTGGTCTTGAGACGAGAATCCTATAGTCAGGAAGGTCAGTTGCAGGCGATCTACTTCTACAAGAACATCAAGGAAGTGGCTCCGGGCATCTGGATGCCAACACAGGTGGTGGCTCAGACCACGGACAGAAAGATTGCAGCCATCACGGACTACAAGAATATAAAAGTGAACACCGATCTTCCGGACAGCCTTTTCAAGCTGTAGCTATGTCATTCCATTCAACCCTTCCCAGGAAGGGTTGAATGGTTTTTCGATCCGCGTTGACACCTATATCCCCTTTTGATATGAAATTCGATCCTCATCCATGGATACATACTGCCCTCCTTTGGGATATGCTAAAATAGAAAACAATTCCCATTCAATCCTCACGTTGCATTCCTACTGAGTGAGGTTCAATAGCGAAGCTAATTAAGGAGGCAACTATGTCCGAAGAGGTTCCGCAAGCGGGTTCGCTTGCTCCGGATTTCACATTAAAGACGCAGACAGGCGAGGAAGTCACCCTAAGCTCCTTCCGCAATTCAAAGGCTGTTCTGCTTTATTTCTATCCCAAGGCTGACACGCCGGGATGCACCACGGAAGCGTGCAATTTCCGGGATTCATATGCGGCTTTTCAGGATATGGGAGTGCAAATTCTCGGCGTAAGCCCGGATACGGTACGCAAGCAGGCGAAATTCGCCGATAAGTACACACTCCCCTTCCCCCTTTTAGCCGACGAGGATCACGCAGTGGCTGAGTTGTATGGCGTTTGGAAAGAGAAAAGCTTTATGGGGAAAAGATACATGGGGGTGGAACGCTCAACTTTTCTCATCGACAAACTGGGTGTCATTCGTAAAATCTACCCCAAAGTCAGTGTTACAGGACATGCGCTTGAGACGCTAGATGCGATACGTGCAATAGTTTCAGAATAACATATAGCCAAATGTGGGAAAGGGAATATCTTTGCGCACGACGCCCATCATATATCCTCCGCACTAAAACCACCTTTGCCAGAGATATATTTAAGGTTGTTTAGGAATGTGGATCATCACGAATCAAAAATATGGATCGGATCATCTTCCAAACCGTTAGGATAGAATTATGAATACCAAACTTCGTTGGTTGCATTTGAGCAGCAGAAATGGTGATTTGCCTTGCCCGCCAGGCTCGGCGCAACAGACGATGCTTTTGCCCGGCGATTTCGATAGAGACGGACGCACTGACTTCATGCTTTCTTGCAGAGGGAAAGCCCCGGGAATCGTATGGTATCGACCATTCTCCGGAGGATGGACGATATCGATTGTAGAACAGGAGAACCTTCCCACCGAGGCCGGTGGTATAGTGTACGATATTGATCGGGATGGTTATCCGGATATCGTCGCGGGCAATGATTGGCAGGGCGGAAAAGTCTATTGGTGGAAAAATCCTGGACCTTCATTTGATCCGTACATCCCATGGAAAAGATTCGAAATTAAATCAGGCGGAGGGCATATGCATCACGACTTGATAGTGGATGATTTCGATGGAGACGGCAAGCCTGAACTTGTATTCTGGTGTCAAAACGATGAGAAGCTTTACCACGCACCCATTCCGGATGATCCCACTAATCAACCTTGGCAATACCGTGCTATTTGGGAGGGCAAAGGCGAAGGGCTGGCAACCGGGGACATAGATGGCGATGGTGTGAACGAGATCCTTGCCGGAGGAAAATGGTTCAAGCGGATGTCGGATGACATATTCCAGCCATATGTTATCGATCCTGAGCAAACTCATCCGCGTATTGCGGCCTGGGATTTCAACGGAGATGGTCGACTGGAGGTGGTGATGGTTCCAGGAGACACCACCGGACGACTGCGCTACTATGAATGTCATACAAATCCGGAAATCACCGAGAACTGGCGCTACATCGATCTTTTGGGTCATGACGTGATACATGGGCACACCCTCCAACTGGCTGATTTCAATCGGGATGGCAATATGGATATCCTTTGTGCGGAGATGGCGCAATGGACGGAGGAAGCTTTCGTTCCCGACAATCCGAAAGCCAAAATGTGGATATTCTTCAGTGATGGAGCGGGAGGGTTTGTGAAGGAGGAGATAGCACGGGGCTTCGGAGTGCATGAAGCGCGCATCATCGATGTGGACGGAGATGGCTGGCAGGACATTATCGTAAAGCCGTATTGCTGGGACGCACCTAGGATTGATATCTGGATGAACAAAGGATTCATGGAGAAGGGTTGAGATGAAAATTGGAGTGGATTATTATCCGGAGCATTGGAACGAAGAGCGATGGCGCGTGGATGCGAAGCTAATGCGCGAGGCTAATATCAGCATCGTGAGACTGGCGGAGTTCGTTTGGAGCAAACTGGAGCCCGAGGAGGAAAGGTACCAATTCGACTGGCTGGACAAGGCTCTGGACGCCCTCCATTCGGAGGGAATACAAGCCATTCTTGGCACGCCGACTGCGGCTCCTCCGGCATGGTTGCATGAGCGGTATCCGGATATCCTGCCTGCGGACACGCATAAATATCGCCTGGGATTTGGCACTCGTCTCCAACGCTGCCTTGGCAACCCCATCATGCATCGTTATTCTCGAAGAATCACCGAAGCCATGGCTCATCATTTCGCCCATCACCCAGCCGTAATCGGATGGCAAACGGACAACGAATTCGAAGCGAACCTGTGCTACTGTGACAGTTGCGCCGAGCGTTTTCGGGAATGGCTGAAGGCTAAGTATGGAACGTTGGAAGAGTTAAACCACGCTTGGGGAACGATCTTCTGGAGCCAGGAGTACAGCGGATGGTCTCAAATCCCATTGCCATGGCATGTCCGGTGCGGAGAGAGCCACAACCCGTCTTTGAAACTGGAATATCGAAGGTTCGCTTCGGAAACCACCGTGAATTTCCAGCATGAACAGGTGGAAATCATACGCAAAACCTGTCCTCATCATTTTATTACACACAACTTCATGGGATTGCATGATTCCATGGACTATTATGAACTGGGAAGAGATCTTGATTTCATCTCCTGGGACAACTATCCCGGAGGCTCCTGGATGCAGGCGGACAATTCCATTGATATGACCCATGCGGTCATGAGAGGGATCAAACAATCGAATTTTTGGGTCATGGAGGAGCAGACGCACATCATTGGATGGGAAAGGATTTCCCGCAGACCGGCGGACGGGCAGAGCCGCATGTGGGCATGGCAGGCGGTGGCTCACGGCGCGGATACGGTTCTATTCTTCCGATGGAGGTCCTGCCTATACGGCACGGAGCAATATTGGCACGGCGTATTGAACCACGATGGCATACCTCGCCGACGATACAAGGAGATTCAAAAGTTCGGCGAGGAGATGAAAAAAATATCATCCCTGCTGGACGGATCGGTGGTGAGGAACGAGGTCGCAATTTTGAACTCCTACGAGCAGAATTGGGCTTTTCAACTCCAGCCTCAAACGGATGGATTGGATTGGTGGAGCCAAATACGACGCTACTACAATGCTTTAAGATCCTTGGGGGTGACGTGCGATATAACGCCTCTCAGTGCGAATATCTCCTCTTACAAGCTTTTGATTCTCCCCGGATGGTACCTTTTAACACGAGAGGATGCGGAGAGGATTGACGCGTTTGTGACGAACGGTGGAGTGGTTGTGATATCCCCAAGGACAGGCGTGAAGAACCATATCAACGTCTGCCATGAGCACCCCCTTCCCGGTTTTCTTGGCGAAATAGCGGGGGTGGAGGTGGATGATTACGATCCGATTGGCAAGGCGGAATATACCGTGATCGTGGATGGCAAGGAACTAACTGCCTTCACTTGGGCGGATGCGTTGACACCAAAAGGCGCGGAAACGATCGCAATCTGGAAACATTCCCAGTTCAGCGGGGAGTCTGCGGTAACTCGAAATCGTCGCGGCAAGGGGTTGGCATGGTATTTCGGGACATTCGGAGATGACGCTTTTTACTGCGCACTGTTACCGAAAGCTCTCGCTGATGCCAGGATATCCCATGGGATCCACTACCCTTCCGGCGTTGATTTTAGTTGGCGTGTAAAAGATGATGAACGGTATCTCTTCCTGATGAACCACAACGCCGAGGATCTGACTGTCTCCTTGCCAATGTCGATGGACTCGGTGCTCGGTCCGAATCCAGTCGATAATAGAGTGACGCTAAGGGGATATGATGTCGGCGTATATCGCGGTTAGAATTCAATCGCAATATCATGAGCACCTATTGCGTGGGGCTGGAAATCGTTTGCATGCGTATGCTGAATATTCACGCTTTATTGTTTAACTTGCATTGCACAATCCACAATATATGGTGCATATGAATATATAAATCGGATAATACACTTCAATAACATCGATACCAGTGGATATCAGCCGAATCGAGCGACATCCTCTGCAGCCAGCTTCATTATGTAATCTTCGGGTCTTCACACATTAAGCAAGGGATATCCCGAAGACAATTCACAAAATGGTGAGTGTAAAAATCGTAAGATGAAGAGCATCTTGCTCATCCCACATTTGGTGAAGCAAGCGAAAGACGAAACTCTCAACTCTCCAAGTATTGAAATAATTGTGATAATTCGCTTAAATAATCCAAATAATTAGAATTCTCGTGCTACCCAGCACAATACGAACCTTGATTTCCACCAGTCACAATCCGAAAATTTATGGTATCCTAAGTTTGAAGGGCGGTTTTTTCCCAGCCGGGATATCCATGCAATCGCCATCAAGAAAATGAGAAACTGAGATGCGACAGCAGTTCATCAGAATTTGGGAGACCCAGTGGATTAAAATGGCGTTGCGGTTAATCATACCGCTAACGCTGGCTTTCGCCCTGCTCCAGTTGGAGCCGCTATTCACTTGGCTCGCAAGGGAGAGGCCAGGCATCTTGCCTGTGTCCATGTTCGCGCTTATCGGGGGATTGCTGGTATCGAAGATCAGACGATGGCTGATTGTCATTCTATGCTATGGAATATGCCTGTTAGCGATGAAGGATTCATTCAAGGTGACCTTAATCCCGGCTTTGATCGATTATCAGTTTATTGAAACTCTTTATCCATTCATTTGGTTGTTTCTCGCCGCACTCGCCGCGACTGCAGGATCGGTTGAGGCTCTCTCACCTGGCTCGGTTTGGGCGCGGCGGAGCTATTTCGCCGCCGCAGGCGTTTACTTTTCAGGACACGGACTTCTATCATTGCTCTCCTATCCCAATTGGGAGGGATTGGTGATGCTAGCGACGGGAGTTGTGGCGTTTATTGGAGTCTTCCTTGCTCAACGCATCGTGGCATCCGAAATAGCGGCTATGCCGGAAGACGAGGATATACAAGCATTGGCGCAAATGGCTGAAAAACGCGCACTGCATCTTCAGTCCAAGGAATGGCGAGAAAATCATTAATATCCGCTTTCCTAACTGATTTTCGACAGGAATCCTCTCACCACTCCATGTGCTTGAAACGTAAATCCCCTATTTTCACGCATAAAAGCACAATCCACCAAGTGATCCCAATCGCGAAGATGTAAGATAACATCTCGAACAATAGCGCATAGGAAGGCCACCAATCCTCTATGGACCATGGCAATATGCAGCCGAATGAGAGGAGAATGACAAACCCCATCTGACAAGCCATGAGAATTAATTGGCCGCCCGATGAGATGGCGGTTTTTGGTTGTGCGGAGTTGAAATCGAAAATGTGCGCATATCCCGCAACGCTGATTGCGCAAAAGCCCAATGTTCCAGCAATGATGAATAGGAGGGCATGAATGAACATGAGAATGGGAAAACCCGCCTCAAATTGCATGATCAAACATGCCAGTATCCCGAAAGGCAGCGTAAGCAACATGGAATACGCCAATTTGGCGCGCAATATATAGTTCGTGTCGTTTGGGGCGCTCACCGCAAGCCATATCGCCCGCGATTCATTTAGAAATGAGGATGCGGTGAGCCTAAGGCTTACCGGAGCGAGAATGAACCCGATCATGATAATATAAACATTCAATATGATATTCGCATGACTGTCTGTTACCATGGAGGGATCCCATCCCGTGCGCATATTGAAGATGTAGATGAACATGATCGCAATGGGGATGAGAAGCATCGAGAGTTGACGCATATCTCTTTTAAGGCTGAGCAAGTCCTTGATATATATGGCGTATACCGGACGTCCGAGAAACTTTTGCAGAACTCCTTTGCGTCCGCGCTCCTTTGTCTCGCGCCTTCTGGTTCCTCCATTTCCCGTCGCCAACTCCTGGTTTTGTAGCCATCCCTCGCCATATACCGGATCTATCATCCATGTGACAGCTGCGTAAAAACAAACTGCGACTATCAATAACCATAACAACGGTAATATTCCCCCGCCTCCTGCAACGACACTTCCTGTCCAGCCCCATGGTCCTAAATGATATATGGAGGATTTCGTTATTTCGGCGAAACGCCCCGTAAGGTTCATCATCCTCACTCTGTCATCCATGCCTCTCGCTGAGATGCTGAAAAGAAGGTAAGTGAGGGTATATATGGCGATACCGAGGGCGCCGAATATGTCGCGGGTTTTGTTGGATGGAAGCAGTCGCATTAGGACACACGCTGCGAGCAAACCGATCATGGTGGGGAAAAGAATAAATAACACAAGAGCGGGGATGATCCGAATAATATAGAATATCCCAAGGAGGTGCATCGTCTGTCCATACGCTAATACAATCGGAAAGCCAAGGAAGAAAAAGAAAACGGAGTTCGTCAGAGTGGATTCCAACGCTCGAACTAGAAAAATGGTGCGTCTGGATACGGGAAGAGTGAAGAGAAAAGCCATCTCCTCATGATTATAAAGGTTATGGATTCCAATGGACAAGGCGGATAATGCGAGCATCCAAAATATCAGGAAAAAGACTACGGAAGGTAGGTTGACTAAAACATGGCTGTACGAAGGATGAAAAGCGGAAGTGTAAGAGAACACTTGAAAAACCTGTGTGCCGAACACCCAAACCAACCACATGAAGATCATCGAAAAAATGACACTGATGACCCAACGGGTCTTTTCCCGCTTATCCCGTTTAAACAATCCATTCCGCCATTGGGTGAAACGGTATGACAATAATATCCTAAATGATTTCATATGGTTTATCTCTATACAGTCATGTAATTGCAAAATTCGATTTCCATGTATTTCACCGAACGTGAAATGAGCGATAATAGCCACATTTCCCGAATTTTGCAATTACCTCCAGTGTTATTGGGACTTAAGTTACAGACAGGGTGATTCTCACTTGAATATACCACACGATGGATCAGTTGCCGCAAGTTACACGTTTGGGGGTATGTCTCACATTCATAACTGGCTTGTGATTAATGCATAAACGCTTTGCAATTTTGAAGTAACTCTGAAATCGCATGGAAGGTATGGAGCGATTTTCGCACCGAACAGACAGAGAGATACAAGGACAAAATTATAGTCATATATGATATTTGATCCCATCCTTCAATGATACACGAAGAATGGGATCACTCTAATAGCTTACGATTTCATGGAAAACCTATCGGTTCATCTTGAAATCAATCTTAGAGCTCGGAGTACGACGTTTTCCGGAGTGAATCCGAACTCTTCGAGTAATTTTTCCGCAGGGGCGGATGCCCCAAATCGTTCCATTGCGATCACATCGCCGTCGGCCCCCACATACTTATGCCAGCCTATGTTTGAGGCAGCCTCCACCACAAGCTTTTTAACGCCGGATGGAAGAATGGATTGTCGATACTCCTCCGTTTGCATCTCAAACAAGCGCCAAGAGGGCATGCTGACCGTTCGCACCTCCACTCCTTTCGCCTCCAGCGTCTTCTGAGCCTCGACTATCAACCCTACTTCGGAGCCGCAGCCAATCAAAATGACATCCGGCTTTCCGCTTTTCGCCTCCTTCAAAATATAGGCTCCTTTATGCAATCCGGTCGCCAAGGCGTAAACCGTGCGATCCAGATTGGGAGTTTTCTGCCGAGTTAACACAAGCGCTATAGGACCAGAGTGATATTGAATCGCCGCCTTCCATGCTTCAGCGGTCTCGTTGGCATCCGAAGGGCGAATATCCAAAAGATGTGGTATCGCACGCAACATGGCGAGTTGTTCGATTGGCTGATGCGTTGGTCCATCCTCGCCTAATGCGATCGTATCGTGCGTGAAGATATAAATGACGGGCAACTCCATCAAAGCGGATAAACGAAGCGAGGGTTTCAGATAATCTGCGAAGTTAAAAAAGGTTGATACATAGGGCCTTAATCCGCCATGGAGCGCGATCCCGTTTGCTGCGGCGGCCATGGCGTGTTCGCGAACTCCAAAATGAATATTTCTTCCCGCATATCCCCATACGCCACCTACGGATCCCTCCATGCCCACCGCAGCGTTTGCCTCGGCTTCGAAATCACCCGCTCCTATGAGCGCAGTATTGGTGGAGGAGTTTAGGTCCGCCGACCCGCCAATAAGCGCGGGATAGTTTTTACCGATGGCGTTGATAACTTTACCGCCAGTAGCTCGTGTGGCGGCGGAATCCTCCACCCCTAAAACAGGGATATCCTTGTCCCATCCTTCGGGAGGAGTACCCGAATGGCTCTCTTTCCATTGTTTCGCCAAAACAGGATTGGCCGCTTCCCATTCGCTGAACAGGGTTTTCCATCTCTCGTAGGTTTGAATCCCTTTTGCGGCGATCTTACTGAAATGCTCCGACACTTCTTTAGGCACTAAAAACGCAGGTTCCTCCGGAATTCCCAAGCTGCGCTTGGTTAGCAATACCTCCTCCTTGCCGAGCGGAGAGCCATGTGACGCAGCCTTCCCCTGCTTGTTCGGAGAGCCGAAGCCGATTATTGTGTGCACAATGATCAAAGATGGCTTTGAAGTCTCCTGTTTGGCAATCTTTAAGGCGGAGTCGATAGCATCCGTATCGTTTCCATCCGATACGGTTTGGACATGCCATCCATAGGCTTCGAACCGTTTCCCCACATCTTCCGAGAAACTCAATGACAACACTCCGTCCAAAGAGATTCTATTGCTATCGTAAAGGCAGATCAGTTTGTCTAGTCTGAGATGCCCCGCCAACGACGCCGCTTCGCTCGCCACGCCCTCCATCATATCTCCGTCCGATGCCAGAACGTAAGTATAATGGTTCACAATCTCCTGGTTCGGACGATTATATACTGCTGCGACGTGAGCCTCCGCCATCGCCATTCCCACCGCAGTGCTGAACCCTTGTCCCAACGGACCGGTAGTGGTTTCGACCCCTGGCGTAAGTCCATATTCAGGATGCCCCGGTGTCTTGCTGCCCCATTGCCTGAAATTCTTTAAATCGTCCAATGAAAGATCGTATCCGGCGAGATGTAGCAGACTATACAACAGCATGGATCCATGTCCGCCCGATAATACGAAACGATCCCGATCCTCCCACTTAGGATTCTGAGGATTATACTTAAGATGCTTGGAGAAAAGTGTATACGCCATCGGCGCCGATCCCAAGGGTAAGCCTGGATGACCGGAATTCGCCTTTTGAACACCATCAATGGATAATGCTCGAATGGTATTTATGCAGAGCTGATCAATCAACATGGAAGCGCTCCGAAAAAGTGTATTGTCGCTCCGAGGAGCGTATAAATATTTTACCGTGCAAACTCACCAAAACGCCCTCCTTG
>JAJZOL010000194.1 GCA_021811565.1 bacterium | reverse complement strand
GCTCATTCTCGTCGTACATTTTACTTTGTTCTCCATTTTGTTTGAATGAGGTGATGGCGACTCTCAACCTATTACCCACACACAATAGCGAGGAACCAAGAATTATAATGAAGTTTTATTCAGAGGTAATTGCAAAATTCAGGAAATGCGGCTATTATCGCTTATTTCACGTTCGGTGATATACTTGGAAATCGGATTTTGCAATTACCTGTTCATTAACCCAATTTAAACGCGATGACCACCTCTATCACCCAAAGCAACAGATTCACCTGCATGGGGTGATCCTCCAACAACACCATTTCGGGACTTCCCCCTTTGTGCTGAATATGAATAAGATAGAGGTATCGGAAAATGCCGTACATCACATTCGGCAAGGTGATCACAAGAAGGTGGTGCATGGTGGCAGTGTCCGATACGATCGTATAGAGCGCGTAGGAGACGGTCAATCCGGCAAGAACAATCGCGTTCAGTTGATCAAGAAAGGAGACGCTGTACTCAGAGAGGATTTGCCTGTGGTTCGCGGCGTTTTCCGCGAGAGAAACCAATTCGTTTCGCCTTTTTCCGAATCCGAGAAAAAGAGCAAGCTGCATGGTGCAAACGAGAAGCCACACGGAGATGATGACGTGAATGGCGAGCGCTCCCGCAGCCGCACGAATCACAAAACCCGCCGCTATGACGAAAACATCCAGCAAAACAACTCTCTTCAACCAATAGGTGTATGCGATCTGAAGGATATAGTATCCGAGAATGAGCAAACCAAAAGGCGCGTTGATAAGAAAGGAAAGCGCAACACCTCCGCATCCGAACACCACGCTTAAAACAAGCGCCAGTCGCCATGGCAGACGTCCGCTGGCGATGGGTCGTTTTCGCTTTTCAGGATGCAAGCGGTCTTGCTCCCGATCCGCCACATCGTTCATTAAATAGACGCTTCCGGACACCAGGCAGTACAGAACGAACGCCATGATGGATAAACCCGTCATGCGCCATCTTAAAGTGTCCGAGAGGCTCAAAGGGATGTTATTCGTAAAAAGTAATGCGATGAAGACAAACAGGTTCTTGGTCCATTGCTTCGGGCGCATCGCCTCAATGGTGGAGAGCAATACCCCAACCGTACCTGTCGGACGGCTGGAGGGAGAGCGCCGGGATTGAGGCTGCTCCTTACGAAGGATAACGGGATCATCCATCGGCATAAAGCTCCTCCGGGGTCACTGTCGCCACCCCCACCTTGCGTATCACGCAAGCCGCCGCATGGTTTGCCAGGTGCAAAGCCTCTCTCATGACCGCTCCGCCAGTGAGAGCGAGAGTCAGCATGCTGATCACGGTATCGCCCGCGCCCGCCACATCGTAGACCTCAACCTCGTGCGCCGGCACATGGGTGACCGACCCAGCTTCCGTCCACAACGACAATCCTTTCCCACCCCTTGTAACAAGGAGGTTCTCCACTCCCAATTCCTTCACGAGAATGCGCCCCGCCTCATCCAACCTTTCACCTTCGAAAAGCAAGGGATTTTCCCGAATCCCGTTCAATGCGGCGGTCATCTCCGCTTCGCTTTGATTCAGGGAGATCACGGTCATCCCATGCATGAAACGCGCCGACTGGGGTTTGGGATTGGCGGTGATCCGCAGGTTCAACTCCTTGGCTGTTTCGATGCAGGCGCGGATCACGGTGCGCGTTAGCACCCCTTTGGCGTAATCGGAGAGGATGACCGCATCCGAATGAGGGAGTAACTGCCGCACGCGCCCGATGAGAATCTCCTCCATTTCTGGAGAGAGATTGCCTCTCTCCTCTCGATCCACTCGCAAAACTTGCTGATGATGCGCCAAGATGCGAGTCTTTCGCGTGGTCGGGCGTGAGCTATCCCTCAACACACCGTGTATATCCGCTTTACGGCTGGACAGGGAGCTTATCAACTGTTCCCCTGCGGTGTCCTCCCCGACCACGCCTATGACGGATACGCGCCCGCCCAAAGCGAGAATGTTGTTGACCACATTCGCAGCGCCTCCCGGCACTTGACTTTCGCTTTTTACTTCCACGACCATAACCGGGGATTCAGGAGAGATACGAGTGGCTTGCCCCCATAGATATTCGTCCATCATCAAGTCCCCGATGACTGTGACCCTTTTTCCGTTGAACGCCTCGCATATTTCACGATATCTTTTCTTATTCACTGTCGATTTCACCGCCGTTCATATACATGATGTCCGTTATCGCCTGTCCTAAAAGGGGAATTAATATCTCGTGATGCCCGGTAAGAGCGATCCCGTCCCCCCCGATGCTTTTCACCCTGGTAACCACCTGCTGGTTGGAGCGATAATGCTGAATGAAATCGAAGTTAACCCCAAGGAAATCCGTGAAACTATCGCCTAACTGATTGCGAAGAATCGCGACAGCTTTAAGCAACACCTCAGGCAAAACCACCGCAGAACCTATGTTAAGCAAAACTCCGCCGTGCGCAAGGTTAGCCATGTGCGCCGTTAGGATGCGAAAATCCCTCAAGCTCCCCTCACCCAGCGAGGCTCCATCGGCATTGGGATGAAAATGCATGATATCCGACCCAATGGATATATGAAGGGTGAAAGGCACCCCATATCGCCAAGCGGATGCCAAGAGGCTTTTATCGCGATGAGGCGCCATGCTTTCCTCCAATCTTCTGCCAAGCGCCTCGCCGATTCCCATTCCCTGCGTCACGCCTTCCCGGATGGTTGAGTTGTAAAACTCCGCCGTTTCCCGCACCATACCGAATTCACCCGATTGCAACCCCGCGACTACATCCTCGCTTGTGGTTCCGAAGAGAGCTATTTCGGAGTCGTGGATACCCACCGCACCGTTGCCTGCCATCGCAGTGACGCACCCTGTGCGCATCAGTTCAATCAAGACAGGGGCGCAGCCGGTCTTTATGACGTGCCCGCCAATCGCCACCACGACCGCTTTTTCTTTTTTCCGAGCTTTGACGACGGATTTCGCTATCCTGGCAATATCCGGTCCGGAGAGGATGTTTGGAAGCGCCGAGAGAAATTCCACGAAGGAGCGTCCTGAATGCGGCGGTTTGGCAAAATCCTCCACCTTCACTTTGCTGAAACGCTCCGCAATAGGTTGCGTCTTTAATTTTGAAAGGTCAAACTCCTGGTATTTTGACATTCGATTTCCTTCTACTGGGGATAGAAACCAGTCTCACGTACGCATCCCTCATTGAAACATTCGATGCTCGCGTATGAGATTGGGAATCGCTTCGAGCCTTGCGAATTAATGCGCCTCATTGGAATTCCATTTCACCAAGACACGCTGCAATGTCTCCTCAAGGCCGTGTTGGCGCATGGTGAGAGTCAAATCCCCTCGGGTGCGCTCCAACACCGCACGAAATGCATCGGTGGTGCGACGCAAGCCTCCCGTTATGGCGTCGGGATAATCGAAAGTGATCAGTTCGAAATAGATATCGTCCATAACCTGCAAAACACGGTCCGCGATATCGAACTCACCCGCCCGTAATCGATCCAGCACATATCGGCGGCATTCGCTCCCCGCCTCCGCAAGACCGTTGAGATACGCCGCAGGCTCCACTCCCAAATCGGAGGGAGCGGGCAAATCCAGGTTTTTAATGATGGCGAACATCGCTTCCGCCTCCACGTACTCCTTTTGAGAATCGTGAACGTACCCCGCATAGTAGATCTCCGGATGTTTCTGCGTGCCGTGCTTGACGCTATCGGTGTATCGCCTGGCTTCGTCGATGAGTTCCCTGGCTTCCTCGAACTCCAGACGATGGATGGCGCGTATGCCTCTGGACGAATAGCGAATCACTTCTCGGCATTCTCTCAATGCGATTTCGCGGGCAGTGTTTGTCGCTTCCATCTCAGCCCTTAATTGTTGAGCAAAGGATTCAAATCGATCCATCATCCCTCCATCTCCGCATAAACATCATGCATTCAAGCGAGGATATTGCATGCCTCTCGCAAGAAATATTCTCCTGTACCATATCCGGAATTCAGGAGATGCGCAGCATCCTTGCCGTTATCATTTCGCAATTCCTCTCATTGATTATATCCAATCCGCCGCGAAAAATCTTAATCCCCCCCCCCTCAACCACGTTCACTTGACCCTGCGTGAGGGCTCATGATATACTCACATTCGATAATATTGATACTCAAATCTCCAATCATAGCTTCACGGTCAGGTGACAACGCATTTTTAGCTCCGGCTGTAAGAAAAGGAATCACGATATGGCCATGTCACCGCACAAAAGGATTTTTGAGGTCGCCTCTGTTTCATCTACAATCATCTGGGGGTTTTTAGCATATGATGGATCCCAAAGTTTTTCGCGCTTATGACATACGTGCAATCGTGCCGGATTTGGTGGGTAAGGATAGCGTGTATTACGGCAAAGTGGGCGATCCGGACACCTATCAGGCTCCGTTGGAACCGAAGGATGTGCAGAGAATCGGCAAAGGGTTGGCGAAACTGTTCGGCTCTCACGAAGTGGCGATAGGCCGCGACGCCAGGCTCTCAAGCCCAGCCTGGTGTGATGCCTTGTCGGAAGGTCTCGCATCGCAAGGGGTGGATGTTATCCAACTGGGGATCACCACGACGGATATGGTCTATTATGTGTCGGGAGCCTGGCAAATACCCGCCGTGCAAATCACCGCATCCCACTGCACAAAAGAGTTAAACGGCATGAAAATGGTTCGTCCAGGAGCTCAGGTAATCGGACAAGGGTCCGGCATGGAGGACCTTCGCGATATCGTCATGGAGGGAGGTTTCGCATACACCGGTAAACGAGGCGACATCACCGAGAGGGAAATCATGCCCGAATACGTCGATCATCTCATGCGATTTGTCGACGTCAATAACATCCAACCTTTCAAAATCATCGCCGATGCCGGCAACGGATGCGGAGGGATAGTGTGTCGAGAGCTAATGAATCGAATACCGCAAATAGGGCTTACGGAGATGTATTTTGACCCCGATGGGCGGTTTCCAAACCACGAAGCCAATCCCTTCGAAGTTGAAAACATCCACGAGCTCATACAACGCACGCCTAAGGAGGGCGCGGATTTTGGAGTCGCTTGGGACGGTGACGCAGACCGAGTCTATTTTCTCGATGAAACCGGGAAGTTCATTCCGGGTGATTTCATCACCGCCCTGGTTGCGAGCTTTTTCCTCGCAAAGCGTCCGGGCGAGACGATCGTTTATGACATACGATCCTCGTGGGCGGTACGTGATTGGGTGTTGAAACTCGGGGGCAAGCCGATCATGGAACGAGTCGGACACTCATTCATAAAGCGCACGATGCGAAGAGAGAACGCGGTTTTCGGCGGTGAAGTGAGCGGGCATTATTATTTCAGAGATCATTTTTATGCGGATAACGGATTCATCCCTCTGTTAGCAATACTGCAAATGCTTTCCACCGAAAGAAAGAGAATGAGCGATCTAATTGCGGGATTGGGCAATTATTTCATATCAGGCGAGATAAATTCAACCGTTCCCGATGTCGAATCCGTAATGAAAGAGATAGCGAAAACATACGCGGATGCGGATGATATAAACTATCTGGATGGCGTGACCGTAATTTACACGGACTGGCATTTCAATGTGCGCCCCTCCGCAAACGATCCGGTAGTTAGACTCAATCTCGAAGCAAAATCGCAGGAAATGATGGAGCGAAAAAGGGATGAGGTGTTAACCATTATCCGTGGCGGTAATCGCCGGCAATAACGTAACGTATTGCTGATGCATAACAGTCCCTTCACTACGAGATCGCATGAAGAAATATGATTGACGATCCAAGAGGTTTAATGAGACTAAGCAGGATTTCACGGTTTTCCCATCAATTGATAATAGCGGCGGGGAGCGGGATCATCGCAACGCTGATTGCTGCGCAACCTCTTGCCAACGCCATGTGGGTTCTTCTACTGGATGACAGCGGGAAATCACTCATCCAGCATGTTCCCAAAAACGGGCTCCCCGTTCCCGTCTCCATGCATTGGCCGGAACAGGCGAGAAACCTTGTGGAAACCGTAGGCTCCCTCAATCCGTCATTAGTGATCGTATGGCATTTAATCCTCTATTTATGTGCGCTCTACATTCTAATTCGGGTATTGAACCCCACTTTTCGCCTGACCTCCGGCGTCGACTTCAGCCCTTATGTATTCACGCGCACCTATTTTCACTCTCCGCCATTCATAAAGGCGTTCCTGATAGGAGTCGCCGCCATCCTTCCCATTTTCGGCGTATGGGAGTTGATCGCTCACTTCATGGGGGGAAGCCCCTTATCACTTGGATTGAGGATGGGGCTGACATCCGCCATTCTCTGGGTGTTATACAGCGTCGATGGGGTTGCGGGGGATTTCGATAACATTAACTACCGAATTCCCAATCGAAGTGAGATTTTCGCTTTGGCTCCGTTAGGTTTCCTGTTTGGAGCCATCGCCTCTTTGGCGGTGATCATCCTTAAACCACTCGCTCCCGTGACCTGGATCCATTTTTATGGGGCCCTTGGCTTTATTGGACTTGGCTCCGGCGAACGGATTGCATGGATCGTCATGGGATGCGCCGCATGGGTTGGATTTGCCATCGGGGCGATCGCCTTTGCATTCTCCAAGAGGAACACCCCTTTCAGCGCTCGTATTGGAGAGATTGCGATCCCGGTCGCTCTCTTAGCTTGGGCGTGGTTTTACACAGCGAAAACTTTGCCGAATTTCATGCGATCTTGCGATTTCCCGCTGCATATCGACAGCGTCGATTCCTTCGCCAAATTGATAATAGGTTCCGATCACTCTCCAAAGACCAAGGCTGCGAAGGAAACCATCCTTCTGATTACAAAGAATAACGTCACACCCATCGTGAGTCCTATGCAAACCAACACAGGATTTCCCGCCAATGCCACCACGGAAACTCAATTGTGGAGGTACCTTGAAAAGCATCACTATCAGACTGCCTTATCCATGTCCATATATCAAACCCTTCATGATATATACTCCCTGGAGTGGGATTCCGCCAAGGAGCTTCAACTGGATGATACATTCCTGTTGAAATCCCCGTCTGACGAGGTGTTTCAGCTCTTCATTCAGAAACTAGAGGGTAGCGGGGACGCTCGACTTGCCAATCAGTACATTGATATCCTGGCGGATCCGAAAAGGTTCACCTATCCGGACAGGGATTCGCTGGTGTATGTCGGGGACCTCTACGCTAGATTTGGGAATCGGACGAAAGCCGAAATATGGTATCGCAAAGCCAATCTGCCAAACACAAGGGACAGACTGAACTCCCAAACTCTTTTCTCCGATGGGGAGATTGACGGCTCCTTATATCAAAACGGCAAACCTTTGGAGCACGTCAGGGTGGGACTTATGCCCGAAGGCGCTATCGGCGGGATTTTTTTCATGCCCTACGATAATGGTTACGTCTCACCCTATTCGCTCCGTTGGGTATGCAGTTCCACGCACACCGATGCCAAGGGGCGATTTCAGTTTGACAATCTGGCATCCGGGAGGTACGTCCTACTGGCGTATGACAAGCAATGGAAGCCAAATCAGATGTTCACCGCCAGCGATAGATTATGGAAGTCACTGTTTGTGTGCGTAAGCGCAAAACACATCCATATTGGAACCATTCGTTTATCCCTAGTCCCACCTGCCAAAGCTCGAAAAATGCGCAAAATCAGCGGATATAATCAAATGCCAGGATTTCCTCCGTATTGGGTCGGACCAGGGTTTCCACCAAAGATTGGTGGGCGGGGTGTGAAAGGTATCCCTCTAGTGCATCCCGGTCCTGAAAACGGGCGATTAATGCCAAATCATATCCCTTTGACCTACCCGAAAAATCCCGCCCGCACGACAATTCCATAATCTCTTCGATCTGATCCGGCAGTTTACGTAATTCCCGGGATATGAGATCTTTTACGGAATCCTCGGCGTTTGCGGACCATTTAAACAATACGATGTGTTCAACCATGAGAACCTATCCTTGAATTTACTTATTTGGGTCGGCAACAGCGCACCCAGAAGCGAAATCCGTTTCGTTTTCCGTTTTCGCGTAATCACCTCTAATGATACGGATTGGAAGCGACATTATGATCATTCTTGGCGTGGATCCGGGAACTGCGACAACCGGATACGGTGTTCTTGAAAAAAACGGTCAGGCGATACATGCTTTGGATTATGGGGTCATTCGAACGCCTTCGGGTCAATCCCCGCCCGATCGCCTCAGTACCATCCATCAGCAAATGAACCGCTTGTTCGATGAATACAGCCCTTCCTGTTTGGTGACGGAAAGACTTTTCTTCTCTAAAAATCAAACCACCGCTTTCGCGGTGGGGAGAGCCATAGGAGTCGTGTTGCTAAGCGCCTCCCTGCATAACACACCTTGGCATGAGTATACTCCCATGCAGGTGAAACAAGCCGTCGTAGGATACGGAGCCGCCGACAAAAAGCAGGTTCAATTCATGATTCAGCGAATCTTAAATCTTACCACGCCTCCCCAACCGGATGACGCTGCGGACGCACTCGCCATAGCCATATGTCATGCTCACACTCTATTGCCGGACAATTGCCCGCCGGATATTTGATGAACGGCATCCAAAAGTGTCTGAGCATTCGAAGTATCCGAAAGCACCTTATACTCCCTTGGCGTCATTCCGGACAGCTGCTCCATGGCCTCCGCCTCAGCCAAAAGAATTATCGGAACATTGGCGTTATATTCATGCATATGAGAGATCAATGTGGGGGCTTTCATTTCAAAAATTGAAGTCGAGCAAACAATTAGCTCCAGCAACTCCGATTCCGTCCAGAACAGATCCAAGGTCTCGGTGGCGTTATTTACTATAACCGGCGTGTAGCCAATCTTTTTCAGCCCCTCTACGAACTGGTCGCGCATCAAACTCTTGGGAAGTGCGATAAGGGCTATGGGAGGAGTGACTTGAGAGCCGATGATGGCATACGGATCCTCCAAAGGCTGAGCCGCCGGAAGATAGACGGAAAAGAGGGTGCCAATATCGGGCACGCTTTCCAACTCAATCCAGCCTTGATGATCCTGGACAATGGCGTACGCCATCGCAAGCCCCAAGCCGGTGCCGTGTCCCATCGGTTTGGTGGTGAAGAACGGTTCAAATATCCTCTGCCTTGTCCTAACATCCATCCCCAATCCGGAATCATGAACCTGAATTCTCACATAGCTCCCAAAGGGCAGGTTGTCCGGCTTGGATCGATACCCTTCGGAAATCCTCACCCTTTTCGTGCGGATGGTCAATTTTCCGCCATTCGGCATTGCATCCCTTGCGTTGACGCATAGATTTATCAATATTTGCTCAATCTGCCCTGCATCCCCGACGATTTCCAAGGGGTTCGCCTCCAAGGCGAGATTCAACTCTATTTTTTTAGGCAGGGATGGCTGCAACAGGGTGATCGTCTCCTGTACGACACTATTGACGGATATATTTTCCCGCCTTAACTCCGTTTTGCGACTGAATGTGAGAAGTTGACGAGTCAGATCCGCCGCTCTTTGCACCGCCCTCATATTTTGATTCAGGGAATGCATCGCCGGATTATCCGGTGAGACATCCATCTTTGCCAACTCTATGTTACCGCTCATAATGGCGAGGAGATTATTGAATTCATGCGCAATGCCGCCTGCAAGGGTTCCGATAGTCTCCATTTTTTGCACATGCAGCCATCTCTCCTCCAACTCTCTTCTCTCGGTAATATCCTGGAATGTTCCATATACATTGCGGATCTCCCCTTGGTCGTCCTTCACGTAAGAAAGGAGTATCTGTCCCCACCGCGCCTGCCCGTTTTTGTGCCAGTAACGAAAGTCATAAGGTTGTCCCCCATGCTCTTCGCTCATAATCACGTTCTCCGTTAGCTTCCCAAGATCATCGGGGAAAATGAGACGGTTCCAATCGACGTCATCGGACGTCAACTCCTGGGGTGAGTACCCTGTGATATGCTCTATCTGCGGACTAAAGTAGAAGGGAATGATCCATTTTTTTTCATTTATCCGTATGGAGAATATCGTCTCCGAGATCGAGGCGATCAGTGTACGGGAAAACTCCTCCGAATCCTTCAAGGCTGAAATCAATCGCGCGTTTTCCAGAATTGCCGCAGTGTGCCTTGCGAAAGGCAGCAATGGTCTGACGTCCTCGTCAAAAAAACGTCGCTGCGTGATACCGTTGTCCGCCGCTATTACGCCAATAATCCCATTTCTGGAGCGAAGGATCAGCAACATATGATCCCTTACCGGCTCGCCTTGCACCGACATTCCGTTCTCGGCATACATATTATCCGTGTAATGATACTCGAGTCGCGTATTTAGCAACCAATGCCACGGAGATTCGGGATCGTTGAAATCGGCGACGATGTCATTGGAAGACACCTTCTCTTCATTTCCAAATTCATCCGTGCCGAATAATTTCCTTAAGCGATTCTTTTCCGATAGGAATATCCCGACACGATCAAATCCATACCCCTGCCTTACCGTTTTGGCGATGCTCCGGATGACATCCTCCAAATTATGAGCCAAACTCGCCTCCTGGCTGAAATCCAACAAAGCCTGCAATCTTTTGTTTGAGATTGAAAGGCGGGTTTGCTGCTGATCGGATTCAACCAGCAATCTGGCGTTAAATAGCGCCAGTGCGATCTCGTCCGCAAATCCCTGCAATTGTCGCTTCTGGGCATCGTCCATGCGATCGCCGTTTTCCAAATCCTCTTCCACGGATAGCAATCCGAGGCACATGGCTCCCACCTGAAGTGGGCTATGCACCAATGATGCTTCGGGGTTAATTGCCGTGGCGGTGCTTATGAGCGATTCAGGCATGGAGGCTTCCTTGGAATAGGGGTACGTCAACTCTCCGCTCGCATCCTCCTCTGGAACGAACAGCCTTCGAATCACGCTTTCCTCGCGATCCAACAAAAAGAGGCTAACGGACTTCGCACTGAAACCTTCTCGCACATTCACGAGAATATCGTGCATGGCGTTTCTAGCATTGATAGGACCTGTCAGAGCCTGTGAAAGTTGGAGCAATGAGTGGAGGGTCCTCCCGCGCATATCCAGATCCGCATGAGCGGCGTCCAACTCCGCCGCCATCTGGATAACTCCCTCCTTTAATTGTCTGTTCCAAAAATAATAGATCCCAATCACGGAGAGAAGAATCGTTAAGAGAACCACCATGGTCAACAGGGAGAAATCCAGCCACCGCGTGAGAATCTCGTTGCTCTTGTCTTCGGGATTATTCCAGATGAAATCATTCAAGTTGATTTTATGATTAATAACCCCAGTCTCAGCCAGTAAATTCTGCTCCCTCTCCCATCGGTCAGGATTTTGATATCCAATCTCTATTCCATCGGGGTTAATAATCGGAGCCAATATGCTCTCTTCAAATTCAAGATGAGCGCGTGTTAGATGGTTTGGCGTATTGTTGTAATTTGAAAGAAGATAATTAATGGTCTCATGAGGATGATCGAATGCATACTCCCAACCCTCCATAGTGGCGATTTTGAAACGCAGAGCGAGGGATGGATTCTCACGGGCGAATCTTTCCGTGGTGAATAAACAGTCACCGTAAAAATCGACCCCGTAATTAATCGGACGAAGAACGGTAACCGGAACATGCTTGTCTTGAAGAATATCAGGCTCATTGGATATATATCCCGCCAAGGCGTCCACTTTATGACGGGTGAAATCCCTAATGGATGAAGCTCCTGCAGTGAAGGTGATGTTTTTGGGATTCATTCCCTCCTTCATCATCACCACCTTAAACTCAATCATTTCAGATGAATTGCCAACGTTACCGATTTTCCTCCCTTTAAGATCGGTAAAACTGATTATCGAGGAGTGCCTCGGAACGATTAAGCAGGCGCCACTATGCTGCATGATGGCCGCCAGCGAAACAACATCGACCCCTTGCGCTCTCGCCACAAGGAGATTCACGGAACCCACTCCGAACTGAGCGCGATTAGCCTCAACCTCCGTTATGGGATTTATTCCCGGTCGCCATGACTTAATTGTCACATCCAAACCTTCACGCTTATAAAAACCTTTCTCCGCAGCCATGTAGTATCCGGCGAACTGGAACTGAGGATACCATTTCAGTTGGAGGGTGACATGGTGCAGAGGGGATTCAGCGTGAGCCGCATCAAGAACCAACTCCGGAATAAAGCCGAGGAGAAATGCGAGAAACAGGATCGGTTTTCTCAATACAGGCATCATAATGGTCTTCATCAATTGAATTATATAAGAGTGTGTTGCACAAATGTATTTGAACCGCACACTGATACAACATATGCATATTCAAGCCATTATATATCGAATATATTGTATGCGCACTGATTCTGATTATATTTATGCAACACACTCATAACATGATTCTCTTATCGGGCCGTTACTAAGTCGAAAACATGAATGACCGTCTCATAAGAGAATTCCGTAATCACATGCAGATTAGATTTTCTATTTCAATGCAGTTGGGATCGCCTTGAAAATACCTGACTCATCGTTCTTCTGATAAATCAATTCCCCAGACCCTTTCAATATGACCACGGAATCCGTAGAAGGCATGGAGATTATCCGTATCAAACAAGGCAATTCATGCAGATCAAAAAAGCTAAGTTGCATACGAATAAGACTGATATGCTTTTGATCCTTCCAGATTGAAAACCCGAAATAATCATCGCCATTCCATATCAGATTATCATATTTCGCCGTTTTATCGTTAATTATTATAGAAAAAAGGCATTGATCCTGCCATTTTTGTTTAAATGCCTCTGAGCGTCCGATAAACAAAAGATTGTCATGATTCCAATCATTGTCGTTCAGTTGCGCATCAGACATGATCGTATTATGAGCAGAAGGGGAAAAGTCGGTGGCGTGCGATTGGAAAAACTCTTTCAATATCTTTATATCCGACTCCGAAATGGAGGCTGGGTAGACCCATATCAGGTTCCCCTTGAGAGCGCGAAAAATTGCCAAGGATGGCGGACTGGTTGTGGATATCCCTTGCTGAAAACAGATATCGTTCGGATCCAATAATACCGCATCGGGCTTCCACGGCAATGAAACATGAAACATCGCGTTGTGACCTTCGATATCCGAACTGAAATCCTCGGCGTGTCCCGCCCCGTATACACGAAATGGTGTTCGCATCCAGAAAGCCCCGTGATTCATCGTGATCACGCCCGATAGCGCCCATTCGGAATTAATCCGTTTGGCAGGAAAGGGGACGAGGGATAGGGAAGGTACGGTTGCACTATGCAACCATGAGGTAAAAAAACCTCGCCATTTTGCGCCGGATGTCTCACACACTGCGTTTACGAAGTCCCCCCATTCGGCAATGTGACCATCCTTCCCGCTTTTAAGAAACAGACGCATCGCTTCAAGCATTCTTCGGGCGCCGATCATCCTCTGCAGGTTTTGCAACATCACCAGCCCCTCCCCATAACCCACCAGGGAATCCGCAGGGTTCATCGCATCCTTGGCGTTCGCCAATGGAGGGGTGTTGGCAACCCATTTAAGGTTGAAGAGCAGACTCTGAGGAGTGAAATCGTTTAAAAGCGGCTCGCCCGTCAATTTGCGATGCAGCCAATCGGTGTACTCCGCAAACGCTTCGTTCCACATGGAAACAGTATAGGGATTGGGCAGTATCCCGCCCCACCATGTATGAGACACTTCATGAGGTATCGCCATGGAGAGCATAGATGATGCCACAAGCGTAAAGGAATATCCTTCCAACGCAGCGGGAAATGTCTTGGATTCGACCACAGCATACGAGGAGTAGGGAAACGGAGAAAGATTCTTGGAACACCATTGAAGCATGTCGTAGGCGGTGGAGATGACTTGCACGCTCTTCGCGGGATTCTTTTCCAACAACCATGCGGATACGCTAACCCTGCCATATTTTCTTGTGGCGATGAAATATTTACCCGCAGCGATCGTGAGGTAACACACCGGCAGATGATTTCTGTAATGGAAGAGTTCTTCTTCCGATGTCTGTTTTTCTCCCAGCAGTGCGCCTTGCGTGATCGCGGACCATCCTTTCGGAACGCATATGACGGTATCGGCGGTTGCTGGCAATCGGGCGATTTGTGGATACCAAAACCCCGTCAGAGCCGCTTCGTTCGATCGTATGTAATCCTCCTTCGTAATATCGGGGGTTCCTTCGTAGGCAAGTCGATACGCGCCTATCGGAGAACGCATGGGGGGTAGCAATAGAAACCCTCCCTTTTGCACATAGGACTCCCTTTTCCCCCCATGCGTAACAGAGGATATCCGCCATATCTCATTCAACCTGATAATGATCGGTTTGTCGTAATCCGCTGTACGTTTAATATGAATGTTATCCACGATATGCACTTGCTTTTTCGTCATATCAAAGCGAACAACGAAACGATGGCTGAATAACCGATAACCGAGGGCGTCCGTCTCAGGTATCTCCTGACCGATGCGCAGTCCGTTTTTTGTGGATATCACCCGATAGATATGATCGCCCGCGCTTTCGCACACACAGTAATGACTAAAAGCGAGCAGAGATAACCGCTTTCTTCCATTGCAATAGGTGAGGGAAAGGATGTTCGCGCTCCACTTCGCCTGAGGCGCGATCATTATCATGCCCGAAGATATCCACTTGTATGAGTTCCGCACCCCTGCCGCAGTCATACGAGCAAGCGCATTGAAATCGCTTCTCTCCGCTGCGGCGCGTGCTTTAATCAGAAATGCGCCGACACCGGAGGATAACGTACGGGGTTCACTCGCATGGCTTGCAGTGGGGAGTAGAAAAAGAGGCGATAGAAAGAACACCCAAATAAATTTTTTATAATTCAACACTGGATTTCCGCTCCAAAAAAGAGACTTGCAAAAATGTGCGGATGGGATACCCGGTCATTATAAGGTTTTCGTGGGAAACTGTCAAGAAACAAGGCTTGGAGCCAAGGTTTTCGAGCTTGCGATTTGGCCACCTCAACCTATATTCTGCTATAATATAATATCCTTTATGTGAAATCATCCATCATCATCATGAAAATATTAATCACCGGAGCCAATGGTATGCTTGGGCGGGAAGCCCAAGCCATATATAGTCAGGCTGGTCATGAAATATTGCCAACCGACATCGTTTCCACCGATCATATACTAGATATCACTCAAACATCCCAAACGATATCACTCCTTGGGGAATATCGTCCGGACGCCGTGTTGCACTGCGCGGCATGGACAAATGTGGATGGCGCCGAAAGTCACAAACTTGAAGCGTATCGTATCAATGCCCTTGGCACATGGAACTTGGCATACGCCTGCTCTCTTACGGGTATTCCGATTTGCGCTATCAGCACCGATTTTGTCTTTGACGGCGAAAAGTCGGAACCCTACACAGAATTCGATACACCCAATCCATTGAGCGTATACGGAAAATCCAAGCTTGCGGGAGAGATGCGCCTCCGGGATATATGGAGCAAGCATTGGATCGTTAGAACATCCTGGCTATACGGGGTTCACGGCAAATGTTTTCCGGACACGATTATCAAAGCCGCCGCGAAATGGGAGCCAGGCGCCCCCCCCTTGCGAATTGTCGCGGATCAATGCGGTTCTCCAACATGGACAAGAGACCTGGCAGCGTTCACACTACTATTGATCGAGCGGTCTCTTCCCTGGGGAACCTGGCATTTTTCGAATCAAGGAGAAACAAACTGGCATGAATTCGCCAGAACAGCGTTGAACCTCTCCGGATTAGGAAGCGTTCCCACAATCCCCATTTCATCGACCGATTGGAGATCCCCCGCCCCACGGCCCCGTAAATCCACATTACATCCGCTATCGATTGAGATGCTGAACTTACCCTCGCCGCCCGATTGGAAGGATTCCCTATCGAGCTATCTCAAGGAACGTTCTGACAAGATCGGAAAAGGATAAATAATGAAGGCGAGAGTAAAAGGGGTTGTGGATCGAATTGCGTCTGAGAGGGACGGCTCACAAGAGATCGTAGTGAAAACCGACGATGGCAACCGCAAAGCGATTAATTACATCCAATTTACGGGGATATTGCAGCCAGGCGATCCGGTTACCCTGAACACTTGGGCGGTTGAGTTGGAATTGGGGACAGGCGGGGTGGACTTCGTAGCGCAATCCACGCGCATGCCTGAAAAAATGATCCCGCCCGGGCGCATCATGAAACTGAGATACACACCGTGGCAGTTCCCCGTTTTAACGGCTGGCGCGGAGGAAAGCCCGTGGCACGAGGATTTATGCAACTTCACCAGCCTTGCATCGACGCCGGTTGTTTGCGCTGAACTCCATAGTCAGGTTCCCGCCATAGCGGCATCCTGCAAATGGCAGAGCCAGGGGAGGGCGCGGATTGTCTACATCATGACCGATGGCGCGGCGTTGCCCTTACCTTACAGCCGATTGGTGGCGCACATGCGAGACAAAGGATTGATAGATTCAATTGTCACCAGCGGACAGGCATTCGGCGGGGATTATGAAGCGGTGAACATCTTTTCCGCACTCGCAATTGCCAAAGTCGCAGCAAAAGCGGATGTGATCGTGGTATGCCAGGGACCCGGCAATACGGGAACCCGCACGCAGTTTGGCTTTTCAGGAATCGAACAGGGGGTATCCCTGAACGCCGTCGCATCTTTGGAAGGCACCCCGATTGCGGTTGCGAGATTGAGCTTCGCGGATACGCGCCCAAGACATATCGGAATCAGTTACCACACTCTAACCATCTTATCCAAGGTGGCGTTGTGCAGAACGTATGTACCTTTACCTAGATTGCCCGAATCTCAGCGGAAAGTGTTGAGAGCCGCTTTGGATGAGGAGGGGCTGCGCCAAAAGCATGACTTCATCACAGTGAACGCCGAGGCTGGTCTGAAGGCGCTGAAGGAGACCGGCATACCGGTCACCACCATGGGCAGAGGAATTGAGGAGGAGGAATCGTTTTTCCTCGCGGCGTGTTCAGGTGGACTGCTCGCGGGGCAGTGTCTGGAGGAGAGCGGAATGTCCAAAGAGCAGTTATGACACATTGGAGGAGTCCATTCCCGCCTGAAAAATAAAATGAATCATAAAGCCGTGGCGAAAAACTCTCGCCACGGCTTCTCGTTTTCCGGCATTAACGACGATTGATGGGTACGTACTTGAGATCGACCGGCCCGATATATTCCGCTCTTGGGCGGATCAGACGGTTCTTGCCCCACTGCTCGAGAATGTGCGCCGTCCAGCCGACCACGCGGCTGATAGCGAAGATCGGCGTGAAAATCTCCGAGGGTATGTTCATCGACTCATAGCATATGCCTGAATAGAAGTCCACATTCGGATACACCTTTGTATTCGAAAGCACGGTTTTCTCAACCTCCGAAGCGATTTGATATAGTTTTTCATTGCCGGTCGATTTCGCAAGCTTCTCCGCATAACCGCGGAGAATTGTCGCTCTCGGGTCCTCGGTGCGATAAACGCGATGCCCGAAGCCAGGAATTTTCACGCCGCGCGAGAGTGCATCCTTCACCCATTGCTCTGCGCGGGCGGGATTGTCAATCTCGTGCAGCATCTTCATCACCTGCTCATTCGCACCGCCGTGCAATGGGCCTTTGAGAGCGCCGATCGCCGCCACGACGCTGGAATACATATCCGATAATGTCGCAGCCACCACTCGCGCGGCGAAGGTGGAGGCGTTCCACTCGTGATCCGCATGCAGAATCAGCGCCACATCAAAAGCGTTAACCCAGTCGGGATTCGGCTCCGTACCATGGAGTTGGTACAGGAAATTGTAGGCGAGTGTTTGTCTTGGCTTGGGAGGGATAGGCTCCAAGCCGTTCCTCAAACGATAATGTGCGCTCGTTAATTGAGTGATATGCTCTGATAATCGAATCGCTTTGCGAAGGCATGCGTCCAATCTCGTGTTTCCACTGTCGGGATCCCAGTGTCCCAGGGAGGAAACGGCGGTTCTCAAGACCTCCATCGGGGTCGCCGTTTTCGGGAACATGCGCAGGATCATAACGGTTTCAATGGGTAATTCCATACTGCCAGTGTATGCATCAATGAATGCATCGAACTCGACTTTTCCGGGGAGTCTTCCGTACCAAAGAAGATAAGCAACCTCCTCGAAACTTGATTTGTCGGCGAGTTCCGTGATGTCGTAACCACGATAGAGCAGTTTGCCCTGAACTCCATCGACAAGGGAGATGCCAGACTCTCCCGCCACCACATCCTCCAAGCCACCCTTGGCCGGCGCTTTCTTTGTCTCTTCACTCATTTTTTGTTTTTTTCCTCCTGCATGATTCATTTTCCGCCTCTTAGTACGCACGAATGGAAGGTAATTCTACCCCTTTTGCGTGAGAATTTCTTGCATTATTGAGAAAACCTAGACATCATGAAAATAGGACTTCGGGCGGGAGACACCAGTATCATCCGGCTGGTAAGCGAAACGGATTCCAAGCCGATTCAGCCTTCTAAAATGTTTATCCCTTACCCTAGGGGGCGCAATCCTCCCTCTACGAGCGAACTGATATTTACTATATACGTCATTAATCTCATGTTCATTGTATGAAAACAATTTTTTTTCTTCATTCGATGTTATTTCCAACATAGAAGTCAAAAGCGATTACCGCGCGCCTCATCGCAATGATATCCCAGCATGCGGGAATCGCAACATGATTTTTACCGATATGCCAAGTTTTGGCATAATTCGCCTTTTTATGGCGTATACTTTAATAACAGCTAACTGCAGAAACTTCCGAAAAAAGGTTCCGTTTCGGTTGGCTTGCTTCTTAAACCGCGATTGACGCCGGCGGTATTGGCATGGCGTCATTGAGTAGTGGGAGATTTTAAGTATGGCGAATAGGATTGTGGAAATCAACGCGCACGATTCCAGCATGCCCACGCCCTCGCCCGGAGTGGGGGGACAGCCGTTTGTGGTGGCAAAAATGGATGAGTTGGTAAACTGGGCGCGTCGAAATAGCTTATGGCCGCTCACATTCGGGCTGGCTTGCTGCGCTATCGAAATGATGGCATCCGCAGCGTCTCGCTTTGATGTATCTCGCTTTGGCGCCGAGGTGTTTCGCCCCTCGCCACGTCAAGCGGACGTAATGATCGTTGCGGGTAGAGTTTCGACAAAGATGGGACCGGTTCTGAGGCAGATTTACGATCAGATGCCGAACCCGAAATGGGTCATTTCCATGGGGGCTTGCGCCTCCACGGGTGGTTTTTACAACAATTACGCTATCCTGCAAGGGGTGGATCAAATCATACCGGTGGACGTATATGTTCCCGGATGTCCTCCCAGCCCTGATGCTTTGATATACGCCATCATGAGACTGCAGGAAAAAATCAAATCCGGTTCCTCCGGACATCTTATAGAATTACCAATGGTGAAAGCGTAAAATGGCTGAAACACTAAATCGTACATTCACCCCTATTGCACAGGGAATGGCGTTAACATTAAAGCACTATGTGAAAATGCTCACGGCTCGCAAGGAAAATATAGCCACGTTTCAATATCCCGAGGAGAGAAGAGAGCAGTTCCCGAGAACGAGATGGCGACATGTTCTGACACGTTATGACAATGGACTGGAAAAATGCATCGGTTGCAGCCTTTGCGCCGGAGCGTGCCCGGCGAGATGCATCTATGTGGAGGCGAAGGAGAACACGGACGAGAACCGCGTCTCTCCGGGGGAGAGATACGCCATAAAGTATGAGATCAACATGCTTCGCTGCATTTTTTGCGGGTATTGCCAAGAGGCTTGTCCGACTGGCGCGATAGTGCTCCGCAAGGATTTTGAGCTCAGCGAGTACTCTCGGCAAGACGCCCTCTACACCAAGGAGATGTTGCTTGAGCCGATTCTGATGAAGAAATAGCATTGAGCCCGCATCCACGCGGGCTCAACCCTTGCCTATAAGCTCCTCCATCCAATACACGTAAGACGGAACCTCACCGCCGTAATCCTTAAATGCCTGTTCCGCAAGCCATATGATGGCGTTATCACCTCTTCGCTTTGTGAGATATTGGCAATGCTTCCGTAATTGTCCTTTTAATTCGCCCGTCTTGTAATATGGGAAATGCCACACAAACGCGAAGGGTATCTGTCTAATTTCATCCGGCTTCAAATCGAATTTCACCCACGCTCCGGCGCCTTGGCGATCCCCGCGAGGCACGGCGGGATCCAACTCCCCGTCCTCTAGGAAATCCACCAGTAAAGGCTTCAACCCCTCCGGCGCACTCCATGGCTCGATTCCCTGTAAATAGATGCCCTCGCTATGAAGATCCGGCATTGAAACACCGATACGTCCCCCCATATCCAACGGATCGCCTCCCAACGCTCCGGTAAGAGCGAGGTTGTCGTGCTGATAATCAAATCGGGAGTATGCCATCATTTCCGGCCAAGCGCAAGTCAATGTGGATAACAACGAGGATTCAACGGGACGATCTGAGCGATTTTGTATCCGGAACACCATCATATGAATCGGCAGATAGCTTTCATAGGCAGGCGTTTGGTCCTCAACCAAAAAGACGGGAGAGAAATCAACCGATTCCAAGGATAGCCCGGAATCATCCCTCAAGCAATATCTTCTCCATGTAAAGGGATAAGAACTCAGGCACTCGCTTGCCTCCAGTCTCCAAGCGTCTCGCCCCTCCTTGGTGCGACGCCATAGATGAAACTGATCCATTTCCACGGGTCGATCATCCGCTTCCCCTTCGGGTTCCATTTTCCATCCGCGGAATCGACAATCCGCCGAGATCGTAAATCCTCCGGTATCAACGCCTTCCGCGCGCACAGGACCGGGGGAGTACGGAATGTTCGGCAAATTGAATAGTTTAACAGGCGACATTCGTTTCATCACTTTTGGGGGGTAAGGAGCACCACTGTTGGCAGTCCCACTATCCCGTATTCGCTTTTTAGTTTTTGTGAGGCGGGTCCATCGAAATTGGTCATGTCCGCCCGAAATGCCTCATAGTTTGATGCAATCCTACCCACTCTTGGATCAGTAAAAGTGGTTCTTTCAAGCGCCTTGCAGTCAGCGCACCAATTCGCCGAGAAGTCTATGAGAATGCTTTTTTTCCGGGCTACGGCACTGCTCACCGCCTCCGAGTTGTATGGTTGCCAATGAATTGCGGGCGGAGGGGCGGGAAACATCATCCAAATGCCCGCAGCGATGGTTGCAACGCCGATGATCTGACGTCCCCAGCGGAATGCGCGGTTATCCCCTCCGGAACGATCCAACAACAGGAGGATGATACCAATAAGTATGGTGCATCCGGTCAACGCCTTCGAGCCCAATCCGGGGGAGAAGCGATCAATCAAGTTCTGCAGATAATAGAACCCCATCCATATCATTAGAAATCCAAAGATATGCTTCACTCCCATCATCCATTCCCCGGATCGAGGAAGCTTTTTGATGGAACCTGAAACCGTTGCCAGCAGTATATACGGGCTTCCAAGTCCGAGTGAGAGAGTGAAGAAGACCAAAAATCCCAGTTCCGCGCTTTTTTGCGCACCCACCCATTGCAACAGCGCCACTACGGCGGGACCAATGCACGGCGCGGCGACCACACCAACCAACACGCCCATCATAATCGCACCGACCACACCGGAACGGGTGGTTGCGGATTTACGCATCGAGGCGGGAAGCTGAAACTCCCAAATCGGCATCCCATTTGGGCGGTCGAATTGAGAGAGAGCCAAGCCGAACATAATGAGCGCGAAAACGAGCAGCACCCATGGATTCTGCATCTGCGAACCAAAAAGGCTGCCCGTCAACCCGGCGATCACCCCCAGCGAGGAATACATCGCAGCCATTCCCAATACATAAAAAAGAGATAGCACCAAAGGTTTCGCGCCGTTGCTAGCCGTCTGGCTTCCAAAGTAACCGATCGTGATGGGAATGACGGGATAGACGCACGGGGTCAGATTTAACGCTAAGCCAAGCAGAAAAATCAGAGGGAGAGCCAATAACAGGTTCCCACCCTTCAGTAAACGATTCAAATCGTTATCCTGCGGTTGCTCATTCGCTTCTCCGCTTTGAAGAAACTTAACGAACTGAGCGGGTGGAAGATATTGTTCCAGCTTGCCCATTCGATAACCTGCCGGGACGGTTGAGGTGATCGCGTTATTTTGCTGTTTTGCAACGCCCCTGGAATTAGGCGTAACAGGCGCGGTTATGGAAATAGCTTTCGGTTTATGTTTGGGCGGCGGACTCTTATGCGGAACCGTTTTGGCGGATATCTTTATAATGGAGTAAACAGACGCCGTTGAGGGCGGAAAACAGGTCAGGTTATTGCACGCCTGATAGCTCACTTTCGTTTCGAACTTGAAACTCCCGGTCAGTTTTTTCTCAGGGGTGACGATAGCGCTCACTACCGTATCCCCCTCGTATACGGACAAAACGAATCCTGCAAGTTTCGCTTGCAACGCCTTGGGATACACGGGCGGAGCTACCTTAAAGCCTTTCGGCGCGGAAAGTGTGATCACGGTGGGGATAAAACCGCTTTCCGAGGGTTTGTGTGACTGTATATGAAACCCCGATGTGATTTTCAGGTGAATTAAAACAGTGAACGGCTTGCCTGGAATGGGTGCGTTCTTTGTCTGCATGGAGAGGCTTAGATAGTTCTGTGCGCCAAATTGCGCGGATGCGAATTGCGGGACTATACATAAAAAAAACGCAACGAAGGTACTTGCAAAAGCTCCACCGAGTTTCATTCACTAACTCCTTGATCATAATTGACCAATACCTTTATACCCTGTAACATCGTTTTTTGGTTCCATAGAACCCGTGGAACCGCAGGAGCCAGGATGGTGAAAGAGATAGTGCGTTTGCGTATCACGCAGCAAGGGGATAATTGATCGTATCCGTTTTATTGTTTGATAGCTCAATCAACTCCTCATCCGTGATGGAGTTGAACGCTTCCACGACGATGGGATCGAACTGCTTTTCCGCCTGATCGTTTATGATCTGCCTTGCATCCGCAATGGAAAGGGCCTTGCGATACGGTCGGTCGGTGGTTATAGCGTCAAAGGCATCGCAAATTGTGAAAATCCTCGCTGAAAGAGGTATGGAGTTGCCTGCAAGATTATCAGGATATCCGGTTCCATCCCACCGTTCGTGATGATGCAGAACGATGGGTAGCGCCGGGATAAGAAGAGGAAATTCGCAGATGAGTTCAGCCCCGACGATAGGATGGCGGCGCATCACCGCAAGTTCATCGTCGGTAAGCCTACCCGGTTTTCTGAGGATGTAATCCGGCAAACGTATTTTCCCGATATCATGAAAGAGTGACCCTAGTGCGATATCACGCAAATCGCTTGGCGTTATCAAAGGCACCGACCCGGAACGAAAATGTTTTCTCTGATACATGTTCGCCACTGCGCTTGTTACACGCATAGCATAACGCGACACTCTCAAGGAATGCCCATGCGTCTCGGCGTCTCGTAAGTCCAGTGCGGATAACAGGGTTCCAAGAATTGGACCCGCAGGCTCCTGAAGCAATCCCTCAACCCCGCCAAAAGGATCGAACCCTACTGAATTCACAAATCCCGAATTATCCTTTGAGTTTGTCGAAATCTCCGCGAGATTCATATTATCATTGGTCTTGAAATCGCTAGACATTGGGGGTAACTTCGCGTTAATCGGGATCGGGGATGTTTCCACGCGATTGCGTCCAAGCCTTTTGGCGTCGTAAAGTGCGTTGTCAGCCATCTCCACAAGCTCTTCCGGATCAATGACGCCTGAGTGCAGATAGGATACTCCCGAACTTATGGTCAGCGGCAATCCCAGCACGCCGTTCTCCTCCACGTTCTGCCGTATCCTCTCCGCCACCACTTGTGCGATGCTCGGCTCGGCATGGTTAAGAATGATGGCGAACTCTTCGCCTCCATATCTTGCAACGATATCCCCCATTCTCACTGCATTCTTCAAGATATCGGCGATATGTTTAAGAACTTGATCCCCTGTAAGGTGACCATGCTCATCATTGAACTTCTTAAAATAATCCACATCCAGCATTATCAGCGAGAGCGGCTGTTGATGCCTTAAAGCCTGAGAGATGCACTTTCGCAAGGATTCCTGGAACATGCGTCTGTTGGCAAGGCCCGTCAGGCTGTCCGTGGTGGCTTGTTCCTCGAGTTTCGCATTCATTTCCTCCAGTTGAGAATTATTGTACGCCAGTTCGGTTTGCATTGCGATAAGCTGGTCGTTCATCTCCGCCATCGCCTTCGCTTGCTCCAGCATTCGATTATTACGATCCTCCAACTCCTGATGAGATTCCTGCAACTCCTCATACAGTTTCCGCACTGCCATATTCTCGCCTGCATCCAACAGTGCGTCGGAGGTGCGAGTGGCGTTAATCCAGGTCAGAAACGCAACAACGAAGTAAAGCAGGCTAATTACCAAGCCAACGGAGCCGTAGAGCAATATGGGAACATGATCCACGGAATAGCCCCAAAGAAGACAGTGGCGAATGAGATATGTCCACACCAAAGTCGAACTGATGGCTGCTATCACAAACGGAGACTTGTTATGCATCATGTAACCGGACTGCATAATCACCGCTGCGAGGAATCCAAAAAACGGCATGACGGGCATCGTGGGTCCGGCTGGTGCAAGGAGGAAGGGAATGGCGAATGCAACCAAGGGAGCGATAATAACCATATTGCATGCGAATTCCTCATGCCCTTTTTTATAAAGGTATGAGGATAGGAGGCGCAGAAACACCGCCGTTGCGATTCCAGCTATGTAATACGGAAGCGGCTTAAGAAAATAGCAGTCGGGAAGGATTAGAAGTATTACGATAGGATATATCCATGCCGATGGCATGTTATTACACGCGGATTTTGCGTTATCCTTGCATTTCCCCGCCTCTTTTACAGCGAATGTTTGGCTCACGGGCATCTTCTCACAATCACCCCCCGAGCCATCTCTTTTGCCCTCTGTAACCCCCATGATACCGCACTACTCCTCGAGAAGTTTTCCTTCTTGGAAGTTATTCCATATCCAAAACGAATCCTTCCATGAAAACAGAGGAGGAGGAGAAAAGCGGGGTGAACCGTGAAAATAAAGACCGATTGTCGATTCTCCATCCTTATCGCGGCTCGAAATCAGATAACGTGCAAGAATGGTAAAAAATGCGCATATGAGCCTTGCAGTATCCGTCATCACCCAACAAGGAAAAAAGCGTCGATGATGTCCATCGACGCTTTTTTAGAAAGGAATTCCCCCTACATGCCAATGCCAAGGGTCAAAGCCAAGCCATCGAGTTCGTTTCGGGAGTTTAATGTTCCCATGTATCTTAGATCCAGATCCACGGGATGCTCGCCTCCCTTTATCTCATACCCAAGCAACCCTTCATAGCAAAAGGCGTTAATACCATGTTGAGAATCATGACCGATGCTTACGCCCGCGCCAAACCCCATGCGAACACGGCGATGCACCGTGCGAAGATTTAGTTTGAACGGAATGGAGTATAGATTCCCGTTTCCGTAGTAATCCAAACTGAAAGTCCCCTCCCAGTTCTGCCCTTGATAAAGCAGTCGCTCCGCGCCGACAGTGCCCCACACATCCCCTTGGGCGTCCTGAGCGCTCGTCTTTAATGGAAAGAAGAATCCGCCTCTAAGGGTCCAGCCTTGAGAAATGTCTTCCAACGATTGGGCGAATGCAACTGAACTCAAAACCAGCATAAACACACAGCCCGCTAATACTAGGACTTTTTTCACCATCTATCCTCCTTAAAGTGATGTGTCGGGGGGCTCCATCCCGACGACAAACGCCATAGGTTTCCATTGCTTATCCAGTCTTTCCATGTTTCGACCGACAGAAATCGGAAACAGATTGAGCCTGTATATTATTTTTCACCAAATCCGGGAAAATTCCTGCATCCGTCCGAACAAAATTGAAAAAAACCTTAAAAAAACCCTTTTGGAGCATTAGACGAACCGAAACATTTTCATTAGACATCGTCATGCTGATGCTTGTGTTCCAAATCATGGGCGTGAATGTGGCTGTGAATTTCATCTCCATGACGATGATAATGCTCATGGATCAAGTTCACTTGAAGCAGCATCTCCGTGTTTTTCAGCGTCTCCTTCGCTGGACCTATCTTCTCGATACGATGCTTTTCATTAAAAATAACGACGGTATCCGCAATATCGTCCACAATATCCAAATCATGAGTTGCAATCACAATAGTTTTACCCGCGTGGTGAAGTTTTTTCAAAGTCTCCACTAACCACATCTGACTACGCGGATCGAGTCCAGCAGAAGGCTCATCCAACAAAAGCACACTCGGATTCAAGGATAAAACCGACGCCAGCGCCACCTTTTTCTTCTCTCCGCCCGACATCAAATAGGGAGGACGCTGGAGCAGATGGGTAATTTCGAGCATTTCGGAGATATCCTCGACTCGCCGTTTCACCTGCTTTGGCGACAGATGGAGGTGAAGGGGGCCAAAGGCTATTTCTTCCTCCACGGTTGGTGAAAACAGTTGGATGTCTGATTGTTGAAAGATAAACCCAACATTGCGCCTAAACCAGCGATTGAAGTTATCGCTCTTCAAGGCGTTTTCCGATAACTCCTCGCCGAAAAAACGGATGTTCCCTTTCATGGGGAAAAGCAATCCGTCAAGTACCTTAAGCAGGGTGGATTTACCACATCCGTTAGCCCCCATCAGCGCAATGGACGCGCCTTCCAAAACATCAAAGGAGATGTCATCCAAAACGGCATCCCCTCCCGGATAGGCAAAATGAACTTGGCGAACCTCGAAAAGCGAACGTTGAGGGCAATCGCTATCCAATGAAACCTCCTATTATTGAGAAGAGAAAAACAAGCATAAACATCCCACCCCAGGTGAAATCCCTCCAACTAAAATGAGACCTGCTTAAAAAGCGGGTCTCCCCTCCCCAGCCACGGGAACGCATCGCACCGTGAATATCCTCCGTGAGATTCATGCTTTTCACGAAAAGAGCCCCCATGGATGCGGAAAGAAATCGCCTCGCCTCCTCCGTGTCCGCAGCATGGACGGTGCGGCTTTTTCTGGCTAGGAACATATCCTCGGCGGAACGCAGCAGTAACAGCATGTAGCGATGAGTCATTTCAAGTATCCAAAGAAACGTCCGAGGGACCATTAGCATGCCCATCCCCTCAAAGAGCTGGTGGCTCACAGTGGTGGATGAGAGAAGAGCCACGAAGGATACCGCGCAGAGCATCCTCAAAAGGAACATGCCGGCGGTAATGGAGCCCTCAAGCGTAATGCAGATATAGGGATGAGAGGAAATCGTTAGCAAAGCACGTCCCTGATGCACCAAATTCAACGTGGAGGGTATCGCAATCGGCAGAATGAAGAAAGCAACCGGAGTAATCACCCTCTTGAAAAAGATGTATATTGGGAGTTTGGATAGCAGAGCGAGCATCCATGCGAAAAGAAGCAAACCCGCCAGGATATACGCATGGTTGCACATGACGGCCGCCAAGGAAAGAAGCAATAGCGAGACCACCTTGGTACGCGGGTCCAACCTTTGCAATGTTCCATCCAGCTTGGCTGTTTTTTCCTGCTGCATCGCGACACTCCAGCTTGAGGAAAGGTCCTCCAATGTCTTATCGAGCCAGCCTCGCTTCATGGTTCGGTCCTCGCCACCTTTTGTTTCAAGGGGATTATCTTCTTCAGGAGATCGCAGCAACCATTCGGGCAATTCCCCGGCGGTCAGCTTACTCCTCGTTTCCCCCCCATCATCCCACTTATCGGGCGTATTCTCGGACCTATTACGTACGAAAAGCTTTGCGACCAATAGAATCAGTCCCGAAGCCAAGGTGATACCAATCACAGCGGAGAGGATATAGAACAGCGGCCCCTTGTCACTGAGGTAATCGGGGAATAGCGCAAACCCTTTCCATCCATACCTCTCCACTCGGAGGAAGCCCGAAGGGAGGTAACCCGCCTGCTTTTTCAGCCCCTCCACACCCCATTCTCCGAATGCATCCCCTTTCGCCAAAATCCCGAGAGGGGTGAGAGCCGCCATCACTCCCAATCCAGCCCATAACAGGCTTAATCCGTATTTCGATGCAGTTTGTCCTTCGGAGGTTCCGTATAGGACGAAATTCCGGGATTGCATATACCTCACTACGGAGGCTGTTACAACCGCCTCCGCCACCCCGGCGAACGCCATGTGGGCGAAAAGCATGGCGGGAATGGATACGGAGAGAGGGAAAGGAAAATAGAGAGCCCTGCCACTCGCGTCATGGTAGAGAATGGGTTGAATCCCCAGTACGACAGCAGTGATAAACGCGGCGACATTCAAACCGATCCAGGAGCCAATCCCCGCCGCAATGGCTCTGCGCGGATGATTTGACGGGGTCCTGCCGGAGATCAGGCTGTAGACGAACCATCCGCAAATCGTCATTGAGAAAGCCATGGTGAAGGAGTTGACCCCGATAGCCAAAGCCCCTCCATCCATAAAAAACAGAGCCTGAACCACCAGGGCCGCAGTGACGCCAATGATGGCGGCGGCAGGGCCAAGAAGCACCGCCAGAAGCACCGCGCCCACGGGATGCACCGTGGTTCCTCCAGGAACGGGAATGTTAAACATCATGATCGTGAAGCAGAATGCGGTTCCGATGGCAAGCAGAGGGATATGCTTCGTCGAAAGCGAACGACGCATCTGCTTGCCAGCCACGAACCACACCGGAGCCATTACAGCCGCCCCTACGGCGCAGGTTTCCGGACTTATCATGGAATCGGGGATATGCATAAGGAACGTTACCTCCACTCGGAAAATGCCAATTCAATTACACTACGTTACAACAGAGAGCAAATCACCCCGTTTTTACGGGTCACTGTGATTATTCAGTGATTCGCATGGATGTTCATTCGATAGATTGAGCATGTTTTGAGTCTATTATACGAAATAAAGGTGGCTTTTGATACGCTGGAGAAGGGGATATCCATCCGTTGAGGCGGGAATGGATGGCTTAGCAATGACATGCACGGAAGGGGCGGAATGATTTCCGCCCCTTCATAACAGGGGAAAGCTTTGATGTTATGGCTTTGAAACTTAAGCCACGGCGTATATCTGGTTTTCCCCTCCGCCCGTCACGCGTTTCTGCGCGGAGATATCCGGGCGGCGTCTGTATATCACCGATCCATCCGCACCAATATATCGGTCCGCATGAAAATCCAGAAATCTCAGCACCGACCAAGGAACATTGACTTCCACCGGTTCCGACATGGCTGGGAATTCCAGTTTGACTTTTATGTGTTCTTCTATGTAGTACATGATTCGATTCCTATGCTTTCCCCTATTTCGCAATCTTCATTTTATTCAATATCATTGACGTTTTCCATGGCGAAAAGTTACAATTTATTTTTACTCAGAACGAGTTTCCCAAGTAATATCCTTTAGAAATGATTGAACTTGCGTAACTCTCAGCTTACATTACGTAACGAAAGTTGTTTTTATTTCTGAGGATGTTATAAACCGGTACGGTTGGTTGAAAAGCATCGCATAAAGGGGGATGGATGGATTACTTAAACATAACCGATGAGTTGTTGATAGATGGGATTTCACGAACATCCAAGAGGTTTTTACGCCACCAAATGGACTGGTTGGAAACTCGATGGAATGCTGACGGCGGCTTCCAGAACAGAGCCGGGGGGTCGGATCTGTACTACACGGATTTCGGCGCACGTTGTTTGGCTTTGCTGGGGGCTGAGAAGAGGTCGTACAAGCGAGTGGCGGACTATCTTGCAACCCTCACGGCGGCTCCCGTAACCGTTGTGGAATGGTTCAACCTACTGAACATCCGCCGGATCCTAACCCGGTACGGAGACGTGCCGGTGACGTTCAAAACACCCCATGGAATATCAACAAATAAAAACCCTTACGAGTTGTTCCTTAATGCGTTATGCCTTGGAATGACCGGAGAGAACCCTCAAACCCTCTGCGGGCTCATATTTGAAATCAAGGATATTCCGCAAACCAGCCTCCTCGCAGCATGGGCGGGATACCTTCTTATAGTGGAACCCGATAAAAGGGATACGATAAAGACGTGCTTGGACGCAATAGCCGCATTTCGCCACACGGACGGAGGATATCTCGCCCATCAAGGAGCTCCGCAGAGCGATCTTCTCTCCACCTATAGCGCATTCCTCACGTTCGGCATCACCAATCGCATTCGGATGCAAGAGCTATCGGAGACAGCGCGATTCGTCAAATCCTGCGCGAGCCCCACCGGGGGGTTTTCCTCCAACCCTTGCGACCCGGAAACCGACGTTGAATACACCTATTACGGCATGGGTTTAATCGGTTTAATCCATTCGATTAGCGATAGCATTGCGAATGGTTAGGTTATTTCGAAAAACTCGCAATGATGTTCTCCCAACGCTGTTGATGGGATAGGTGATGATATTCAGGCTGATAGCCTAGGCTAAGATAGAGTTTAATGGCGGGTATCCTGAAATCATCGGTCTCCAACACACTATCCCGACAATTTGCGCTTTTGAAATGATGCATCACGGCAAGAGTCACCATTCGTCCGAGCCCTTTGCCTCGGTGGTCGGGATGCACTCCCACCCAATGGAGATATCCCGACCAGGGGTACATACCTGGAAGAAACCTGGCGGACGCCGTGGCGACAGCGATATCATTGAACGTGGCGACATATATCTCCTCGACATCCTTGGGGATGATCAAGTCGGAATACACCTTTTCAACCGTCCACGTCCTATCCAGAAAACTGTCGCTTAGCACTCTCGCCAGATCCTTCTCATCGCCTTCCGCATAGGTGCGAACGCCGTAACCGTCGCCGACAATCGGCATGGGAGGAATATCCTCCAAATGCGGACGCCGCATGAAAAGCTGAGGAGGCGAGCTTTCCCGCTCCATCTATCTGCCTCCCAAACCGGTGAGAGTCACACCCTCAATGAAGTACCGTTGGGTGAAGAAGAAGAGAATGATGACCGGTAAGACCACAAGCGTGCTTGCCGCCATCAACATACCCGGTTCTCCGCCATTCGCAGAATTGAAAAGCTCAAGGACATAGGAGAGCGGCATTTTCTCTGGTGTGGAAATGTAGATCAAAGGATTCATGAAGTCATTCCAAGATCCGATAAACTGCATGATGGTTACAGCCGCCAAAGCGGGTTTGACCATTGGCAGCATCACCTTCCAGTAAGCACCGAAATAACTGCACCCATCGATCTTCGCCGCATCCTCCAACTCCTGCGGAATCCCCATGAAGAACTGCCGTAGCAAGAACACATTAAACGCCGCCGCGAAAAAGGAGGGAACCCACAAAGGATTAAGGGTGTCGATCCAGTGCAAGTAACGGAATATGAGGAAGCGCGGCATCATCGTCACCGCGTCGGGAAGCATCATTGTTGAAAGGACAATCCCAAAAAGAATATCTCTTCCAGGCCACCGCAACCGGGAAAAACTATACGCGACAATACTGGATGAGAGCACCGTGCCGATAACAGACATTACCGCGATGAATACGGTGACCATTAGGTTCACCAAACCGTAATCGCTATCCTTTGGAAGGAACTCCAAAGCGTCAGGATAGTTTTTCCACAAAGGATCGAAATGGCGTATCTTCTTCACATCCGCCAATGATACACGCAAATTAATCCGTGGGTCCTTTAAAGCCTGTATCTGAATGGTTCCATCCGGGTAAGACTGAAGGGTAACGAACTTCAGATGCATGTTCTTGTAGGTGTGCCAGACCAACCCGCATTTTTTCCCATTGAAATTAATCATGACCTGCTGGGTGGGAATCCATTCGGGAGGAAACTTCGACATCTGGCTATCGTCCTTGAGAGATGTAACCACCATCCACACGAAAGGTATGAGAAAGAGCGCCGAGCCGCTGAGTAGCACCAAATGAAGAAAGGAGGGTTTGGTCTCCTTCTGCGGAATGACCGGCTGCTTAGGAGCCGCCAATTTCGCCAACAGAAGGGTCGCTCCTCCCAATAACACCACAAACAGCATAAGCCTCATGGAATCGGGAAGGAACGGGGCGAGAGCCAATAGAATGACCGGTATGAACAATTGACCAACGGCCAACCCCACCTGCCGCAATCGAAATGCGCGCATGATATGCGCCACCCAAACCGTGAGAGACGCATATCCTATCACAATCAGACAAACCCAAAATATAGCCTTCATACTTTCATACTCTTCTTATGGAATATTGAACAATCGAAATAACTTGCAACACGTTTGCCTTGACCTATCCCTTTGAATCCACCTCGTAATGCACCCACTTCGGAGCGAGCTTTAGTTGTCCCAAGGTCAGTCCGAGAATGATGATAAAGAGAATCCACGCCAAGGCGCTTGCGTAACCCATTTTGAAATACTGGAACGCATTATTAAAGAGATAAACTACGGGAACCAACAGGCTGTCGTCCGGCCCGGTGGTCTGTCCGCCGCCAGTATTGCCCAAAATATACGCCGTGGCGAATGTCTGCAGCGCACCGATGGTACCCATGATCAGGTTAAAGAAGATATACGGGGAGAGCATCGGAATCGTGATGTTCCAGAACTGCGACCATCCTTTGGCGCCGTCGATACTCGCCGCCTCGTAGAGAGTTACGGGAATGGACTGCAAACCCGCGAGCCAGATGATCATTCCCCCGCCCGCACCCCACAATCCTATAACGATCAAGGCGGGTTTCGCCCACAACGGAACCGCCAGCCAACCCGGTGGAGCGATATGGAACCAATGCGTCATCGTGGCCTGCCAAGCGGCGTTGACCAAACCTCTTGAAGGATCGGAATTTAATAGCCACGCCCAGAGAACCGATGTGGCGACAATCGGAACGATGCTTGGCATGTAAAATGCCGTTCGATAAAACTGCTGACCTCTGATCTTGGTGTTTAACAACATCGCCATCGAGAGACTCGTCACAATGCCAAGCGGAATACCCCAAAACGCCAAATAGAAAGCGTTATAGATACTCTTGAAGAAGATATGCCTATCCAAAGTGAATAGAGTGATGTAATTGTTAAGACCCGCCCAACGCGCCGGGTGCAAAACATCGTAGTCGCAGAATGAGAGCACCAAAGACGCTAGAATTGGGCCGAAAGTAAAGACAACAAATCCGAATATCCATGGCGAAGCGAAGAGAAATCCCGCCCACGCCTCCGACCTTACGGCGCGTTTTTGCTTTCGCATCCAAGTGTAAACTTTCCAACCCAGAAACGCTAGCCCAATGATGAATGCAATGGAAAAGCCAATCATCACAGGCACAATGGGTATCACCGGATGGGTGTCAAGGGTGAACACCTTGTTCAATTCGATTTGCACCTGCTCCTGCGCATACGCCAACGCCGCCTCCGGGGATTTCACATGGCGCGTGGCGGCGTCCACCGCTCGCACATGCTCATCCCACAAATATTGTCCTACGAACGTCACAGGTCGAAACTTCGTGTAGGGAAGAAGGTGAAGGGTTATCTCCTTTGCCTTGAGGAATTTGTATGGCAGAGTAGGCTTGTACACCTTAAACACAGCCTGTGTCGCCAAATTATTCGCGTACAATGGAGGTACATACAGACGTCCAAGACTGTGGGCGTATGCCGACTGCGCCGCGGCCCCAATCAGTTTCGCCTGTGGAGAGGTCATCCATTGAATGAACTCCCACGATGCCTTTAAATGTTTTGAACCGTTCGGAATCGCCCATGCGAAACCTCCCGACCAAGTGACCCATGTGGGATCGTGTTTGAAACGCCCAAGATGATGAAAACGTGCGTCCGGCACCGGAACTGGACAGACGCCGAAATCCATTTCCGGATGATAACGAGCGATTGAGTTGATAAATCCATCACCGTCGACCTTCATCGCAAGTTTGCCCGTCATGAAGGGGTCCTGCGCGTTGCCCGCAAACCCTCCGGCGAACGAGTTGATGGCATCCACTCCGCCAAGGACATCGTACCAGTTCACCAAGGCGGTGAGCGCCTTCAATGTCTGGGGATTGTTCATCGTGCAATACCTGCCGTCCGGGGACATGAACTCCCCGTCCTCCTGCCAGGACCACAGATAGAGCCAGCCTTGACCGTAAACGGGGATGAAGCCGAGACGAGAGAAACTGCCGTCCGATCTTCGCTTCGTGAGTTTGACGGCATCCGATATCAACTCTGACCATGTTTGGGGTGGCTTGTTGGGATTTAACCCCACTTCTCTGAAGAGCGTCTTGTTGTAGTAAAGGACTCTGTCATCGGTGGAATCCGGGATGGCGTACACCTGCCCCTTATAGGTAGCCTCAGCCCAAGTGGCGGATACGAAATTTTTTTGCCTTACCGCATAAGGGCTTTTACTCTTTGCATCCTGAGCCAAGAGATCGTTCAGAGATCGAAAAGCCCCGCGACTCGCCCAGTCCCCAATGGTGAACCGATCCTGATACACCACATCCGGGGGCACGGCGCCGACGATGGAGGTCATCAGTTTCTGGGGGTTCATCGCGCCCGCCCCCATGGACAAAGCTTCCACTTTGATATCGGGATGCATCTGTTCGAAAGCGGCGATTTCAGCGTCCTGATCCTTCGTCTCCACACCGGTTTGCAAACCCCACACTACAAGGCGCATCCTTTTGGCGTAAGAGAATGAGGGTTGCACTTCCAAAAACAACACGCATAAAATCAGCAACACTCCCGGTGTTATCAATCCTAGCGTTCGATTATATATCCGTTTAAACCGCCCCCAAGACATTACTTACTCCTTATCGCTTAACTCCGCGTTCACCTTCAATGTAATGATTTCAAATGGATTAAGAGAAACAACCACTTGATTTTCAAGCACTTCAAGTGAAGTCTCTCTATGCTCCATGAGATTAACTATCTCGGCTGACTTCACCGGAAATCCGAAGCGGACCGATGCATTCGTTGATCTTCCATGCGCCTCATACATTCGGATGATGACAGCATTCTCATCCTCGGCTTTCTTAATCGCTTCAACCACCACGTCGTCAGCGTCCAAGCACAGAAGAGAGGAAGAACCATCTGAAACACCCTTGACTGAGTGGATTACCCGTAAAGGCATGTTCAACTCATACGCGGCATGCACCACTCCTCCAAGAGTATAATCACTCGCGTGTGGGAACAGAGAGTATGTGAAATCATGCTCCGCCTTATCCGCTATCGGATCGGGATAGGAGGGGCTGCGCAAGAGATCCAAATCCAGAGTGCATCCATGCACGCGATGTCCGTATTTACAATCGTTCAAAAGCGCCACTCCATAACCGGAGTCGGATATATCCACCCACTTCTGACCGCACACCTCTTGTTTCGCTGTTTCCCAACTTGTGTTCATGGTGGTGGGTCGCTCAATGTTGCCGAACTGAATTTCGCACCGCGCATGTTCCGAGCGTATCGCCAGCGGGAAGCGAACGCGAAGCATCTTGTGACGTTCCTTCCAATCGACATGAGTCACAAAATCCAAACGTCTGCTACCAGATGCAAGGCGTATCTCTTGAGACAGTACGGAATCCCCATATTTTCTCATCTGATGCATGACTGCGATCGGACCATCCAAGCTGGGTACACTAGAGACAAGGGTGGTTTCGCAAGGTTTGACAAAATAATAATCGGGCGAGAAATCCCATGCGTCGCCTGCATCCTCGAAAACAATCAGATGATTTCCGGTTTCCCCTTTCCTCAAAGCCTCTCGAGAATTATCCTTGTCGAATATCGATACGATGTCGCCGTCAGCGTTGAACGTCACTCTTAAATGTTCATTCTCCAAAAGAGATTGCGTCGCTTTGGCGCCGTAGTTGGAAACATCGGAAACGACAACGGGTGTTACGGATAGCGCGGACGCTTTCACAAAACGCCATTCACCATTAGCCTTCACCCATTCCGTGCGATCCCAACTCAGAGAGTTTACAACCACCGTCTGATCGCCCATCCCAAGCAGAGCCCGATCCGCCTCCTCGGTCAATTTGAGCGTCTCCTCCATTAACGAGGCGTAGCGAGCCAATGTCTCATCATACACTCTCGTGATGGATGATCCGGGAAGAATGTCGTGGAATTGCATGAAGAGCGCCTCTTTCCAAATACGATCCAATGCCTCCATGGGATATTTGTAACCCGAGGATATCATGGCTCTGACGGCTGCAATTTCCAGTTCTCTAAGGGCAATCTCCAATTTGCGATTGGCTTTCTTGTTGCGCGCTTGCGTTGTGAGGGTTCCTTCATGTCTTTCCAGATAGAGCTCCCCTGTCCAGCGTGCGTATTTCTCGGAGGAGAGACTCGATCGGTCGAAAAAGTCGCATGCGAACTCCTGCCTGACCGGCGGCAACCCTTGAAGGTTTTTCTCACGCTGCAAACGCTCCAGATGCTCCTCTCCCGGACCGCCGCCGCCATCCCCGATTCCGAATAGCACCATGCATTCATCTGAGACGGTCTTATCCAGATAGTTCGCCTCCGCAGCGGCTATGGCGCGAGGGGATGCAGGGCTGTTATATGTGTTCTCAGGCGGCATATGCACCAGCACTTCGCTGCCGTCGATACCCTCCCAAAGAAATGTGTGATGCGGATGGGTGTTGAATTTGCTCCAGGATAACTTTTGAGTGAGAAAAAAGCCGATGCCGGCCTTCCTCATGATCTGAGGCAGACTACCCGTATACCCAAACACATCAGGCAGCCAGAGATTTCTCACATCGACGCCGAACTCGGATTGAAAGAAACGTTTGCCATAAAGAAATTGGCGAACAAGGGATTCCCCGGACGGTATGTTCGCGTCAGCCTCCACCCACATTCCGCCTTGCACCTCCCATCGACCTTCGGCAACGCGCCGTTTGATCTGAGCGTAAAGGGCGGGGTGAATATCCTTCATCCATTGATACAGTTGAGGCTGGCTCGCACCGAAGAGATAGTCCGGATATCTTTCCATCATCCTCAGCACGGTGGAAAATGTCCGGGCGCCTTTGCGCAAAGTTTCACGCACTGGCCAAAGCCAAGCCAAATCGATATGCGCATGACCGATAGCGCTCACTCTCAGCGACGGATCCCCCCCCTGCGCCGCCAGGAGGGGGCGGAGAATGGTGCGCGCACAAGAGACCTCCTGATCCGTTGGCTCCGTTGACATCACTAGTGTGGCGTCATATAATCCGCGTAGTATTTTGGCGTACCTGGCGCTCGTCTTGGGCAAATAGTTGAGAAGCTCTCTCAAAACCTCAAAATCAAAACAAAGAGCCTGAAGCTCATTTCTTCGGACCGCAGTTGCAGCTTGAACGAGCGCTCCGCCGCTTGGCAAACTACCAAACAGATCATTGCAACCCGCATCCACCCAGATATCAACTTTGCCATCGTTAAGCTTCAACAGAGAAAGGGGAACCACATGTTTACCAGGCTTGCCCAAAGAATAATCGAATCCCGATCCTAAAGTCGTTAAACCAATCAGCGGTGTTCCATTTTCATCCATCACGCACCCTTCCCCGCCAAGGTCGATAAGAAGAACGCCTGTCCCCTCAATCGCCTCTTTTGGGACGGAACCGGTAAAATGGAACCATGCGCAGTCCCAAAGTTTCCCCCAGATATCCCCCTGCTTATATGACTTATGTTCTCCCTGCATTCTTTCAGCGTAAGGCTTCGGCTCCGGGGTAACCCATCCTTCGGCATCGAGTTCCGACAATACTCTGTATACCATTTTGGGAAGCCTCCCAATCGCATTGTCTATGCGATGAAGAAGTGGTCCCTCCGATATTTCAGGACTGATTGGTACAGGCATATTTGATCCTTTCGTGATTTGAAATAACCATACTGCATGGAATAAGCGATATTCGCTTTGATGAAATTGACGAATAACAAGAAAAATAAGCGAAATCGGAAATTCCGAGGTGATTGCAAAATTCAGATACAAAGGCGGATATCAAACATTTCAATTAGTATCTTATCAGCCTTTTTGCGCGTTTTTTGCACAAGAATCCTGCAGCATTACGCGGTGGTCATTCCCGCCATTGACGGTATGACGACGATATGTCTTAGTTTAAGCGCGGTGATTGCT
>JAJZOL010000043.1 GCA_021811565.1 bacterium | reverse complement strand
TGCGTTGGCAGCAGACAGATGGAGGGCGTTCATCAACCTGTACTTTCGGTTTATTTTTCCTCTAAATGAAGAGGGAAGCCTTGCTGGAACCAGCCTCCTGCAGGAATTTCGCCACCCCTGCTGGTTTCATGTCCGGATAATCTATCAATTCCTCCTGAGTGAACCCCATTAAATCCATGCTCATCTGGCAAACATAGATTTTGACTCCGGAATCCCCCGCCTGCTTGATCAGCTTGTCGAGCGACATGACGTTCTTCTTTTGCATGAGCCCTTTGAGCATATTGGTGCCCATCCCGCCCATGTTCATTTTGGAGAGAACCACCTTGCCCGCACCTTTGGGAAGCATGGCTCCGAACATTTTACTCATGAAATCCTTCCCCTTGGGGTTTTTATTCGGATCTCTTAGAGCCGCCGTGGCCCAGAAGGTGAAAAACATCACCACCTCCTCGTACATCGCCATGGCGCCCGTTGCAATGATGAAAGCGGCGAGAAGCTTGTCAAGGTCGCCGCTGAAAACAACCATGGAGAGCTTATCCTCGGGGAGGGAGGAGGATTTGATCTCCTCCAACTCCTCACGAAGGCTCTCAATTTGTTGTTGCAGTTGCTCTATGGTTAATGCGGATACATCCGTTGCCATCTTCATTCTCCTTACGCTTGGTTTAGAAAATAGACGAACAGCGCAATCGGGCGATAAATAACATGTGCGAACTTTGTGAAGGCCAGCAACAATATCAACTCCATCGCCATAGCGGCATGCAAGAGCATGATACCGTCATTCACCGGAGATACTAACTTAAATGTAGTGGCTATCTCCAGCCAATAACCGGTCAATGCCAATACGAACAAAAAGATCAAGAGCCACCAATCAGGCAAACTGGTATGAGCCGCGTTCTTCTCCTCTTTTGAGAATCTGCGAAGCATTGCCGCGCTAACACCCCAGAGCATGACTAACCCAGATACGGTACCGATAATTCTCGCAGGCCAGAAGATGCTTAGATGCAGTGGTAAAAGCTCCAGAAAGACAAAATCCAGAGTGGTAGCCACTAACAATCCGATGAAGCCATACATGATCGCCAAATGTATCCAAGCATGCGAGCGGTACCATACAACCGGTTCGGATGCCGGAGACTCTTCGCGATGCCTTTTCATCGTAATTATCTCGGTTATCGTTTGCTTAAGGGCGGATACCCATTTCCCTGGCGCAGGCTTTGTTCCGCCTTCCCAAGACGATAACCTATTGAATATCTTCATGATTCCACCAACAATGGTCAGAACCGCCAATATCGATACAGCGATACCAAGATAGTGAATCATCTGGTATGAGACCGCTCCGAATATCCAGTGCGACGGATTTTTTCCAACCTTTACAGTCTGCATGAATGCGCCTAGTACGATGCCCACTAACAATGTGACAATGACCGCAAAAACGCCGCTTCGGTACATCAATCTACCAATCCCCGTTGGTTCGCTTTGAGCGATGGCGTAACGTCGTAACGCAGCCATATACTCCCCGGGTTCGGCTTGTCGCGGGCATGTATCGGAACATTCACCACAATAGTAACACAACCAAGGTTCCGGACCGGATATGACTCTGTTCTTATCCCCAATCTGACCCAGTCGAATCAGTTTGCGAGGAAAAGAGCCCACGGTGTCGGAAAGTGGGCAAACAGCGGTGCAGTTGCCGCAATTGAAGCAAGCGTTTATATCAAACGCGCCATATTCCTTGATCTCCTTCAGGAGATCGGGATTAACGGTGATAGCCATGGCGTACTCACTTCTTTCTATAGGCGATGTAATCGCCCTTTTTCGTTTCATCTGTTACTTTGTTATATTTTCGCATGGCGGTGATCCACCAGAAGACCTCCTGTGTGTTCATGCCGGTGGCTTCGGCGATTTCGGGAACCGTCTTCGCCTCCTTGTCAATCGCAGCAAGGATCGCTTTTTGCGCTTTGATCTGTTCTTTGCTGCGCTCCTGCTTCTCCTTTGAGCCTTCTCCCCGCCGCGCTCTCAATTCCTTGATTTGCTCGGTGTAACTCAGTTTTTTCTCTTCTTCCATTAACGCTCTCCTCGTTATCCCTTAGGCGGGTACCGTCGCCGGTTCCAACTCCTCCATGCTGATGGCGTCAATCATTCCATCGAATTGGTCGAGAGTCCAACCTGCGATATTGATTGCTCGGGGCGGACACACTGCGACGCAGGCGCCGCAACCGACACAAAGGGCGGGATTCACATGCGCATAACTCTCCGCCATGAACAGCGCTCCCTTGTATTCGCATTCCGCAAGGCAGAGCTTGCATCCGTCGCACTTCGCTTCGTCCACCCGCGCTACATAAGGATCCATCTCAATGGTTTTCTTGGATAGCAGGATGGAGACCTTGGCGGCTGACGCGCCTGCGGCGGCGCAGCTTTCGGTGATATCCATCGGGCCTTGACATGTCCCTGCGATCATGATGCCGTTGTTCGCCAACTCAACCGGTCGAAGCTTCGGATGCACCTCTTGGAGGAAACGGTCCGTGCCGGTCGGCAGCTTCAACATGCCCACCAAATTGCTAATATCGCGGGGCACCATTCCTGTGGCGAGTACGATCATATCCGCAGGTATGGAGACCTCCTCGTTCCAAGTGAGGACATCCTTCATTGTCAGAGTGGCGCCGGAGCCGTTTGAGGATGGAGCGTATTCCGGGATGCTGTCATCCGTGTAACGAAAGAACGTCACGCCCCGCTTGGAAGCCTTTTCATAGTAATCTTCGTGTCCGTGCCCATAGGTTCGGATATCCTTGTAGAGGTCGAAGATGTTCAGGTTGGGGAACTTATCCAAGGTTTTATTTATGGTGTGAAGTGTCGCCGTGCAGCACACACGCGAACAATAATCATTCACACGCCCGTCAGCTTGAGGTTGATGAACGCCCTCCATCTGTCTGCTGCCAACGCAATGAATAAAGGCGAGGTTTTTGATATCCTTGCCCTTGTATGTGAACTTGTCGGACTGGGGCATATCGGCGATCAGCTTGTTAAACTCCGGCAAAGTGACGACTATCGGAGATTTTCCGTAACCGAATTCGCCTTCGTATGGCTGATAATGGTCGAAACCCGTCGCCAAAACGATGGCTCCCGCCCGAACCTTGTCTATCTTGGAATCCTTGCCTCTTATTTGAACATCGAAATTGCCCACGAAGCCTTCGATCAACTCAATTTCGCAATTAAGGCGCACATCTATTTTCTCCGCTCGGACGGCGTTTTCCAGTTGGGACACGATATCCGAAGCTTTCTCCTCGGTGGGATAGACCCTGTCCAATTCCAAAGCTCTGCCCCCGAGGCGATCGCCTTTTTCTATCAGCGTCACTCCAAGACCACGCTTTATCAACGCCAGCGCGGCCCTCATTCCCGCAACTCCGCCGCCGATCACAACCACATGGCCTTCGGCGTTGACGACAATCGGCTCCAGAGGATCCTGGCGCGCTATCTTCTCCACGCCCGCCGCCGTAAGTCGTATCGCCTTGGCGGTTGCGGCCTCGTTCTCCCCCTTGTGAACCCAGCTATCCTGTTCGCGGATATTCACATGCTCGTAAAGATAGGGATTCAAGCCCGCGCGTGTCAACGCCTTGCGGAATGTTGTCTCATGAAGAGTGGGGGAGCATGCGGAAACCACGATTCGGTTGATATTGTTTTCGATGATATCGTCGATGATGAGTTTCTGGCCCGGATCGGAGCACATGAAAACAAAATCCTTGGCGATTTTCACATTCGGGTTTTTTTTCAGGGCTTCCACAACCGCCTTGGTGTCAACCACGTCGGAAATATTGCCCCCGCAATGGCAAACATAAACCCCCACTCGAATCTCTTCGGATTCATTCTCTTCTGATTGGGTGTTCTTCTCTTCTTCCATATCCTCTTACCGTCCTTCCTGGCTTCGGAGATAGTTCGCCGCCTCCGTCGCTGCGGCGCCAGCCTCCACGATGGTGTCCACGATATCTTTCGGACCGGTCATGGTACCCGCAGCAAAAACCCCCTCCATGCTGGTTAATGACGGGGTGATCTTTTCGTTGACGCTGCGAACAAACCTATCCTCGCCGATTTCCAACGGGATGATACCGTCTCGGTCCGGAATCCACGCGGGGACCATGCCCAAGGAAAGCACAACCAGATCGTGCGTAACCTCCTCCGGCTGGGAACAATCCTCCTGCCGTTCCACGCGAAGAATCGGATTATGGTTCTCATCCTCCGAGATTCTCCCGACCTTGGCTTTGACGAACTGAATCCCCATCGCCTTGGCATTCTGATAGAATTGCTCGTAGCCTTTGCCGAAAGCTCGGATATCCATGTAATAAATAGTGATATCCGCGATCGGCAACGATCCTGAGAGCAGCATCGCCTGTTTGATGGCGTACATGCAACAGACCCTGGAGCAGTACGGCACTCCGAGGCTCTTGTCGCGCGAGCCTGCGCATTGCACGAAGGCGATGGAATCCGGGATTTTGCCGTCGGAGGGACGCATCACGCCCCCGTAAGGTCCATGCGGCGCAAGCAATCGCTCCATCTGGAGCGGGGATATGACGTTTGGATAGATATCTCCGCCGTATTGCTTTTTCGCGCTGATCTCCGTAAGATTGTAACCGGTCGCCATAATGACGGCTCCCGCTTCCGCCTCGATCTCCTGTGGCTCCTGCATAAAATTGATGCACTGGGTCGGACACGCCTTCGCGCAGGCGCCGCATAACAGGCATTCGTCCATGTCGAGCACCGGATATTGAGGAATGGCGTTTGTGAAGGCGATGGATATCGCTTTCTTGGCGCCGAGACTGTGGTCGTATTCGTCCGGCAGAAAGGTGGTGCAGGCCTCCTCGCATCGTTTGCATCCGATACAGGCGGTCTCATCCAGGTATCGGGGCTTTTTGGTGATGCTGGCATGGAATTTGCCATTCGTCCTTTCAATTTTGTTCACCTCGGTGTAAGTGAGCAGATCGATGCTGGGATGATGCGCCACGGATGCCATGCGAGGAGTGGTGATGCAGCTTGCGCAATCCAAGGTGGGGAACACCTTGCTAAGGTTGATCATTCGCCCGCCGATGCTGGGCTGAGATTCCACGAGCAGTATCTGTTTGCCTTGATCGGCGAGATCCAGGGATGCCTGCAAGCCTGCGATCCCTGCGCCGACAACTAGCACATCGGCTTTTTTTTGTATGGTTGCCGCGCTCATGCCGCTACCCCTTCCTTGTCCGCGCGAGCCTGCAGAATATTTTTCTGCATCTCGTTAATCTCCTTGAGAAACGCTGCCTTGCACACGGTGCAGATGGTCGTCAGCTTCAAACGCGAAGGATCTATTCCATTTTCCTTCATCTGAACATAGACACGCGCCACACGTTCGGAAAGTCGACGGTAAGCCCCTTCATATGGGCAATCCGAGCCGCTGCTCATGATGATAATGCCGTCGATCCCCTTCTCATAACAACGCATGTAAAACGATTCAGGAAAAACAACCGGATCGGGAACACGGATGATGTAGGTGCCAGGGGAGTAATGCAGATGCGCCTGCCCAACCGTGTTAGCGCCCGGGTAAGAGCTGATCATCGTGGTGATGAGTAATATTTTCATGTTGTTATGGTCGCCCATACCGAGCCTTCCATTTCTATGCTACTTGCGGCGAATGACGTAAAGACTATCGTAACCGTCTTTTTCGAGAAAACCAAGGAACTCCTGGCCTGTCTTTTTGCACCAAGCGGAGATGTCCTCTCGACTGCCTTTGTCGCCTGACTGGATTTCCAATGTTTGTCCGACTGTAACTCCTCCGATGGCCTTCTTCGCTTCGAGCAGGGGGCCCGGGCACGCCATGGATCGCGCATCCACAACTTTATTTGGGGTGATTCCTTCTAGGTTTGCCATGATATCTTTCCTCTCTGTGTAGTGTTGTTGAGTTTCAAAGCACTTACGATGTCTATTATATATCAATATTCATATATAGTCAACTTTTTCTGAGATTTTTTTCACAGAGTTTTTTCCTGTTTTTTTTGTTTATGTGGCGATCCGCGCCCTTTAAACGTTATTATCGGCAGTTTTCGGCTCGGTTATGAAAGATATTTCTTATTTTAATTATTAATATGGCTAAATATTAGCCATATTAACGATGATTGGGATTGTCGGATTTAAAGCGGAGAGGTTATTTTGTGAAAATCGTAACGAATGCGGATGAGCTTAGCTTATATCCCCTTGCGCCACCTTGACTCGGTTGAGCGCACGGCTTAGCGCTTTTTGGGCGCGGTTGTAATCAATCGATTCCCCGCCCTTCAATCTTTCCCTGGCTCTTGCGATAGCGGCTTCCGCACGGCTCACATCGATATCCTTCGCGCGCTCCGCCGAGTCCGCCAATACGATCACCTTATCCTGGGTTACCTGAACAAAACCGCCGCTGGTGGAGATGTACTCGATATCCCCATTATCATGCTCCAGTTTCAGCACTCCAATCTCCAAAGCGGCCATCAATGGAGCGTGTCCCGCAAGAACGCCAAAGGAGCCTTCCGAGCCAGGCACACGAATGGATTTGATTTTCCCGCTGAACAGGACTGCATCGGGCGTGATTATTTCCAAAGGTAAAAGCGGCATCGAAAAACCTTTCCATCCTATGCATATAATAAGTTCAGAGTATCAAAACTGCTTGCGCTCAATGCGCCTTTGGGCAAGCCTCTCTGAACCTGAACCCCACTATTGCATGATCCACTCGAATGTGCGCCAAAGATTGCTCATCACACTGTCGGATCAATACTTATGACAACCACAAAAACCAATCAGTCACAGAAGCCTTTTCATCATCGGCGATTCGCGCAAAGACGGATTCCACTAATACATATATATCCGTTACATCCTACAAAGCTATGAGTTGGTGGTTTCCATTTGGCGCGCTTTTTCCACCACTTCATCTATATTGCCAACCATATAAAACGCCTGCTCCGGAAGATCGTCGTGCTTGCCCTCCACGACCTCCTTGAAGGAGCGAATGGTCTCCTTGAGGGGAACGTATTTTCCCTGCATTCCCGTGAACTGCTCCGCAACCCTGAAAGGTTGAGAGAGGAAATATTGGATGCGCCGCGCCCGAGCGACAATCAACTTATCCTCATCCGCCAGTTCATCAATTCCGAGGATCGCTATGATGTCCTGCAACTCCTTGTATCGCTGCAGGATCGCCTGAGTGGATCGAGCCACTTGATAATGCTCGTCGCCGACGATATTGGGATCCAGGATGCGCGATGAGGACACCAAGGGATCCACCGCCGGATAGATTCCCTGAGATGCGAGCGATCTTTCGAGGTATGTCGTGGCGTCCAGGTGCGCGAATGTGGTGGCTGGAGCGGGATCGGTCGGATCGTCCGCCGGGACGTAGATCGCCTGCACGGAGGTGATGGATCCCTTATTCGTTGATGTGATTCTCTCCTGCAAGGCTCCCATCTCCGTGCTCAGAGTCGGTTGGTAGCCCACGGCGGAGGGGATGCGTCCCAGCAGAGCGGAAACCTCGGAGCCCGCCTGTGTAAAACGAAAGATGTTATCGATGAAAAGCAATACGTCCTGCCCCTCGACATCCCGGAAATACTCCGCGATGGTTAGTCCGGACAAAGCCACTCGCAAACGCGCCCCGGGTGGTTCGTTCATCTGACCGAACACCATGGCGGTTTTGGAGATAACACCGGATTCATTCATTTCCAGCCAAAGGTCGTTTCCCTCGCGGGTGCGTTCGCCAACGCCTGCGAATACGGAGAACCCGCCGTGCTCGGTGGCGACATTCGTAATGAGTTCCTGCATCAGAACCGTTTTGCCAACCCCTGCACCGCCGAAAAGTCCGATCTTTCCTCCTTTGAGGTAGGGGGTGAGAAGATCGATAACCTTCAATCCGGTTTCAAGCACCTCCGTGGAAGCCGCCTGATCCTCGAAGGAGGGAACCGGCCTATGGATAGGCCATCTCTCTTTCGTCGCAACCGGACCGCGTTCGTCAATCTCCTTGCCGAGAAGATTGAAAATGCGTCCGAGAGTCTCGCGACCCACTGGCACGGTGATCGGCCCTCCGGTATCCTCGGCAGGCATGCCCCGGACCAAGCCGTCCGTCGATGCCATTGCGACGCATCGAACAGTGTCATCCCCGAGATGCTGCGCGACCTCCACGGTTAACTCGATGCCTCGGCTCTCATCCTCTATAATGATGGAGTTCAAAAGGGAAGGCAACTCCTTAGGATCGAACGAGATATCCACAACAGGTCCTTGAACCTGGACGATTTTACCAGTGGCCATAGACGATTAAGCTCCTTAAACTAAACATGGCGGTTCAAAAAAACTGGATACGCATGGGTGAAATTCAAAAAAAGGGATGACATATATCATTCATGCGATGCGCATGTCGAACAGAAACCAAAAATGCGCAATGAACGATTTCGAAGTTTCCCTATTTTGATAGTTTAGCAGGAAAAGATAATGTAAATCAAGAGAAAGAGATTGCGCCAGAGCCGAAAGTGCGCTCATTCGCGAGTGACAGGTACAATATGTCATTATTCGATGGCAATCCTTGCATTCCGCGACTAAGCGCCATATCGCACAATCACCGAATGGATTATGTGAAGGCATGAGAACCCGAAAGGGGTGATTAACATGGAGGAGGAGAAAAAAACAGCGACAGGAACCAAGCGGCAGGGCTTGAGCCATACCATCAAGATGCTCGGTTGGGTTAGCTTTTTCGCGGATGTTTCCAGCGAGATGGTCTACCCCCTTAATCCGGTCTTCATCACCCAGGTTCTTGGCGCCCCGGCTTGGGCGCTGGGATTGATCGAAGGGATTGCCGAAAGCACTGCAAGTCTCTTAAAGCTCTATTCGGGATGGTTCTCCGATAAGATTCGCAAACGCAAACCGCTTGCCGTCATCGGTTACACCTGCGGAGCGATTGGCAAGCCGATCATCGCCTTATCCTCGGCGTGGAGCGGAGTGCTTGGAGCTCGGTTCATTGACCGGGCCGGGAAAGGTCTGCGCACCGCCCCGAGAGACGCTCTCATTACGGAAAGCTGCCCCCCGGAGCAGAGAGGCGCAGCGTTCGGCTTTCACAGAAGCATGGATACGACAGGGGCGGTGCTAGGGCCCCTGATCTGTTTCGCGATTCTCTCGTATTTCGGCAAAGGGGATCCGGTGAGGCTGTTTCGCCCCCTCTACTGGATCGCATTCATCCCGGGATTGATTGCAGTTTTCATCCTTGCGTTTCTGGTGCGTGAGAAGCTCGTCCCTGATACTTCTAGCATGAAAGAGAGAGCGATCGCCCCCTCATTCGCCTCCCTCAGCCCGCTGTATAAACGTTATCTCCTTTTAATGGCTGTCTTCAGCATCGGAAACTCATCGGACACATTTTTAATTTTGCGTGCGCGAAACATCGGCGTCCCGGAGGCTCATGTTTTCCTTTTATACGCGCTTTTTAACATCGTGGAAGCTACTCTGGCATATCCTGCAGGAAAAATATCCGATAGTATCGGGAGGAAACCTCTGGTCATTTTGGGGTTCATCATCTTCGCAATCGTCTATCTCGGTTTCGCGATGGCGCATTCAATACTCGACGTATGGGTGCTGTTCGTGGTGTACGGGTTTTACTACACGCTCACAGGAGGAGTCCAACGCGCACTCGCGGCGGATTTCGCCCATCCCGACAGACGCGCCACCGAGATTGGGGCTTTCCACATGATCGTTGGATTTGCGGCTTTGCCTGCAAGCATCTGGGCGGGGGCTTTATATCAGTGGCGCCCTGCGGCTCCGTTTTTCTTTGGGGCTTTTTGTGCGATCCTCGCGGCATTGGGGATGCTGACGGAAGTTCTTTTGGGTCGGAACCGAAATCAAAGCGTCATTTGAAACCTGGACTTTCTCTCTCGATGAAATAGGCTTGCATATTGAGGTAATTGCAAAATTCAGGAAATGTGGCTATTATCGCTCATTTCATGTTCGGTGAAATACATGGAAATCGAATTTTGCAATTACCTGTATTTATTCATTTTGCCTGAAAATCACAGAGGAATCACGGATATCTTTGTTGTATATACTTTCTCGGTGAAGAAACCCCCATCGTGACTTTGCACGGGAAATGTTTCATACTTATCACTTCCGTCATGGATAAGTGACCCATATGGCTATTCATCAAACTTCATTAATTGGCAGGTATCAATGGCTACAACCTACCCCAAAGGAATCTCAAACCCTTCCGGCGAGATGAAAGCAAACCAAGGATACGTGGCGGCGGTCACTTGGCGATCCGTCATCCTTGCAATTATTCTCCTCCCCATCAACGCGTATTGGGTGGTACAGATGGAGATCGTGCGATATTCCGCACATCCCACCACCATTTCGCTCTTTTTCAATATTGTCTTCGAGATTCTCGTTCTCACCCTTATCAATCGTTACGTTCGTCGCTATTTCCCTAGAGCTTCACTGAACAGAGCGGAACTACTTTTCATCTATACCAGTCTTGCGATAGGATCCTGTATCACGGGGCATGACACATTGCAGATACTGGTGCCCATGCTCTCCTGGTTGACGCGAAACACGGATGAATCCCACAAATGGACCGCTCTCTTCGGAAAGTATTTGCCGAAATGGTGCATGATCACCAATACCGCCATTAGCAGGGGCTACTATCAGGGTAATGATTCGATATACCATGTGAATTACATTCTCGCTTGGTTGCCAGTGGTTTTGATATGGTCGCTCTTTATCACCGTTCTTCTTTTTGTGATGCTCTGCATCAACTCCATCCTGCGAAAGCAATGGACCGACAATGAGAAGCTCTCCTATCCGATCATCCAACTCCCGCTGCAAATAACCAACGAGCAATCGTTCGCCCCCAAGACGGGGCTTTTCCACAATTGGCTTTTTTGGCTGGGTTTTAGCATCGCGGTTTCCATCGATCTCATCAACAGTCTGAATGTGTACTTCCCCTCGATCCCAACCATACTGACTCCGGGCAGGGGGCAAAGCTTTTACGATTTGAGCCAATGGGTCACCACGAAACCTTGGAATGCGATCGGGTGGACCCCCCTATCCTTCTACCCATTCTTGGTTGGGCTCGGGATGCTCATGCCGGTGGACTTCCTCTTCTCCTGCTGGTTCTTCTACATATTCTGGAAAATGGAGAATGTCGTCACCGTCGCGATGGCGTGGGATCACGATCCCCGGTTTCCCTACATGAACGATCAGGCTTTTGGAGCGTACATGGCGTTCTGCGTGTATACAGTGTGGCTCTCCAGAGGCTATTTAGGGGAGACGCTGAAAAAGGCGTTGGGAAAGCCATCCACGCTTCTCGATAACGATGAAGCATTAACCTATCGTGGTGCGTATATTGGAATAATGGTCGGCATGGCGGGGCTGATATGGTTTTCCGATGAAATTGGGATGGGACCATGGCTTCCGCTGGCTTTCTTCGCAATCTATTTCGCTTTGGCGATCGCAATTACCCGCATGCGAGCGGAGCTAGGCACCCCCGTGCATGATCTCCACTTCACAGGCCCGGACTGGGTGCTCACCGAGGTGTTAGGACAACGGGGCACATTCACGCCCACCCAACTGGGTGCGTTTACAATGTTCTTCTGGTTTAACCGCGCCTATCGAGGTCACCCCATGCCTCATCAGTTGGAGGGGTTTAAACTCGCGGAACAGAGCCGAAGCGAATACCGAAAATGGTTCTGGGGAATGGCGGTCATCGGTTTTCTGGGGGCATTGGCGGGGTTTTGGGCGATACTGGAGCTTATGTACTCGTATGGAGCCAGCGCCAAGTCCGCAATCACATTCGGACCGGAAGCGTTCTCCCGTCTTGAGACATGGATGAAATCTCCTAAACCTGCGAGTTTTCCAGCTGCAATCGCCATTGCGGTGGGGTTTTTAACGGCGATGGGACTTCAATGGATGCGTGTCAGGTACATATGGTGGCCGTTCCACCCACTCGCCTATGCGGTAACCTCTAGCTGGGAAATCAATCTCGTATGGCTCCCACTTTTCATCGCCTGGGTTTGCAAGGTGACCATTCTGCATTACGGAGGGAGGAAAGGGATACAGAAAAGCATGCCATTTTTCTTCGGTTTGATGATAGGTCAATTCGTTCTGGGAAGTCTTCTAAACATCTGGGGTATTATCATGCAGTATCCAACTTATCAATTTTGGCAGTAATCATCTTGCCTTGGAACCATATGTGAAACCAAGGCTATTTTTCAAATTTACGGAAAACGAGTATGAAACCAGTTAAAGTCGTTGTAGTCGGTAGCAGCAATACGGACATGGTGATCCAGACCCCGAAGATACCCTCGCCCGGTGAAACAGTGTTAGGCGGGGATTATGTGATCGCATCCGGAGGCAAAGGGGCGAATCAAGCTGTAGCAAGCGCTAGGCTAGGCGCGGAGACCATTTTAGTGGCTCGAGTAGGCCATGATATCTTTGGCGAACGCGCGGTGGCGAGCATAGGCGCAGCCGGAGTGAATACGAAATACATCATTCACGATTCGTCCGCGCCGTCGGGAATGGCTCTCATTGCTGTGGATTCAACGGGTCAGAATTCGATCGTCGTCGCACCAGGGGCGAATGCGAATCTCTCCCCGGAAGACGTGAACAATGCACGGGACGCATTTCAAGAATGCGACGTGGTGGCATTACAGTTCGAAGTCCCCTTGGTGACCGTGGAACGCGCCATCGCCCTTGCCAAGGAGTTGGATAAGATCGTAATCCTAAATCCCGCTCCTGCGAGAAGTTTCCCGGACTATTTTCTAAGAGGCGTGGATGTGTTGATTCCCAACGAAGTGGAGGCGTCCATGATACTGGGGCGCGAGATCAATGCAAGCTTCACACATGCCGACGCCGCAAACGCATTACGGAAAAAGGGCGTGGACGCCGTCGTAATCACACTCGGAGCCGAGGGGGCGGTCGCAGCATCGCATGATCGAATTCAGGAGATCCCGCCGCGAAGAGTGAAAGCGGTGGACACCACGGCTGCGGGGGATTGCTTTACCGGTGCGTTGGCAACGGCGCTGGGGGAGGGCAAGGATTTGGGGCAGGCGGTCTATTTTGCAAACGCCGCAGCCGCCCTTTCCGTGACACGTTTGGGGGCGCAAACATCCATGCCAACTCGCCAGGAGGTGGACAGCTTTATAAAGAAAAGATAAAAAAATCTCAAAAAATAATCCTTGCGGGAGATTGAGAAATATTGCACAAGATAACCATATTTATGGTATTTTATATGTATATAGTTTCTTTAGACCCAATCACGAGGTGTTACAATGCATAAAGCGAACGGTTTTACACGACAAGAGATATTAACCGCTATCAAGATGCATGGTCCTTTGACAGCGGATGAACTCAGCGGGATTTTAGGAATCTCCCCTGTTGCCGTAAGGCAGCATTTGACCATGCTCCAATCCGACGGACACATAGCCACGCATATCGAAAGACGCAGCATGGGCAGACCGGCTCATCGTTTCGTCTTAACACGTGAAGGCGATGAGTCCTTCCCTCGCAAGTACGACGTGCTCCTCATCCAGTTGCTGGACGAATTAAGGATGATGTCCGGACAGGAAGCGGTGGATGCGCTTTTCGAAGCGAGACGCAAACGCCTCATGGAATCCATGCAAACCCGGTTATCGGGTAAGTCTTTGCGCGAACGTGTGAAAGAAATCACGAAGATTCACTCGGAGATGGGTTTCATGGCGAACATGCAGGAGACGAATGGCAACTTTCTCCTCACCGTACACAACTGCATCTTTTGCAATATCGCCCACAACTACCCTATGGTCTGCGAGCAGCAGATGAAGGTCTACAAAGATATCATGGGCGAGCAAGCGAATGTAATTAGAACGATGCATATTCTCGAAGGGGATAGCTACTGTTCCTTTCGAATTGAGCCTGCGGAAACTGTTTCAATGAACAAATCCGAAAACGCGGAGAGAATGCTTGCAACGGCGTGATCGACATTGAACTCAATCAAATGCCATAACCCATTAAGCGATTGATTCGCCAAAAAAGGACTCCGCAGGAGCGCGGAGTCTTTTTTTGGTTCTTCGCTGTTGTGTGTGGGTAATAATATTTACAATGGTTGAGAGTTGCCATCACCTCAGTCAAACAAAATAGGGGACAAAGTAAAATATACGTCGAGAATGAGATTTTCACGGTTGACTTGGGCTTGCACATCCACTATCAGGTGAAAAAGATGGAATTCAACCTCGACGAAGGTGGGCTTCACATACATATCCACGTTTCCCCATCATTGCATCCCATTGGGTAAATACACCGACTTCCGGCGCCGCGAGGGTTTGTACTCCTCCCGGCTCTCACACTGAAGACGAGAATACTCGCGTCACGGCGAAGCGGCGAATAAGCGGCATCATCATTCGGGCGTCTCCATGATGACGCTGGAGCCTGAATTTTAATTTCTTGCCCACGCCTTTCGAAAAAAAGATAGTAAAACGGGGTGCTGCCGTACCTATATATGAAAAAAGAATCGGATAAGATCGGCTTTTCAACCAAGGCGGGATGACTTTTTTTATCTCAGAAGAATCCTTGGGTTCGTTTGGTAAAAAAAGAGAGTTTCCTTTTTTCAATGGGTTTCGAGTGGCGATATTGGGTCGAGCCCGAAGAGTCTGGCGAGAACGTTAAAAACTCATGCCGTGCGGATACTTAATTACCTCCAGGATCATCTTGAAAAAGGATTGATGGAGGAGGATTGACTCTCTTATCCAAGCAGCGAAGGCGAAGACCAGAGACTATCGCAATCATAGATATATCAAAACGATCATTTACCTGTTCGCTGGAAAATCCGATTTTGGGTTATCCGGATAATAGAACGAGGAACAGCAAATAAAATTACCCCGCGATGTAGCGAAGAGTCTTTTTTTAATTCTCCACTCACATTCAATCGTGAGAATGAGTCGAATTGAAAATGGGTTCCCCGATGATATCGTTCAGGATAGTGACACTCCCAATGAATATTGTTACACTTTGAGGGCGTGGGAATTGATTTACAGCGTGCGTAATGCTATATTTTACTTGTCTAATGGTGAATATCAAGTTGATCCGAACAAACCAATGGGAATGTTTCACCCTTGGAGAACTATCCGTCTTATTTTTTAATTAACCCGCCTAAAGTGTGTCGCTTTACAATCTCTTGATTCAGTCGGTTTCATTTCAATCCGACAGGAGGAATATTGATGAACAAACGCTTTTGGTGTCTACTATGTGGCATTCCATTCGCACTTATTGCCGCATTGGCGATGCTGACTGTCATGCGTCCGGCGCAAGCGCAGGACGCCTCGGAGCTAACCGCTCAAACACCCCCGCCCAACGCCATCTGGCTGGGAAGTCTGGATCTATCCAAAATGACGCAGGGCTGGGGGAAATCCACTGCGGACAAATCCGTGGGGGGAAATCCGATCACGCTCAATGGCGTTGTTTACCCGCATGGCGTAGGAACGCACGCCGTGAGTAATTTTGATGTGAATCTCAAAGGCGTCGCCGTAAAATTCGTCTCGATGGTCGGCGTGGATGACGAAAAGAAGGGTATGGGGAGCGTGGACTTCCGCGTTTGGGTTGACGATAAGAAAGTCGCCGACAGCGGAGTAATGCATGGAGGAGACCCAGCAAAGCTGATCTCCGTAAATCTCACCGGCGCCAAGATGATGCGCTTGGAAGTAACCGATGCGAACGATGGCATCGATTCCGACCACGCGGACTGGGCGGGAGCCATGATCTTCCTGGAACCGGGAGCAACAGTGAAACCCGTCGCGGTGGATTGGGTGGACGATTCCCCGATGCCTGTAATCGCCGATTGCACCAATCCCCCCGCGAAGCCTGAGATCCATGGCCCCCGCATCACCGGAGCGACCCCCGGAAGACCTTTCCTGTTCATGGTTCCGGTCACAGGCAGGGAACCCCTCACTTTTCACGCATCAGGTCTTCCCGCCGGATTGAAAATCAACCCGCATACGGGAATCATCACCGGTGCATTGAAAGCGAGCGGCGTGCATGTGGCCACCATCATTGTGCATGGCCCCGCAGGCACGGCGAAGAGAGATCTGACGATTGTTGGAGGCATACACAAACTTGCCCTCACTCCGCCTCTTGGGTGGAACTCTTGGAACGTGTGGGCGGGCGCTGTGGACGATGCGAATGTTCGCTCCTCCGCTCTGGCGATGGTCAAAAGCGGCCTCGCCGCACATGGATTCCAATACATCAACATAGATGACACATGGGAGGATGGGCGTGACGCGCAGGGCTTTATTCAATCGAACAAGAAATTCCCCAGTATGACGGCTCTTGCGGATTACGTGCACAGCCTCGGATTAAAGCTTGGAATCTACTCGTCGCCAGGTCCGAAAACCTGCGGCGGCTACGAGGGAAGTTACCAGCACGAGCAGCAGGATGCGGACACATACGCGAAATGGGGCATCGATTATCTTAAGTATGACTGGTGCTCGTATGGAGGCATCGCCAAGAACAATAGCCTTCCGGAACTGCAGAAACCCTATAAACTGATGCGTTCCTGTCTGGACAAAGTGGACAGGGATATCGTATTCAGCTTCTGTCAATACGGTATGGGCGATGTATGGAAATGGGGGGCGCAATGCGGGGGGAACCTGTGGAGATGCACCGGGGATATCAACGATTCCTGGGGATCCATGGCGAGCAACGGATTCAGCCAAAGCGACCATTACATGTACGCCGGACCAGGGCATTGGAACGATCCGGACATGCTCGTAGTGGGATACGTCGGCTGGGGCAATCCGCACAAAACCCATCTGTCCTACAACGAACAGGTCACCCACATCTCCCTCTGGAGCATGATCGCGGCTCCCTTGCTGCTTGGATGCGACATGAGCAAGCTGGACAAATTTACCTTGGACTTGCTCTGCAATGACGACGTGCTGGACGTGGATCAAGACCCCATGGGCAAAGCCGGGCATCGATATTGGCAGCATAACACGATCCAGATGTGGGCAAGGCCTCTCTGGGACGGAACCATGGCCGTCGCGCTCTTCAATACAGGCGAGGAGCCACACAAGGGATCGGTGCTTTGGTCCGATCTCGGCTTGAAGGGCAAACAGTTGGTACGCAACCTGTGGCTTAAAAAGAACCTGGGCTATTTCGCCGGCGGTTTCTCCGCCGAAGTGCCTCCTCACGGAACGGTGCTCATCAAGGTGGGAAAACCGAAGAATATCAAGGCGTACATCCCGCCTAAAAACGAGGATTAGTCCGACCTTTACGCTCTTTCGGCGTCGCGTGTAACTTGCGCGACGCCGAAAGTTTTATCAGGCGAAAATTACAAAATGCAGTTCGTACCCTCACCACCCTTTTACAGGTATCCATCCTCTGGACATGTAATCGATCAGAACTCCGAATAACACCAAAAGCCAGAGGAAACCCGCTGTTGCCCAAACCCATGTGAGCTTGGAACTGTATTTGACACCCATGAAAAAGAGAAAAACAAGTGTCGCCTTGATAATCGCAATGGTCATCGCAGCCACGTTGTTCCAAGGCCCAAGCTGAATTCGAGATATGGCCCAAGTGGCGAAAAGCAACAGCATCAGGATTACATACACTTTCACATAGACGCTGATAGGCGTAATATGATGGGTATCCATGGTTTCTCCTATCTAGGTATCAAATAGAGCAATGGGTATAGAAAAATCCAGACGATATCGACAAAGTGCCAATACAACCCTAGCATCTCCATTGGCATATGGTATCGAACCGATGGATGGTTCGCCACCAGCATGACAATGAAAACCATCATGATCAATATCCCGATAATTACATGGATTGCGTGCAATCCCGTCATGGCGAAATAGATAATGAAATACATCTGGGCGTCATGGCTAATAGCGGAATCCGCCGGCAGCGATCCCGCTTTAAGGGAGGGAATAATGTTGATTGGCGCCGTTGACGCCTCCAATCGGTTCACGTTCGCTTGGTTCCACTCGAAATTGTAGCCTGGCACCAAATGCTCTCGGAACTTGTCTCCGTACTCCACGAATTTAACTCCGAGAAAGCCGAAAGCCAGGAACATGGTGATGACCAACATCCCGATCTGCATCCATCGCTTACGTTTCTGTGCGAAGTGGACCGCCAAAGCCATGGTGAGACTGCTTGTGAGCAGGACGGCGGTATTGATGGTTCCAAGGGCGACGTTCATATATTCATGACCGGCGTAAAACGCCTCCGGGTATTTGTACCGATACACCGCGTAGCTTATGAACAACGCCCCGAAGAACATGATTTCCGTGGAGAGAAAGGTCCACATCCCAACCAAATAGCTTTCATCCTGTTGCTTTCTATCCTCATACTGCTCCCAAAGGTACTCTTCCGACGGTTGAACCAACTGTGAACTCATCTTATCCGTCTCCTTTCCCTCCCGCTACCGAGGCGGCGCTGAGTGAATCATCTCTGCCGTCCATCCACTCATAATCGTATGCCTCTCTTTCAACGATGGGAAGTCGCGCAAAATTATGCGTGGGCGGAGGAGATGGAACCTCCTCCCATTCCAAACCCGTTGCCCTCCAAGGATTTTGAGGAGCCTTAGGCCCCTTTTTCAATGACCAAATGAAATAGACCGCCGGGATAATGTATCCAAAAGCCAGCACAGCCGCTCCGATGGAGGAGAGAATGTTAAGGGTTTGAAACTCCGGCGGGTACCAGTGATACCGACGCGGCATTCCCATATACCCAAGGATGAATTGCGGGAAGAATGTGAAGTTGAACCCCAAAAAGGTGATAACCGCAGCGATCTTCGCCCATTTTTCGGGGTACATCCTCCCTGTGATTTTCGGCCACCAAAAATGCATTCCGCCCATGAACCCCATGATCGCACCTCCAACCATGATGTAGTGAAAATGAGCGACTACAAAATAGGTGTCGTGCAAATCCACATCGGCCGTAAGCGAGGCTAGGTATAACCCGGTGAGCCCTCCCATCGTGAAAAGTCCAATGAACCCCAAAGCATACAGCATCGGAGCGTCAAAGGAGATGCGCCCCTTGTACATCGTGGCGGTCCAATTAAAAACCTTTACGGCGCTTGGGACGGCAATAAGGAAACTCAGCAGGGAAAAGATCATCCCGGAATAGACGGATTGACCGCTCACGAACATGTGATGTCCCCAAACGAGAAACCCGAACAGCGCGATTGCCAAGCTGGAAAAGGCGATGAAATTGTAACCAAAGATTTTCTTCCGAGCGAAACAGGGTATGATTTCACTCACAACCCCCATGGACGGAAGAATCATGATATACACGGCAGGGTGGGAATAGAACCAAAACAGGTTCTGGAAAAGAATCGGATCCCCCCCATACGCCGGATTGAATATTCCCAGATGCAATGTTCTTTCCAGAACCACCAGCGCAAGAGTGATGGCGATGACGGGGGTTCCAAGCAAAAAGATAATGCTAGTGGCGTAGATTGCCCAGACGAAGAGCGGTAATCGAAACCAAGTAAGACCGGGGGCGCGCATCTTATGGATGGTAACGATGAAATTAATCCCTGTAAAGATGGATGAGAAACCGGCGATGAATATCCCTACAATGGTCATCGTCACGTGCGTATTGCTGTAGACGCTGCTATAGGGAGTGTAGAAAGTCCAGCCCGTATCAACCCCGCCGCTTAACATTGCCGCCAAGGATATCCCCGCCCCTATGATATACAGATACCAGCTTAAAAGATTAAGCCTTGGGAAAGCGAGATCACGCGCCCCGATCATGATTGGCACCATGAAATTGCCAAGCACTGCGGGAATGGATGGGATAAGAAAGAAAAAGATCATGACAATCCCATGCATGGAGAACATCTTATTGTATGTCTCATGCGACATCAAATGACCTTGGGGTTCCACAAGCTCCGCGCGAATCATTGTGGCGGCCCACCCACCCACAATGAACATAAGCGATATGCTAATCAAAAACATGATGGCGATGCGCTTATGATCCTTGGTCAGAAGCCAGGAACCTATCGTATTCCCATCATTGAGATAAGTCTTCTGAGGATGAGACTCCGGTATCGTATTTTCCAACTGTGTTACACTCATCTCGTTTTCCCTTTTACTTTTTCGTCCGTTCCGGATCTATTCGACGCACTGTTCGCGGGCGATTGCGGCAGACTGGTGGAGCTTAAACTTTTGATATATGCGATTAGATCCAGCACCTGCCCCTCATTCAGTTGATCCTTGAAAACCGGCATGATCGGTTGGTATCCCACAGGAACGTGCACCGTGGGGTTCAGAATGGCTTCGCGAATATAGGCGTCATCCGCAATGGCGGTGGAGCCATTCGTTAAATGCACCTTGCTCATGTACAAATTCGATAGCGAGGGAGCCATGCCTGTGGACACCCCGTGACAGGATACGCACCCGTATTTGTTGAATAACGCTTTTCCGGCTTGAACCATGGATGTTTCGTGTCCTCCCTCGGAAAAACTACCCCCCGCAGCCTCCCACGCAGCGAAGTCTTTGGGTTTCATCACCGTAACCCATCCGGTCATTTGCGAATGAAAAGCACCGCAATACTGTGCGCAAAAAAGCCTGAATTTGCCAATCTTCGTGGGTACGAACCACACGGAGGTATACATACCAGGCACCACATCCCTCTTCACCTTAAACGCCGGAACAAAGAAGCTATGAACGACATCCTGAGATATTAGAATCAGTTGAACGGGCCTCCCCAATGGAAGGTGCAAAGCGTCGTTCTCCCGAATTCCGTCGGGATGCTGTATCTCCCACATCCACTGCTTGCCGATTACGTAAATTTTCTGCGCGTTCGCCGGCGGTGCGCCATAGATGGTGGCGTAAGGTTTTGCGGACCAGAAGAAAACCCCAAGTCCCACCACGGAGAGAAACCCAATAATGGTAAATTCAAGTTTCGTGTTATGCGTGATCGGCTTGCCGCGATCAATTGTTGACGCAGCTCGATATCGTATCGCGAAGATCACGATTAACGAAAGCACCAGCACAGTAAAGAACACACTAAGCGCGGTTAGCACAAAGAAGATCTCATCGAACTTAGGTGCGAAACTGGATGCGGCATTTGCGAATAGATGGTTTTTCAGCATCGTTTCATCTCTATGAATTGTTCTGTGTCATATTATCCGGAGCTTCATCCGGTCGATTTCTCTCCGCAACCAAACGCTTCTCCAAGCGCACCATCATCATCCAAAAGAGCAACAAGATCAAAATTGTAAGCCCGCCTGCGACCTTGAGAACCTTGGAGATAACCAAAGAGTATCTCCCCGTCTGAGGATCGTATTGACAACAAATCAACAGAATTTGATCCACGAAAGATCCGACTTTTCCTTTTGATGCGGAGACTAGTCCAAGGCGCAAATCCTCGGGATGGTATTCGATACCGTAAAAGTATTTCGACACTTTTCCACTCGGGGTGATGATCAAAATGCCTGCGGGGTGAATATACTGCTGGGATGTTGGATCGAAGTAATACTTGTATCCGATTGCATCAGCCACCCTATGGATTTGAGAGGAGTCACCTGTGAGAAAGTGCCAGCCGCTTGCCGCGCTAGGCTGCCCGAGCATCTGGATGTATTCCTGTTTGCGCTCCATGGCAAGTGCGGGGGTCTCCTTCGGATCTATGCTAATGGTGACGACGTTAAAATCCTTTCCGATTTTCAGCTTCTCCTTTTGAAACGTTTTCACCATGCTTTGCAACTCCAATCCGCAAAGGCTCGGACAGTTGTACCAAACAAGGTTCAACACCACGGGTTTAGATCCGAAATAGTCTCCTAACATCACTGTTTTCCCGGTCTCATCCTTAAAAACCGCATCCAAAGGCAATTGAGCGTTCAGTTTTTGATCGAGAGCGACTTTGTTGTTTCCGTTTGTTTGTGATTGGGCGTATACGGGATCCGCGAAACATATTAATCCGAAGCAAACAAGGATGAAAACGCCCAGTGAAACGCCAATGGTTTTACGATTAACGGACATGATTAGTGAGTTCATTATGATAAGTCTCCTTTTCTGTCGCTTGCGGACGAAGCGACGGTGGTAGCTCCGGAAGTCCCTGTTTTGCGATGATATCCAGAGCAAGACCGACAGGTATGCGTACAATGCCCTCCTGACGATTGACCCACCCGTAACTATTTAGTTGCGCATCCTCGGCTCGTTTATAAAGGAGAAGATCGAGAGCCGGATGCGCCTGCAACCTTGGCTGAGGAGGAAGTTCTTGAGAGACCGCAGCGGATGAACCCGGCACGGGTGCGGGAGTGAGACGCACCATCACCTTGAATACAATCAAGGATGTTAAAACCGCCACCCCTGTGAAAAGAAACAGCCCGGCCACCCAACGAACATATGGTGCATAGGATACGTCACGCTGCTCATATCCTCGTTCGGTATCATTCTCCTTGATCTTTTCGTCATCTTCGTGCATGTTCCAAGTCCTCCTCCGCAATTCGATAATCGTTTTGCGGAACCAAATTCCGTGAAGCCAACTGATGCATCATTCCGGAGAACCAGAATCCCCCCACGGCGACGAAAGCCGCCAAATCGCTCCATGCGATGTTAAATCGATGCGAACCGAAGGCAGGCATCACGATCCAATATAAATTCAACACACCCGTAAGCAATAGCAAACCCGCCACAAAGCCCAACATAATTCGCGACCGCTTCGTTCTGTTCGACAGGAGCAGTAGGAACGGAATTGCAAACTGAAATACCACAATAAGTTCCGCCAATATCCGCCACTCCCCGCCGCTGCGCACCACATAAAAGCTAATCTCGCGCGGTAAATCCGCCGACCAAATCAGCAGATACTGGGAGAAGGATACATCAGCCAAAATCAATGTGAGGAAAAGGAGGATATTCCCCAAATCCCCCGCAGTTCTCTCATCAAAGTATCCGTTCCATGGGTATTTGTCCTCGAAAATCAGGAATATCAATAACACCAGCGAAAACGCGCCTAAAACCTGAGACACAATCATCATGAAGCCGAACATGGAGGAGCTCCAATTCGGTGTTAGTGACATCACCCAATCCGTCATCGATAGCGTGATGGTGATGAACAGGAGAAAAATCGCAGGGACTCCAAGGTTAACGCGCAATTTGCGAAGATTCTCATCTCCGCTCACATCCTGTTTATAAGACCAACCGGAGAGCGCATAGGCGAGCAGAGTCCAAATCACGAAGTATATTCCCCAACGCAGAGCGAAAAACGGCGTCTGCAAATAGGTAAGTTTCGCCTTGCTCATGTCGTCCGACACCACTGCCGATTGCAACCATGGGTGAATATCATGCATGCCGAATAGCAAAACGGGCAGAAAAGCGAGCGCGACGTATGGTATCATCCGCGATCCGGCTTCGAGAATCCTCACGATGGGCAATCCCCATTTCGGACGTATTACATGAATAATGCTAATGAAACATAAGCATCCCAACGTGATTCCGGTCCAGAAGACCGCAGCGAAAAACCACGATTGGAAAAACAGTCTCGAATTCGCCATCAATGAAACAACACTCAGCAGAACCGCTACGATGCCCGCAACTAATCCCATCGCGGCGTAACTGCGAATTTCGGTTTTTGTATCGAATTGATCTATCATGCAGTTGATATCGTCCATGTCATTGCGCCCCCTCGGACGCGGTGGATGGTTCGCCGGACACGACTGGTTTTGATGTATCACTTCCCGAACTCATAAGCTCTTTCATCCTTGATTTAGGAACCACGGAGAGTGGAGCATTCTGACTGAATTGCAAAACTCGGATATAAGCGGCGATATCCCAGCGATCCCTCGGATTGGGAATGCTGCTCGCATAGCTGTACATAATCCCGTATCCGTTCGTAATGACATCGAAAAAGTGCCCCACGGGTGCATTGATAAGTCGTTCCGTATGGAAATTGGCGGGTTTCTGATGAACGAATCCTCGTATCGCAACCATTCCGTTTCCATCCCCCAACACCCCATGACAAGGACTGCAATAAATGTTAAACTGGCTCTGTCCTCGCAACATATCCTGTTTCGTCACCTTGAAGGGGAAGGCGTTGACAAATCTGCCCCGCGACACACCTGTCTCCGCAATGGAACCTCCGGGGGAGTTTGCAATCATGCCGGTATCATAAGGATCGTTGTAGGGCACTTGTCCCATCGCCACGGTATGAGGAACCGGCATTCGGGCGGATGACTGATCCGGGAAAAACGTACTTCTGGCGAAAGGATGATCCACTTTTTTCTGCACCCACATATCCGTGTGGCATCCGGCAAGCATTACAAGCAAGGGAAGAGAAAGTAACCCCGCCAGTGATTTACTAAAGGTTATCCTGATATTGTCGATGTTCATATTTCCGACCTCGCGGGAAAGATATCCTCGTTTTCATTGGTCTCGGATTCATCGTAAACCTCGCTCACATGCAGTGCATCCGCGGATTCAAGAAAATGCCTCGTATCCTCAAGATCGAACAGCGGATCACGCGCCTCCACACATAAAAAGAAGCGGTCCGTGCTCATGCGTTCAAAATCGGGAGCGTTGAAGATCGGATGCCATGGATGCGGGAATCCATTAGAGACAAGCATCCCCAAAATCACCGCCAATGCGGCAAACAGAATGGTGGTCTCCACGGTGACAGGAAGAAAAGCCTGCCAGCTATTATTCGGCTTGCCTCCGACGTTCTGGGGATAGTCGATGACGCTGGTCCAATACTGCAATCCAAAACCCGCAATGGCTCCGAAAATACCTCCAAAGAATGCCAGCCAAGGCAGGAACGGTTCGCGAAATCCCATCAGGGCATCCAACCCCTCCACAGGATAAGGGGTGAAGGCATCCATGCGCGTATAACCCCAATCCTTCGCTTTTTCGGTTGCGGCGATAAGCTTCTCCTGATCTGCGAACTCCGCAACGATACCGTAAATGCTGTTTTGATAACTCTCAGTTTTCATATCATCCTCAACGGGATTCCGGCTTTATGAGACATGCATCCCGCAATCCTGTCGGCTAAGGACTATTGTTTTTTCCGCGCTCATCACTTGTGAGCAGCGTTTTCAATTCAGTCAGCGACATTAACGGAATAAATCGCACAAATAGACACATCAGGAATAGGAACAATCCAATGGACCCGATAAATACGGCAATCTCCCATATGGAGGGAGTGTATATTCCCCATGTTGAGGGAATATAGCTCCTGGAGAGGCTCGTTATTAAAGAGATAAACCTTTCAAGCCACATCCCAAGGTTCACAAACATGGCGACTATGAAGACGATTGAGATATTACGCCGCAGTCTCGGAGACCATAGGATTAGAGGAGCAATGACGTTGCATGCTATCATAATCCAAAAGAGCGGCGCATAGTGACCGAACATTTGGTTGCGTAGTACGAGTTTGTCGTATTTGTCTCCGCCGTACCAAGAGTAAAAGACTTCGGTGAAATAACCGTAAACGACGACCATGTTTGATCCGAGGAGATATTTCGCGAGCCAATCGATATGAACGTCCGTGATGAAGCTTTGCAGTCCGTACCATGCTCGCAAGGGAATGATGATCGTCAGAGCGATCGCAACGCCCTCGAAAATGGCGCCCGCGACGTAAAAGACGGGTAGAAAAGTGCTGTGCCAGCCGGGAATGATGGACATGGCGAAATCGAAACTCACGAAACTATACGCCGATATCGTCAGAGCGACGCATAATCCGGCAACGATGTTATACGCCGTCTGATATCGCCGCCAATGTCTCGCAGATCCCCTCCATCCCAGAGCCAGCACTCCTGTTAACACCCGGACCGTTGGATTCTTGGTGCGATCGCGCAAACATGCGATATCAGGAATCAAGCCCATGTACCAGTAAAGGATCGCCACCACCATGAAAGTGGACATGGCGAACACGTCCCATACCAATGGGCTTCTAAACTGTGGCCAAAGCCCAAGAATATTTGGTCCCATTGGCATCAGCCAGTAGAAAACCCAAGGGCGACCCAGGTGCAAAATCGGGAAAATTCCGGCGCACATCACGGCGAAAATGGCTGTTGATTCCAATATTCGGCTTATGGATTTGCGCCATTGTTGCCGCATCAAAAGCAATCCGGCGGAGAGTAACAATAACGATTGACCAATCGCCATCCACCACTCGAAATTAACAATTGCCAGTCCCCATCCCACGGGGATGTTTATTCCCCATACCCCCACGCCTTTATAAAACAACCATGCGACCCCGACCGTGAGAACACCTAAGAACGCAAAAGCCACAAGCAAGGATACATACCAGATGCGGGGATGTTTGTTCCACTCGAAAACAATGGAACTGACCTTACTGGTGACGGATTCAAGCGTCTGATCGCCTTGTATCAAAGCGTCTCGCTTGGTTTCGACAGGTTGGTTTTCCAATATGTCCGTGTGCATTTTCATTCCATTATCCGGTCTCTTGCTATACACCTATGGATGGCGGAATTTCCGGATTCACATTTCGCACCCGTGGAAGATAGGTGGTTCGAGGGCGCGTATTGAGTTCTCCAAGCAGGCTGAAATCCTGCGGTTCCGCTTTAAGTTGAGAGACATTGCTATTCGGGTCGTTTAAATTACCGAAAACGATCGCCTTGGTAGGACATGCGGATTGGCATGCGGTCACGATTTCACCGTCCCTCACCTCCCGATCCTGCAATTGCGCTTTGATCTTGGCGCGATTGATTCGCTGCACGCAGTAGGTGCATTTTTCCATTACGCCCCTTCCTCTAATGGTCACATCAGGGTTTGCAAGCAACTGCATGATCGGATTGTCGTATTCTCCCGGGGCGTGATTAGGCTGCCCGGCGGAGTATTTGTAAAAATTAAATCGTCTGACTTTGTACGGGCAGTTATGAGAGCAATATCGGGTTCCGACGCATCGGTTATACACCTGTTGGTTCAGCCCGTCTTTACTGTGCACGGTGGCGCCCACGGGGCAAACCGGTTCGCAAGGAGCATCCTCGCACTGCATGCATGGAATGGGTTCGAATACCATATTGGGATTCTCCGGCGCACCCTTATAATAGGTGTCGATCCGAATCCAATGCATCTCCCTTCCAAGGGCGACCTGCTCTCTCCCGACTACAGGTATGTTGTTTTCAGCCTGGCATGCGGTCACACAGGCGTTGCACCCGATGCATAGATTCGTATCGATGGACATCGCCCAAGCGTATTCATCGGATTTGACACCTCGTTTTTGCGGATACAGGCTAATTCCCGGGTTGTTTTCATGAACCGTTTGCTCTCCGACAAGTTGCGGATTAATGAGAAATTGAGCGAGAGATCCCATATGTGCCACATCCCTGCCCTCCATGCTGTAATGCACCCGCACACTCACAAGTTGATGCGTGCCGCCGGTGTTGGTGATAGATAACCCACCGGATTGCCACATTGCCTGAGAGCTTCGCAGAAGATAAGCGTTATAACCTCTGCCCTCGCAAACCTTTCCGCCATTGGTTCTGCCGTATCCAAGAAATAGAGTAACGCAACCATCCGCATGCCCCGGTGTTACGGAAATTGGACCGGTGATGGTGCGCCCCTGAAGAGAGAGGCTAACAACATCGTTTTCGCCTACTCCAAGCTTCGTTGCCGTGTTTGGGCTTACATAAATCGGGTTATCCCACACAATCTTACTAATGGGCTTGGGCAACTCCTGCAACCAGGAGTTGTTACCGTAATCTCCATCCCATGCACTCGGATCCGGGCGGAAAAGAACCTCCAACTCTCCCGCCGGATAAAACAGGTTCAAATGGATTTCCTTCTCCCAGCCGTTCCTCAACGCCAACTTCAATGGCAAGTACGAACTATTTTGCGCCAGACCATCGTTCAACGCCAGATTGAAATCCGTCTCGAAATGATTCGTTCGCAACATGGATTTCCAATGGCTGTGCACGATATCGTATCCGCTCTTGGAATTGCCGCAAAGCACGGATAGCAACTCATAGGCTGAATGCGAATCGAAAAGAGGCTGGATTAAGGGCTGAATCGGCGTCAATGTGCCGTCATGCCCGCGTGTATCGCCCCATGTCTCCAAAAAATGGTTTTCTGGAATGTGCCACAGGCAAAGGACCGATGTTTCATCCCTATAATTTGAAAGATGAACGGTAAGATTCTTCGCAGTGGAAAGCTTGATCAGGGCGGAGGAAAAATCTATGTCCGATGGGGCATTGTATGCTGGATTGCCCCCTATGATAAACAGTGCGCTAACCTTCCCGGACATCATGTCATCCGTCAAGCTTTTCAGCGACTTCGCATGATCATCATAGCCTTCCTGAATCGGTTCAATAAGGTCCAAGGTTTTGCCAAACGATCCCAGCGCTTCGTTCATGGCGTATCCTATCGCATGCAATTCCGGAGGCTGCTCTTCACCGATCACCACGACCGCCTTGCCATGGGATTGAACCATATCCTTCATAACCGCTTCGACCCATGGGGCGAGGGAGGTTGGAAATACGATAGATTGACTGATCACCCCCATTTTGGAGGCTAGCCCCAAAACGAAGAGATAGAGGTCGGATGGTTTCAAAGCTAACTTATGGTCCGCCATGGCGCCGGTGATTGTGGGTGAACTTTCCACGCAATAGAGGCGATTCATACGGGATGAGCCTGTTCGCAACCGCCTTCCGTTGGCAAAATCCAATGCATATCGAGTATGCCCCGCCATGGTTCCGAGGAAATCCGCACCGATCGAGAGGATCCTATCCGCCTTGTCGAAGTGATAAACAGGGTGGACATCTCGGCCGTAGGCGATCAATCCGCCCGCTCGTTCGCTGTCCCGATTGACGGGATCGTATTGATGCCAGCGAGCATTGGGATAAAGTTTCAGGAAATCATCAATTTGGGCCTTCAACGTGGGCGATGCAACCGTCACCGTTAACAACCTCATCCCTTCTCCACCTGAAGTTGAGTATGCTGACAATTGATTGCTCATTGCGTCGGTGAAGGATTTCCAATCGGATTTTCGCCCTTGATTGATCACCGTTTGCGAACGGTCGGGGTCGTACATATTGAGAATGGATGCCTGCATGATTGGATCGCTGCCGCCAAGAGAGGAGGGATGCTTGCTGTTTCCATCCAGCTTGATGGGCCTTCCCATGTTGCTCGTGGCGACCAGCCCCACACCGTACCCGCTTAACGTCATGCCCGTGGCGTAATAGAGCGGGAGTCCGGGCACAAGATCCTCCGGAGAGTTCACATAGGGAACGATCTTTTGCTGGGGAAGGAAACGGCAACCGGTTAAACCGGCCATCGCCAAGGCTCCACCCATCAGTATGAGAAACCTTCTGCGGTCGATCTCCAGGCTTAACGGACGGGACTGGCGCGGAAACTCCTCCGCAAGGTACGTTCGGAACTCCTCAGTATCCGCCAACTCCTCCAGGCTTCTCCAAAACTCGTCACCGGACTTGCCTTCCAATTTTTTACTGATCTCATGATCCATGTCGGTATTTTTCACCCCATACAATTCCTATGCAAACAATCGACATTGACTTTACCTATGGCAAACCGAGCAGTCAGTAAGACCATTTTGGTGAACATGGTAGCGAATCATCAACTCCTTGCCGAGGGTTGACTGATCCGGAGGATATCTGTATTCCAAATTGAAAACCTGATTTTTCGGTCTGATGAACTTTGCGGGATCGCGATGACACTTGAGACACCACGCCATGAAAAAGGTTTTCGCCTTGAATGTGATATTCATATGGTTCACCTGACCATGACACACATCGCAACCGATTCCCTTGCGAACATGAATGCTATGATCGAAATAGACGAAATCCGGCAAGCTGGTCACACGGTTCCATACCAGCGGAACGCCGGTTTTGTAACTATCCCTCACGGGTTTCAGCAGGGGACTGTTCGTCCAAACTTGGGAGTGACATGACATACAGGTATGAGTGGAAGGCATTCCCGCATATGGGGAGTTCTCCACGGTTTTATGACAATAACGACAGTCTATCCCTAACTCATTCACATGGTGTTCGTGACTGAACGGAACCGGCTGGTTGAGAGGCACATTCACATTCGTGTTCCACGGGGAGCGAGAAACCGCTATCCCAGCCCCGACCAATCCGCCTGGAATGATAACAAACGCCAACAAACTTAGACGGGCAAGATGATTTGCACTCGGTTTGAATACCTGAGCCATTTGTTCTCTCACGCTCTGTTTTCATATTTGTGAAGCAATCCGGTTACCGTATATGCTTCCATGATGATTATCAGACTTATTTATTTATGCAAAATAATTAAACACTTATATTACGATGGCTTTGTGAAGCTGTTCCCAAAGTTTGGAAAAAGTCCGGGAACTTTTTCCAAACCGTACCATTTAACTCAAAACCCTATCTAACGCTATCGTCAGAAACAACAAAGCGAGATACAGCATCGAATATTTGTACAGGGACAACGCTTGGGGACGACCCGGTTGAAGATATAAGAGGGCGCATCTCACGAGCAACACAGCATTCAGGAGAAATGAAACGATCACATAGAAGATGCCGACACTCCCCTGTGTGAGGGGCAAAATGGAGAGCAGGGCGGTAAGCACGGCATACAGGGATATCTGCGTCACTGTCATCCTCACCCCTCTTACAACTGGAAGCATGGGGATGCCTGCGCGCGCGTAATCATCCTTCATCAACAACGCCAACGCCCAAAAATGCACGGGAGTCCAAAGAAAGATGATCGCGAATAGCCACCAAGCGAAGGAGTTCAATTGCCCCGTCACCGCAGCCCATCCGACCAGAGGCGGAAAAGCGCCCGCCGCGCCTCCGATGACGATATTGTGCCACGTTCGCCTTTTCAGTCCGAGCGTATACACCAGCACGTAGAAAACGAGACCGGCAAGCGCAAGCAGCGCGGATAGAAGATTGGCGAAAAGTGTGAACAGAAGGAATGACCCCGCCTCCAAAGCCACCGCGAAAAGGATTGCATTACGCGCACTGATGGTGTGGGTAACGGTGGGACGTTGCGATGTGCGCTTCATTTGGGCGTCGATATCCCGATCGATCACCATATTGATGGCGTTCGCCGCCCCTGCGGACATATAGCCGCCGATGGCGACAGCCAAGAGCAAAGTGAGCCCGGGCCATTGGGGTTTGGCAATGAACATCGCCGCAATGGTGGTGAAGAGGAGTAAACTAATCACCTTTGGTTTTGTGAGAGCGATATAATCCTTTAAATGCGAGATGCCCTCGGAATGTCGGGCGAGCTTTGCATCCTCTCGCTCCGTGACAATCACATCCATTCGCGGTGCATCCACGGATAATGCGGAGCAGGCAAGTAGGATAAGAGCCACCCACATGATATCCGCCAGAAATAGGTGCACCAGTTGCATCCAGACAGGTGCCAACAATGCCATGTTTATGAACCCCGCAGTGATTTGAGACACAATCACAAAGGCGACCACGCGAACGTATTTCACAACCGAATCACTCGGACGCAGATATCCCGTCAATCCTGCGATAAAGATTGTGTATAGTCCCACGGATATGGCGATTAAGGGATGCAGATACCGCAATCGAATGAGAAAATATGCGGTGGGGGAGAAATCCTGTTGGATGCCCTGTAAAAGGGAGTGAGAGGGGAATAGGGTGTCACCCAGAGCGGTCACGGCGCCGCTCACGGAGAGGATCATCGTGCCAAGAAGCGCGAGCCCGATCCCCCACCCGAGGGCTCCCTGATCGCGCAATTTCAGACGTTTCCCCCCGCTCGCCCACCATGCGGCAATAGTCAAAGTCCCTAATAGCATGAAGGTGTTCACCAGATGCGCCGCCATGGCGACGGCTCGGTAAACCGAGGCGTTGTGCACCACCAAACCGTATATCACCAGTAGGGCGCCAATGAGGGCTTCGGAAAGCGTGAACACCACGGCCCACAAGCTGGCTTTTCGCACTCTGTGACCGGAGGGGTAGCAACGGAACGCCCCGTAAATCAACCCGGCAAGCGCGACAAAACAAAAAGCGACCGACACGCGGTGGGTGTATTCGATAAGCGTGTGTATGGAACTGGTATCGGGTATCACGACGCCATTACAGGATGGCCAATGCCCCCCGCAACCCGCACCGGAATTGGTTGCACGCACATACGCCCCCCACAAAACCACAAGGATGTTGTAGCCGAGAACGAACCAAGCGTATCTGGCGAAAAAAGGAGTTCTCGACCGAGATGATTTCACATCATTGTTTTCAGTAGAGTCAATTTCGGTTTTCATTTTCATAATCCTATGATCAAGGACGGCTCAGCTTTCTGACATTGGCTGAGTAAATTGGAAAACTACCGTACGCTGAGGTATTTGCATATCGAATAAGGGACGACCTGCATCAGTGGCGTCCGTTCGCTGTAACTCCGTGCATGGAGTTATGCAATTATCTCCTTTAAAATATGATTATTTAGACTACGTAAATAAATTCACGATGTTCCATGCTTGTGAAAAAAATGGGAAAGTCCCTTCAACCGCTTTGACAAAAGGCGCTCCCTTCCAAATGGCAAGATGAGTATAATAAAAGGAATCGTTGACAAGCTTATAACGACAAATTCGCAAGGATAGGATATTAACTTTGGCGCGGTTCGCATCAGGACAACCGTATAATGAGTTCGTAACGGATGAAACCATCTATTACCAACGACTCTCAAACAGCATCCCAATCCATCCATCATTTCGTCTGATCAATCTCTTCTGCGGGGCGGGGGGGGTCCCTCGGCTTTTCCAAAATGCTTGGCCACCATTTCCAGCATGTTTGGATGAATGATAATGATCCCGCCTCCGTAAAGACCTATCAGCGTAATTTTGAGGCTCCCGGAGGTGAGGAGGATATCCTCAAAGCTTTGAAGAGTCCGGAGAACATCCCATTCGCCGATGTCGTAATCGGGGGGGCCGCCTTGTCAGGGGTTTAGTTTGCTCAATAAGAATCGAGAAAATGACCCCCGAAAACAGCTTTGACGTCCTTTTGTGGTAGTTGTGCGGATATCACGGGCAAGCGTCTTCGTCATGGAAAACGTCCCGCAATTACTTGGAAGCAATGAATGTATTCCGATTGTAAATTTGGCGAGGGATATGGGGTTTCTTGTCACTTCGGCGAAGTTGTGCGCCGCAGACTATGGCATTCCGCAAACAAGATGGCGGGCGTTTATTATTGGTTGTCGCTTCGAAGATACCAAAAAGTTCTTTCCACCTAGGAAAACCCATTATGATCCCGGGAAGGGAAATCCTAAATCAAATCTTTTCAATGATGAATATATCGAAAGTTCGAAACCTTGGAGAACGGTGTACGACACCATATCCGATCTGCCAGCACCATTGCCTGCAAGTACAGGCTGTCGTAAGTTTCAAAAGTCATACCTTAACGATGGTTTGTTTATCCATCACAACCAGACAATGATATGGACCTCTACGGACAATACGACAAATGCTTCCCGCAAAAGATAACCGTCACCTTCGATGAGGCGCTTATGCTGGCGCTCTCCTACTGGATATTGTTCCTCCACGGGGCGGACTATCTCCACAACATGATCGGCATTCACAACGCCTCCAATTCATCCGGAAGACGAGCCATCATCTTCGCTTTCAATATTGTGATATTCCTTCGAATTGCATTCACGATGTTTTACTTAATGAAACGCAAAATTCCATGGGGGGAGGGCGTGAGCGTGTCGATCGCCTTGGCAGTGTATTACGTGGGGTTCAGCCTTCGAGTCCTACCGTGCATCAAGGCTCCTGACTGGATCTATTATCTTGGAATTCTTGTATTCATACTCGGATGCGTGTTCAACACGTCGGGGGAACTTCAAAGGGATATTTGGAAGAGAAAACCGGAAAACACGGGCAAAATCTACACCCAAGGGTTTTTCAAGTACTCCATGCACGTCAACTATTTCGGATAGCTACTATGGGTGACTGGGTACGCGATCATCACCCAAAACTGGTATTCCATCCTAATCCCGGCTTTCCTTTTCGGCTTCTTTGCGTTTTACAACATACCCATGCTCGATAAATACCTTCATGACAAGTACGACGGCGATTTCGAGGAGTATGCTAAGATGACAAAAAGGCTTATTCCGTTTGTATGCTAATTCAGTGAAAATGGCATGCGTCAAACGTCGATACATTAGCGCATATCACTCGGTATTCATTAAAAAAGCGATGGAAGTGGGAAATGGCTTCTGATAACGGTTCAAACATCATGGCGAGCATCGACGAGATGATGTATTCTGTTGGCGTTGAAACGCTCCATCCAGGCGGATTGGAAAAAACCATGGAGATGGCGGAAGCATGTAAAATCATACACGGATCGAAAGTCCTTGATATCGGAAACGGCAAGGGGTTTACCGCGATCCGTCTCGCCCAAAAATACGGTTGCACAGTGGTCGGCGTGGATATGTCGAAAGCGATGACTGACTATGCGAAGATGTCGGCGGAAACCAAAGGTCTTTCACAACAAATCAACTTCATGAACATTGACGCGCATCAATTGCCATTCGGCGATAACACCTTCGACGTTGTCTTTGCGGAGTGCTCCACGGTTTTAATGGACAAGGAGAAAGCCTTCAAGGAGTTCGTGAGAGTTACGAAATCTGGCGGCTACGTTGCCGACCTTGAGATGTGCTGGCGAAAGCCTCCGGACAGGAAAACGGTTGACAGAGCCTTTGAAATATGGGAGGGCTTCTCCACCATGACGTTCGAGGAGTGGCGGGATTTCTTCGCTGAAATGGGGTTGACGGAAATAAGATTAAATGACTTCTCCGACAAACTTCGAAATATGACGACGCTCTATATCAAAGCTCTCGGGGTCATGGGCATCCTGAAGATAAGCTGGCGCATGTTAAAAAACAAAAGTTTGAGAAAAGCAATGTTGGAGTACGATAAGTTTTTCAACAACAACAAGGAGTACATCGGATACGGGTATTTCGTGGGAAGGAAGGAATGAAATCGCGCGGGGCGCACCTGTTTTTCATATCCTTCTCGACATTCGCTTCTTCTCGTTTCGCAAACAAACCGATCTATCTTTTTCGAATTGAGAGGCGCGACTGCATTCGCACAGTAAACACTATGGAGTCTTAAATCATATGATTAGTTTGCGGGACATTGTAAGGTATGTTACCGTATTCATCCATTCATCCTCGTGATGTTGTACCCATAAGGATATTAAGGAGCTTACTAGGGATCCGAAATCATTCGGTGCGATGGTTTTATCGTCAATAAATACAATCCCTGCATGATCGATGCCCGCCTCTCCCCATTGAATAAGGATTGGCATAATGGTTTTCCGATCATATGTAATAAGTGTCAATCCCTCTTTCACAGCCGTAACGAGAATAAGCTCATCCGGTTGAGCCATCAGACACCCTTCTCGCCAGGAATGAACGCTGAGAATAGGTATGTCATGCCGCCTCAGTTCTATCTGTTTAGCGAGACGCGGGGAAATGTTTTCGTCAAGAAGCAGGGATAACATCAGCAATGATGCTCCCCGGCGATTTCCTCTTTTGGCGCGGTGTATATTCTTAGTCCAGGCAATAGACGTTTCATAGCTTCAAGGTCAATATTATTGTCCTCTATGGCAAGATCAATCTCCTCCTTATACGCCTTATAGTAATTGAATGCCGTTTGAACAATGTTTACAGAATATCGATAATCTTCGGCAATATGGGTGGCGTCGAAATCGTAGCCACGAGCAATCATGATCATCTCCCACACGGTTATCCCTGTACCCTTGAGAAATGCCTGCCTTCCCAATATGGTGTCTCGAAATTCTATATGGGCGAATTCAGCTTCGCGCAACGCCTCCTCCAAAAGCAGAACACCAGCTTTGCTGCGTGTCATCCCATTGCCGAGGTGACGGGCGAATCGGTCCAAGCGACCAGCCATTTTGTCTGTGATACGCAAGCTAAGTACTTGAGACATGTCTTTCACCTCCTCGTAATACTATTGTATACAATAAAATCAATATTTACAATATATATTACGCTGATACGATTCCGCATCATCCCGTATAATGAGCGATGCTCGGTCAACCCGGCGAATAATTCAATCCCATGCAAAAATAAGGGCAAGGTTATTCCAGCGTGGAATGGAAGGGGGACAAGGAAAGACGAGGGGTATCGCCTTTATTGCGGTTCAAAAGCCCTTCAAATAGGGTTTTGGCGATTTTCAAAACGGGCGTGAACGGGATTAATCCATTCATGTATGATAAGCTACAGTAAGAATCATTCGTAAACTATTTGTCACTTTCATGGGGGCGTTGCAGCCTGTTGCCACGTAATATTTATCGACATACCGACAAGCAGAGGAAGGGGAAAAATGGATGGTGAAATTCACGCCGTGACGGGAGCGTTCGGATACTCCGGGCGATATATCGCTCGGAGGCTACTGGATGCCAAATATCGGGTAATAACACTGACGAACTCTCCTAACAGGCAAAACCCCTTCGGTGACAGGGTGAAGGCGTACCCGTTGAATTTTGAGTCCCTCGAAGAACTGACCGCATCTCTACGCGGAGTTGCCGTGTTATACAATACCTACTGGGTGCGTTTTAATTTCACGGATAACAGGATATCCTTTCAACACTTAGTCGCTGTCGAGAATACGCTGAAACTATTCGAGGCGGCAAAGAGAGCGGGCGTACGACGAATCGTGCATACGAGCATCACCAACCCGTCTGAGCAATCGCACCTAGAATACTTCAACGGAAAAGCGAAGTTGGAAAAGGCCCTGATCTCATCCGGATTGTCGTACGCCATACTTCGCCCCACGGTGCTTTTTGGCAAGGAGGACATCCTAATCAATAACATCGCGTGGATGCTACGAAAGTTTCCAATTTTTGGCGTCTTTGGCGAGGGACGATACAGACTGCAACCCATCTTCGTTGACGATTTCGCGGCGTTAGCGGTCGATCAAGGGGAAAGAAATGAAAACGCAGTCATCGACGCAATTGGCCCGGAAACGTTCACATTCTATGAGTTAGTCGCCAAAATCGGAGAGATTATCGGTAAAAAACGACCTGTCATTTCCATCCCTGACTGGCTTGGGTATTTTACGGGATGGGTCGTCGGCGGGATCGTAGGGGATGTGATGATTACAAGGGAGGAGATTGAGGGATTGAAGTCCGATTTGTTGTACGTTAACTCTCCTCCGGCGGGGGTGACAAAATTGACCGAATGGGCTAAGCAAAACGCGGGGACATTGGGGCGACGGTATGCAAACGAGCTTGCAAGAAGAAAAAATAGAAACGACTCATATGAGAGACTATAACGAAACCGGTAACGGATCGCCACAGCCTGCACGATGCTTTCCGGGCGCGAGCGGATCCGCGTTAGGTTGACAGGTTATGAATAATCGCTCGCCCGCAACGACGACGCAAGCCATCATTTTTTCACGAGAGGTAAGCAGCATTCTCGCGCACTACACGTCGAGGGGAGGTCCACGGAGAGCACGAACAGAGCGTTCTCCACATCTACTGCGGAACGGATGAAACGTAGGATTGAATCGGATTACGGATGGATGGCTTTGTAACGAAAGGATAAGAATGGATTTCACATATCGACCGGTTGATACGAATACCTGGGAGGACCTGGAAAGGTTCTTCGAGGCGAAGGGGGGACCGCACTTTTGCTGGTGCATGGTGTGGCGGCCCATGGCGCCGGAATTGTCCCGTTCAAAAAAGGCTGACAAGAAAGCCGCATTAAAAAGCTCCGTGAACTGCGGCGAGCCGGTGGGGATACTGGCGTATTCCGACTCCGAGCCGGTGGCGTGGTGTTCCATCGCCCCCCGAAGTAGCTACAGGGACCTCTCCGGCGATCCCTCGCTTGACGGCGTCTGGTCGCTGGTCTGTTTCTTTATCAAGCGGGCGTACCGGGGGCGGGGACTCACCGCCAAATTAATAGCTGCCGCCGTGAATTACGCCCGGGAGAACGGCGCAAGGTATGTGGAGGCGTATCCCGTAACCCCGGACTCTCCAAGCTACCGATTCATGGGTTACACGCGCACCTTCCAGAGGCTTGGATTCGAGCTTAGGGGCAAGGCGGGGCTAAGAAGAAACGTGATGACGCTGAAATTGTAAACCCGCCTTTTGACAAACATTAAATCCTCGCCAAGCGAGGCGATTGCAAATTTGAGAAAAGGGATCCTATCGGTTTTATGTGGTTGAGACAGGGATAAATGTGAAGGCTCTATGGAATATGAATGCGTTTTGTTAAGGATCCCTTCCTCGCATACTCTGAGGAATTAAGCCCCAAAATTGCTGTCATATACGGTTCTGAGTTATTCATAAGATGTCGATAATAACCGTTTTTTTCAGTTCCACTCTGGCTTCAGATTCTGAATTAATGAAGCTTCAATCTTTTTCCTTTCATCTTTTGCGGGATGATACCACAATTTAACTTTTTGCCCTGATTGAATAGATTCTAAAATTTTTTTGTTTATTCTGCAATTGGTCGGTTGACCTCCTTCATAACAGTTCCTTGGCGAAATAGTGCCGTAACCGTTGTTAAATCTGGATAGTAAGTCTACGTACTCACCAATGTATTTCACCTTATTATCTACACCTATGGTTAAGATATAGACTCCCGACATACCTTTAGAAACATGTATGCAGGGCAAAAAGTTAAATTGTGG
>JAJZOL010000185.1 GCA_021811565.1 bacterium | reverse complement strand
TCGCCTCAACTTTTGGAATACCATGAGATACTCAGCCGCATCAAGGAGCATCTATCCACCGCGATGTCGGTGGAATCGCTTCTTGAACTCGCCCCCAGCATATATTCCGAGGTGATTCTCCTCAGGCATCAGGAGACTCGGGAGGCGCGACTTTTGTTGGAGTTAGACTCCGGAATGCCTTTGGGCGGCGTAAGAGATATCCGGGGTGCGATTGATAACGCCGTTAAATTCATCCAATTGACGCCTCGGGAACTCCGGGATGTCTCTCAAACGATCCGCTCATCCCGCCGCTTAAAAACCTATTTATTGAAACAGACGGAACGATGCCCCTTGCTTGCGGACATATCACGCAACATCCCTCCTCTCACCAATGTTGACAAACGTATTGACGATGCGATCTCGGAAAACTGCGAAGTGAGGGATAACGCCTCGACGGAGCTATCATCCATTCGCAGCCGTCAACGCTCCTTGCACACCCGCCTGATGGAAAAGCTCAATTCGGTGCTGGCATCCGATAACCGCCGCTCCATGATACAGGAGCCAATCATCACCCTGCGTGAAGGCAGATATTGCATACCGGTCAAATCGGAATGCAAAGGACAGTTCGGGGGAATCATCCACGATGCAAGCGCAAGCGGCGCCACCGTGTTCATTGAACCGGGCGGATGCGTGGACCTCGGCAACGATCTAAAGGAACTCGCATTGAAGGAGGAGCGGGAGGTATTTCGAATCCTGGAGCAACTTACCGGCCTCGTGAGAGAGCAGGCGGATGATCTGAAAAGATTATGCGGAATAGTGGTGAATTTGGATATGGCGAACGCGAGAGCGATTTACGCTTTGGAAATCGACGCGGTCGAGCCCAAATTCAACAGGAATGGATCGATATGCATTCGCGCCGCTCGCCATCCGCTGCTGCCAGGCGATGTGGTCCCCATAGATATCGTAATCGGCGTCAAATGCAAAACCTTGCTTCTCACCGGGCCAAACACCGGCGGAAAAACCGTCTCGTTGAAAACCGTGGGGTTAATGACACTCATGGCGCAATCGGGCATGCAGGTGCCGTGCGCACCGGATTCGGAACTGGCTATTTTCGATCAAGTCTTCGCGGATATAGGGGACGACCAGGATATCCGTCAATCGCTCTCCACTTTCTCCGCCCATCTGAGTAATATCGCGAAGATCATTGAATCCATGGGAGACAACGCATTGGTGTTGCTCGACGAAATAGGAGCCGGCACGGATCCGGCGGAGGGGGCGGCGCTTGCGAAGGCGATACTTGATGAGTTGATGGCAAGGAACGCGAGGGTTGTGGCGACCACCCATTACGGAGAGCTGAAGGAGTACGCCTATTCGCACCCTCTGGTGGAAAACGCGGCGGTGGAGTTTGACAGGGAAACACTGCAGCCCACCTATCACATCCTTCAGGGAACCCCTGGAAGCTCTCACGCTTTTTACATATCGGAACGCCTGGGTCTTCCCCGCCGCATTGTCGAGGATGCGAAAAAGCATCTATCCACTCGCGACAGGGATAGCGCCGAGCTTTTACAACGGATTGAACAGAGCCTCAAAGCCGCTCGCGAAGCCGAGGATTGCGCAAAACGGGAATGGCGCGAAGCGCAAAAGGCGAAAGAGGAGTATCAGGAGCGTTTGAATGAAATAACCGAAATACAAAGATCCATCCGCAGGAACGCAGCCGAAGAGGCACGTCTTATTCTCAGGCATACTTCCGAGAAGGCGGAGGCGATCCTTGCCGATCTGCGAAAAATGAACAAGGGGGCGCGAAAGGGACCCACCGCGCGTAAAAAAATAGTCGCTCTGCAGGAGGAGGCGACGGAAAACCTGAAGGCTCCCGAACCCCCCAAGGAGGAACCGGCTCCGGAGGGGCATGTTTACTCAACGGGAGATCGCGTACGGGTGACCACGCTGAATATGGAAGGGGTGATCCTTGGACTTCCAAACGACTTTGAGGCGAAAGTGCGGATCGGTTCCATGCACACCACTTTGCCACTCGATATATTGCGTCCCGTAGCCGCCAAAAAAGACGAAACGCCGAAGAAATCCGATGGCTCCGATTTATCTCTGCAAAAAGCGATAGAGATATCCCCCGAACTCTCCTTGAGAGCGATGCATCTGGAGGAGGCTGAACCCATTCTCAGCAAATACTTGGATGACGCTTACGCGGCCGGTCTGAAGCAAGCGAGGATCATTCATGGTAAAGGGACCGGCGCGTTGCGGCGCTTCGTAAACGATTATCTGAAAAACCATCCGGTCATTCTCTCTCTTCGATCAGGGGACTCGGACGAAGGCGGCCAAGGTGTGACGGTTGTGACATTCAAGGAGAATTAATCGGAGAGGAAATATGCTAAGTGATATTCAAATCGCAGTCCTGCTCATGCAGGCGGTTCGCGTAAGGGAAAACGCATACGCTCCATACAGTGGATTTAAGGTCGGGGCGATCGTCATCGACGAGCAAGATAGAGTTTTCCCAGGTTGCAATGTGGAAAACGGCTCCTACGGCTTATCACTTTGCGCTGAAAGAACAGCCATTTCCATGGCGATAGCTCACGGTGCGAAGCGCTTGCAAGCCATTCTGCTTGTGTCCCAATCGAACCCTCCGGTAACTCCCTGCGGCGCCTGTTTGCAATGGATGTCGGAGTTGGCATCTCCTGACATGGAGATTATCACTGCGGCTCCGTCCGGAGAATTCAGGCGATATGCATTAAGGGATTTGCTTGGACATCCGTTTCATATGAGATGATGCGGCATACGATCCGGCAAATCACGGGATTGCTGGACACGAAGATAGAGGAAGGATCGACCATGGCATATTTCGCGTTTCAAGTTCTTCATCAATCCTCTAACTCTCGAAGAGTCTTCCTGCGATGCATTTTCAAAATATGCTCAGGACACTTTAATAATATAATACTTTTAATTATTATATATTACCCATCTCATTCTCTCGAAAATCCGAATACGGGTTTATATGATTTCGGTATATTTCAATTCCGATTCGATATATTTTATGGTAATATACTGATGTGTTTAAATTTGGAAGGAATCGCCTCCAATGCGTTCGGCGTCCGCCGAATGTTCATATAGCGAAAACAACAAAATAACCGATCCCGATCCTTCCCATGCGAAGACCTGACCGGCGCATGGTTTATTTTTTGCATGAGACCATTGCGTCTTCAGCGGCACCTTCCGCATGCCTGTAATTTTCGGATAAGACCATGAGCAATTTAATATATTATGTTCCGCTCTCGATTATCTTAGTCGCTTTGATTCTCGCGCCTCTTGTATTCGCTTTTGTGATATCCATTGTTCGTTCCGACTACCTTCGCTCCCTGATTATCATCATGATAGCTGCGGTTTTGGCGATTTCCTCCCTTATTCTTTTCGCGCGTGTGACAATTACGCACCAGATCATTCACTACGCACCTGGATTGATCGACTGGAACCTTCTCGTAACGATAGCGGATTTCGGCTTGATGGCGATGTTTATTCGGATGGGCGTTCGACGCAAAAGCGCGCTCATTCTTGTATTCGCCGTCATTCAGACCATCATACTCGCATGGGTGGAGTTTGGTCCGAAGCACACGGAGATGGCGTATCCGCCGATTTTCATCGACTGGCTTTCCATTGTGATGACGCTTATCGTATCAATCGTGGGGTCCGTAGTCGCCATTTATTCGCTACCCTATATGCGCGAACATGAACGGCATCAAAATCTTACGATCAGCAAGCAACCGCAGTTTTTCCGCACGCTCCTGCTTTTTCTCGGTGCCATGAACGGGATGGTTTTATCAGGCAATCTCCTATGGATCTATTTTTTCTGGGAGATAACCACTTTATGCAGCTTTTGCCTCATTAGCCATGACGAAACCGAGGAGTCGCTGCGAAACGCCACCCGCGCTTTGTGGATGAATATGGTGGGAGGCGTGGGGTTTATCACCGGCATCGCCCTGATACAATTCAACAAATTACCGATGGACGCCAGTCGTCTATTGGAGCTAGTGCGGACGGGTAATGAGGCGCATATTATCGCCCTCCTGATACTCCCGATGGCATGCCTATGCTTTGCCGGTTTCACGAAAGCGGCTCAGATGCCCTTCCAATCCTGGCTGCTTGGAGCCATGGTGGCGCCCACGCCGGTATCCGCGCTTCTTCACTCCAGCACCATGGTGAAAGCGGGTGTCTATTTAATCATCCGTTTCGCGCCGATTTTCCGACACACCGCTCTGAGCGAGATGGTGGCGATCGTGGGAGCCTTCTCCTTTATCACCGGGGCGATGCTCGCCATTGGTCAGTCCAACGCCAAAAAAGTGCTCGCCTATTCCACAATCTCCAATCTGGGCTTGATTATCGCCTGCGCCGGATTGAACACGCCCCTCGCCTTGGCGGCGGCGGTGATGCTCATCATATTTCACGCGGTCTCCAAGGGATTGCTGTTCATGGCTACGGGCGTGGTGGATCAATCCATCCACAGCAAGGATATCGAGGACATGCAGGGCTTATGGGCGAGAATGCCTTTAACCTCTCTGATCATGGTAATTGGGATTCTCTCCATGCTTCTGCCGCCTTTCGGAGTGCTGATCGCCAAACTCGCCGCAATAGAATCCTCCATCCAAAATCCTCTGGTGATGGTAATGCTTGTGATCGGCAGCACGCTCACCGTGGTATTTTGGACGAAGTGGATGGGGAGAATGCTGGCGACGAATCCGCAAGCGGACGGGCGCAAGAGGGAGAACCTTCCCGCGCTGTATGCCGGCACATTAGCCTTCCTTGCATGCGGAGCCGTTATTTTGAGCCTTTTTATCAAGCCGATTCTGGAAAACCTCGTGCTACCCGCAGTGGCGAATTATTATAACGTCGCCGGCATGGAAATGACCCCCACGGTTCTTAGCGCACCGTGGTTAATGATATTCCTCGTTATCGCACTCTCCGTCTTGGCTCCAACCTTCTTCAACCATCTTCGATCCAGCCAGATCAAGCCTGCGTATTTGTGCGGAGAGCAGATATCCTCACGTGCCGCAACGGCACAGTTTTTGACCGTCGCGGATGGCACTGCGGAGATGACGGTGCGGAGTTACTATTTTGAAAAAGTTACGGACGAGTCCTTTCATGTGAAATGGGTGACGATAGTTGCCACTCTATTGATAGTCATTCTATTTGGAGCAGTCTATCTGTGGAAATAATTAACATATTCTTTGTGATTGTGATCGCCCCGGTTATTGGCGGGCTGCTGTTTGGATTGGATCGAAAGCTGACCGCAAGGCTTCAGAAAAGGATGGGGCCGCCGATATTGCAGCCTTTTTACGATCTGTTTAAGCTTTTTGGAAAAGGCAGGATAGCGTCGAATCAATTTCAGTTGATCAGCGTATCCGTTTACATTGCCTGTACGATCCTCTCATTGATATTGCTTGCGACGGGGCAGGATCTGCTCGTGTTGCTATTCGTTCTGGCTCTGGGTCATATCATGTTGATCCTTGGGGGGTTCAGCGTCCGTTCCCCGTACAGTCAAATAGGAAGCCAAAGGGAGATACTGCAGTTGATGGCGTATGAGCCATTGCTGGTCTTTATGGTGATTGGAACCTACCTGAAGACAGGCAGCTTTTTGGTATCCAACCTGATGACCGGTTCATACAAGCCTCTCTTAATCTCCCTGCCGGCGTTTCTTCTGACCCAGATAATCGTTATGGCGATCAAACTGCACAAATCCCCTTTTGATATCTCCGCATCGCACCACGCGCATCAGGAGCTTGTGAGAGGGATATACACCGAGTTCTCCGGGGCGCAACTCGCTTTGATCGAAATGGCGCACTGGTACGAACTTATTCTTTTAATGGGCTTTATCGCCCTACTATGGCAGACGAACCTCGTTATCGGCGGATTGATCGCCTTCGCCTGCTTCCTGGCGGTGATACTTTTGGATAACATCTCCGCCAGACTGACGTGGAAATGGATGATCCGGTTCGCATGGTCGTTCGGTGTTGGAATATCGGTGGCGAACCTTGCTGCGATATATATCTTAAGGTGATTGTGAAATGCGCATGGCATTCTTCGATAAAGGAGTTAAACACCGCCAAATTCACATTGTGAGGATTTTGCAATCACCATTATTGGAAGGCTTTGCGAGATGAACATACTGCAAAAATCCCGCGCCAAGTCCCCTTGGATATTGCATTACGACGCCGGGGCTTGCAACGGTTGCGACATAGAGATACTGGCGTGTCTTACTCCGGTGTATGATATTGAGCGGTTCGGGATGGTCAATGTGGGAAACCCGAAACATGCGGACGTACTGCTTGTGACGGGAACATGCAACAAACGTAGTGCGAGGGTGTTGAAAAACCTCTATGACCAGATGCCCGACCCCAAGGTTGTCGTCGCTGTGGGGGCGTGCGCACTCTCCGGGGGAATCTTTCACGAATGTTACAACGTATTGCAAGGCGTTGACGGCACGGTACCCGTGGATGTTTACGTTCCTGGGTGCGCCCCGCGTCCGGAGGCGATTATGGAAGGAGTCATGATGGCGCTGGAGAAGATGAACAAAAGATGATGGAAACCATGGAGATCAAACCTCAGGAAATTATTGACATTCCGAATATCCGTGACGTGGATGTTTCCGAATTGCTGGACCGAGTCAAAAAAGCTGCGGACGAAAAGAGACGATTTGTGACGATGACCGCTCTGGATCGCGGAGATCATTTCGAGGTTCTCTATCATTTTGATCGGGACCTCCATTTGGAGCATCTGCGGGTCAGAGTGCCAAAGGGGCGGTCGCTTCCCAGCATCAGTTCCGTATACTTAGCCGCCTTCCTGGTGGAGAACGAAATAAAGGAGCTATTCGGACTCGAAATAACCGATATAGCCATTGATTATCAAAACCACCTCTATCTCATCGAAGGTGTTGAACCGGCGCCGATGGCGAAGGATAAGCCGCTTGAATAGGATGAAACGCTAGGAAAAAAGAATGTCAAACAGAACAGTAATACCTTTCGGCCCTCAGCACCCCGTCCTTCCCGAGCCGATTCAATTGAAATTGGAGTTGCAGGATGAGACCGTGGTGAGCGCCGTTCCCCATATCGGCTATGTGCATCGAGGAATCGAGAAAGCCGCGGAGCGCATGGAGTACACTCAGAACGTATTTCTGGTGGAACGCGTTTGCGGCATCTGCAGCTTTATTCACGCCCTCTGCTATTGTCAAGGGATCGAGCAGTTGCAAAATATCGAAGCCCCTCCGCGCGCAAAATATCTGCGAGTGATCTGGAGCGAATTGCATCGTCTGCACAGCCACCATCTGTGGCTGGGGCTTTTCGCGGATGCCTTCGGCTACGAGAGCCTTTTCATGCAATTTTGGCGCAACCGCGAGATGCTGATGGATATCTTCGACAAGACTGCGGGGAGCCGGGTGATCATCTCCACCTGCGCCATCGGCGGCACAAGAAGGGATATCAGCGACGCCCATCTTCAGGAGATACTGGATACGCTCGACGAGGTGAACAAACAACTCGATAAATCAATTCCAGTCATCCTGAATGATTACTCGGTCAGAAAACGGACCGTCGGAATCGGAAAGATAACCCGGGAACAGGCTCTGGAGCTTGGAGCGGCGGGGCCGGTATTACGCGCCAACGGGGTGGCTCAGGATATGCGACAACTGGGTTACGCCGCCTACGGGGAGCTTGGCTTTGAACCGGTGACGGAAAACGACGGTGATTGCTACGCCAGAGCGAAAGTGCGCGCCAGAGAGTGCTATCAAAGCGTGGATTTGGTGCGTAAAGCCATCCGGCAGTTACCCGACGGGGAGATCCTAACCAAACCCAAGGGGAGGCCGAAGGGGCGGGTTATCTCCCGGGTGGAGCAACCGCGAGGAGAGTTGCTCTACTTTCTCGCGGCGGACGGAACGAACCGGTTGGATCGGCTGCGGATCCGCACCCCCACCTTCGCCAATGTGCCGCCATTGGTCGCGATGCTCCCAGGGTGCGAACTGGCGGATGTACCGGTAATCGTGCTCTCAATAGACCCGTGCATCAGTTGCACGGAGAGATGAAAGAAAGAAATCGGAGGTCACTCCATGATAAATAACGTGCTTTCCAACCTGTTTTCCAAACCGGCGACACGAAATTTCCCGGCGAAGACGCGCGAAATCGCCGAGAACGTGCGTGGCTCGGTGGAGTTCAACACGGAAAACTGCGTGTATTGCGGTGCATGCGCGTTGAAATGTCCGGCAAACGCCATCGAGGTGGATCGCCCCGCCAAGAAAGTCACCTTTGATCTTTACAAATGCGTGGCGTGCGCCTGCTGCGCGGAAGCTTGCCGCAAAGGGTGCATTCAGATGGCGAAGCAATACGCGCATCCCTCCTACCGAAAGATGGATGTCGTTTTCCAAGGCGCCCCTCTTTTAACGGATGAGAACGGCGAAACTTAAGCCATATAAATTTTTTTGCGAAATTCCCCTCAAAAACCGATTGATGAGTGCACTTTGGCACGTGTTTTGCAGTATTCATGAGTGTTAGATCCGACCGATCCGACCGATAAGTCCAATATTCCGGATGAGCTATCATGCATGCGAATTACCTGTTTTAAGACGGATTGAAAAAAAATCCGATTTTTTCGGGATAAAAGAGGATTTTGGCACGCAACTTGCACTATACTCATTTGGGAGTAAACTGAGAAGGCGAATTCGCAGTGACGAACCGATCTGGCTTTCTCTAAACATTTTTTGTGAGGGACACACCCTCACGCCACAGAGGACACTCACAGGAAGGAGAGTTATAAATGACTAAAAGTTTCAAGAAATTGATTGTCGGGCTTGCAGCCCTGATGTTGTTGACGGTGGGGTATTCGGCTAATGCGGTAACGTTGGAGGATCTCATAAATAATAATGGGACGATTACATCCGGAGATAAAACGTTTTCGAATTTCAGTTATTCTCCATCAGGAAGCACTCTACCCACTGCCGCTGACATAAATGTAAATCCAATACAACTTAATGGTAATTATGGAATCCAGTTCCAAGCAGGTTTCAATAATCCGACTTTTGGAACCACAACAGATGCGTTGTTAGGTTTTACTGTGACTGCTCCTGGTCCATTAATTGTGGATGATGAATTATTAGGAAATCCATTTACACTAGCCGGTTCAGGTAATTCATCTTTATCCGGAGCGGTTTCAATTGTGGAAACTGCGATCAATTCTAATAACCAGACAGTAAATACATTGAGTATCCAAGATAGTGCAACATATGATCCCTCCACAGGAAAAACGACTCATACCACTATTTCGGATGACCATGGTTATTTTACTGCGACCCCATATAATTACCTGATTATTAACAAAGATATGCAATTCCGGAATGGCGGATTAGAGCCAACTTTATCATATGTTGATCAATCTTTTTCACAAGTTCCGGAGCCGAGTGCTTTGATGATGCTCTTCGGATCGGGCATCTGCGGAAGCCTGTTCTTCCTGCGAAAGAGGAGCGTCGCCTAATTCGGACGGACACCAAGAATTGATACGCCTTCTCCCCTAAACTCTCCCGCCTTCTCTGTGGCGGGAGTTTTTTTTGTTGAT
>JAJZOL010000136.1 GCA_021811565.1 bacterium | reverse complement strand
ATTTCAAGGATTTTAACATCCCGCTTGAAAATTGTCAAGCTTTTTTTTCAATATTTGTGTTTTCACGAACTGACTCGAATAGCGAATGGCAATATATTTGACAGGTATATAATTGCTTATATTTGAAAAATTCGGCGTGAGGTTCGTGGATTTGTTGGAAACGGGCACCGTGACGGCCCGCGTTTTGGTGTATGGAATGTTACGTAGGCGCGATCCCTTGTGGTCGCCGGAATACATGGCAAAATTCCAAATCGCCGGTTGGTTAACGCGGTAACTTAAAATTGGAAGATCAAACACAACCGGGACTCCGCGGCTCTGCGTGAGATTGCCCCGCGAAACCGGCCGCGTCCGTCAGGACGCTCATCCTCAAGGACCCCCTGCCGGTTATTTTACATGACCGGAACCCCGGCACCCAATCCCCGATACCCGGTACCCGATCCCCGATATCCTGCACTCCGGGGAAATGAGATCACCGTATCCTCACCACGCACGTCGCCCTATCCGCATCGATATCCAGCATGATCCATCCATCCTTCACCTTCGCCTTCCATCGTTCATATGCGGTCCATCTCCCCTTTACCCACTCCCCAACCTCCACCGTCGGCGTGGGTCTCGTTCCCCAATAGAGATGCACCAGCCCCTCTCCCTGAGGAAGAAGTAATTCATTTTGGCTTTTCCACAGCGATTTCCCGTCCTGTGAGAGCAAAGATATCTGCAGCGCGCTCCGCGTCAACGAGCGCCCCTTGAACAGCATTGCACCCATGCCTGATACGGCGATCGGATCGCCCGCCTTATCCACCGAGAGCAATGCCGGTCTATCTCCGTTTATAGTCGTCTTCATGCCATCAAAGCTGGCGTTAATCGGGGAATGCGTTGTGTTGAAGACGGTCGTCACAATCACGCCATTCCGACAAGGCGTGTGAAAAATCAACACTCTGCCGTCATCCGGTTGGACCTTCTCAGGATGAATCCCGAAAATCCTCGCAACATCCCGATAGTATGCGGAACCGAGCGAGGCTTTCCTCGGATCGGCGTAAAGTTCCAGTGGATCATCCGTAAAGAACACAATGCCTTTGCCAAGCCGATGGATTACCGCCACCACCCTCTTGCGTTGATCCACTTCGATCACCGTCGCATCCTTCACGCTCATGTTAAGACAGGGATATCCCTTATGCGTTGGGAGTTTCGCGCCATGTAAAGGTGTGATATTTATCGGAGTTCCCGGCAACGTGATGTCCGGATACCTTCTTCCCACAACCTTCACGCCCGCCAAGGTGAGAAGACGATATGTTCGATCCATTCGCCGGGAAGGATCGAACGAGACATCGCCGGAGAGATAGAGGTATCCTCCTCTTCGTACAAACGCCTCAATACGATCCACCGCGCCATCCGAGGGACAAAATGGAATGGGCCAGAAAAGACATTTGGCGCTGGAGGGGAGATGATCCAAGTTATCCTCGTCAATTACGTTGAAGGGAATGTGCGCCTCCATCAAATATCGCAAACCGTTCAGCTCCCCTTGCCGCACCGCAGCCCAGCCGCCGCCGATCCGATTTCCATCCGCCAAAACGAACCAGACTTTCCCGGGTAGGTAAACCGGCTGGAAACTCCCAAGAATGATGCCATCATTGCGATAGGTGTACAACCACGTTTTTGGAACCAAAGCGTTGGAATGGTAGAGACCCCAAGGGAAGATCCGATCCGATGTATCTTTCCAATCCCAATTTTGAACCTTGTAACCGCCGAGTGCGAAAGCGTAAAAGGGCAAGGACAGATACAGCGTGCGCGCCTCACGAGGTGTGCGAGCGGTGTGGTAACCAAAATCGGATCCGCTCCAAGCTGGATGCGTCTTTACGCCGAACTCCCCGATACTCATCCCTTTGCCCCTTGCTCGTAGATCAACCGAACGAAAAACCTGCGGAAATTGCGCAAGGTCTTTCCCAGGACGGTCGAAATACCCGATATCACCGCAATCCTGCGTCCCGATCCCCCGAACGATATCCACTCCATCATAAGGAGCCTGATAGTACTCGGAGGTGATGGGATGTTTGTCATCAATGGAGCGAATGGCGGAGGACATCGCATCCACCCATCGGCGTATCAGCCAGGTCTCGAACCGCATGTAATCAGCGTTACGCACATCAAGCCAATTGTCCGTTACATAGGGGATGGGTATATCGCCCCACTTCATATTGTTGGCATCGCTTCCCCATGCATTGCGAAACGCCGCCTCGCTTTTGTAATGCTCCCTCAAATATCGGTTGAACAGCACCTTCATGGCGGAATCGGTCGGATTGATCTTCACCTGAAAATCACCATCGAGGTAGTAGATCACCCCAGGGTAATCGCGAAAACGAAGCGCGTACTCCTTTGCGAACCGTTCCTGTTTCGCCAGTTCCTCGTCGCTGATCGCCACATTCTGACCAACTAATAGACAGGGAAAATAGATCTCTCCGTTTTTTTGGATCAACTGCGCAAGCCCTTCGTAATCCCTCCATCGCTTTTCCGTTGGAACGCCGGTATCGCCATAATCGCCTTGGAGGTTTTCAAAAACCGTGATGAAATCGTCTTTTGCGGTTCGGGTGTCTCTGAGCCACTGAAGCGGTGTCTCGCATACCGAACTGAACATATTACTGTAGGTGTCCGTGCCGAGCAGGAACCGAGGAATATTCCCGCGCCGCAGATAGTTGTCCCCCCAGCTGAGGGAATACCCTTGTCGGACTGTTTGCGAGTCACGAATGATGAAACCGGAATCCAGCCTTTGGATTTCTTTTCCGTCAACGATAAACCCCACCCTCGTTCGCACGAAATCCCCCCAAGCTCCGCTTACCGTAAAGGAACGGAAGACTTGCCGAGTCTCTCCCGGCAAGAGTGAGATGTGCGACGAGTAGGTTTGAATGGTTGTTTTTCCATCCTCCAAAAACAGGGTAATCCGCATCGTCCCCTGAACGGGTGTCGGAGTGAAGTTGGAAACGGTTGCGGAGATGGTCCCCGATTCCCCAGGCTTGTAATAGGTGTAATTCGTTTGAAAATCGTGCAAGCATGGGGAATCCACGATAGTTCTCACCAAATCGGGAAGCTCCTTCAGACAAGGGGAACCATCTGTGAAAAGGTCGGTGGAATCGATTCCAAAAACACACCATACGGATCCCTTGTAGTACCCGTTGTAGTTGCGTACAATCGCAGCAGCAGCCCCGCGAAGCCTGCCGTAGCGATCATAAGCGTTCAGAATAGGCTCCCAGGTGGCGTTATCTTGCCCGAGGACGGCTGTGGCGGGCCATCCCTTGAAATTGCCCTTCAATTTCACACCGGAAAACAGCGACTGCCCCTCGGCCTGAGCGAGATACGCAACCCGCCGAAATCGAAAGGAGGGATCGCACACTCCTATCTGATCCTCCGCAACATCCAGCCCGTCCCCAGGTTGCCCGAAACGGGTGTTGAGCCTCACCGGAGCCGAAGTCTGATAGAGATGGATGTCCGTCATCTCCGCCTCCCCGGAGGCGTTGTACATCCCAAAACGCAACTCCACTCGCTTGCTTTTTGCTCCCACGGTGAAAACCTGACGAACCATTCGCCAACCGGTCACTCCCGTCACGTGAATCATATCCTGCCATGGCCCCAAAGCCCCGGAAGAGTCAAACTGGTATTCGGCGAGGAAGGCGAAGCCACCGATGGTGGAATGAACTCCATTGGCGCGTATTTTGGCGGTAAGAAGGTACGTGAATCCGGGTTTCAGCGAGGATAGAGATTCCTGCCATACCGCCCCAACCGATTCACCGTTAGGCGGAACGCGGACTCTCAATGCAGGCGAGTCACTTGATTTCGGTTGCTCATCCACATCGCATCGCTTGATATCGGAACAGTTCCAAACGACGTTCGTTTGCGGTGGAACTTGGCGGAAATGCGGATCAATCACCAAGTCCTTTTGACCCGGAGAGGGCTCCATGGGGTCCAACACCGACCATACCCCGCGCTTCTTCTGATAAATGGTGTCAAATGGATAGCCTCCGATGGAAAGAAATCGTCCGCCGTTACGCAAGTAAGCTCGGAAGCTGTTTGCGGCGATAGCCGGAAAGGAGGGACCATAGGGTAACACTAACAGATCAATTTTGGATGGGTTTAATACGGACAGATCCGCCATCTGTTCGGAAGAGAGAGATTGAACCTGAAATCCGGCGTTACGCAGACTTGCGGTAAGGACTGTTGGATTGGATGCGTGTTTTCCATGCGGGATGTAATCTTGAAACACCCCTACGGTAATCGCCTGAGCGTTGATTGTGAATGCAAGCATCACAGCCAAAACAACGATGAATTTCATTTCCGAAAACCCTCTCTTCAACGAAACAAAAGAAATCCCGCTCTTTTACCCATAATATCCATTGGCGATGACTAAAGCAATCCGCAGCGCGTAGCTTCACATTTCCGCTTCGGAAACGGAAAAACCGTTATAGACTGTATCATAAATTACGTCTGTTGACCAATTCAGCCTTTGCAATATATAATCAACAAGTGTTTCCCTAAAACCGAGGATTCATCGAGCTTATATTCCGGTCTTAGTTAAATCCTTTCCATTGGCACCCGGAGGTGGTTAAACGTGGCAATCATACGATCCAATCGAAATCCCGAACTGTTGCGTCGTGATGACGCACTGTTAATCGTCGTGGATATGCAGGAACCGTTTCTGCGCAATATCTGGGAGAGGGATCGAGTCATCAACAACTCGCTCATTCTTATCAAAACCGCCGAGGTTCTCCGGATGCCCATCGTTCCAACTCTGCAATATGAGAAGCGCATGGGCGGATTGATACGGGAGATCGCCAGAGCCATACCGCATCAATTCGTTCCATTCGATAAGATTTGCTTCAGTGCGATCGGGGAGGACACCATCCTTTCGGAAATCGCCCGTTCAGGAAGGAAGCATATCCTTCTTTGCGGGGTGGAGACGCACATCTGCATATTTCAAACAGCCATGGATTTGCAGCATCTTGGATATCGGGTGTCCGTCGTGGGCGATGCGGTCTCCTCCCGCACCGAGGCGAATTGGAAGTTCGGATTGGAGCGTCTGCGGCAGGCAGGAATCGCCGTACCCTCCACCGAGATGGCGGCATATGAGTTGATGGAGGAGGCGGGAACCCCGGAGTTCAAGCAGATAGTGGAACTCATCAAATAGCGGATGGCGCAATCTCGTCGATCCCGATTTCATATTTCGGATAAAAACCATTTACATTCATTTTGCATAAACGCATGCAACCTCTTGAAGTATGTGTCGTGGTCCTAGTAGCTTGGAAAGACATGAAGTTGTTTTAACATTTCCTTGTCTCTTTGGTAACCGTCTCCCGCGATGCATATTTCATGGGCTTGGTGCGTTAAGCTGTCCTGCGTTGAATTCCACAGTGAATCATCTCCAAAGTCATCCGCTCATTTTTCAGAATTCCGTTACTGGCCAGTATCATGCTTCCTTTTTCATTTAGTTGCTAGATGATATCATACAAGCCCCCACTTTAATTGTGAAACCTGATGAAAACCCAAACCGCCCGGTATAAGTGGAGTACAACTCACAAATCCAATGAACAGAATGTGATATGTATGCCATAGACTTGGGGGAGATACTCCATGCCTTTGATTGCATAGTTCGCCGCCTTCATAATGTACTCTAATCGTATCTCCAATGTGTTTTCAAACACTTTCCATTAGATTCAATGACATTACATGTTGATATGGCATGTTTCATGCAGTAATACATTTTATGTGTTTTACCAAGGGTTTCACAGCTCTCCTTGCGGATTGGAGTTACACCCAAAAGGATGTCATCTTTGATTGTGGCGGTTTCATGTCCGGTAATGTATATATGCGCTACCGTACTAACTAGTGTGGGGAGCTTGTTTCCTTATACAGTCCCTTTTTTTTCAAAAGGAGAAAAGAATGATTTATCGAAAAGGTAAGCGTTTGACTTGGGCGGTGGCATGCGCACTGGGATTGGCGATAGCTTTAACCAGCCGTAATGCATCCGCGAGCGCGTTGACCGTGCAGTTATTCAATGCTACTTTCAATGGCGCTGGCACAGGTTACTTTAATTTCGATCCAATTGAGGGTTTATTCACCAACACTCAGCCTGGTGTCGTGAGTAATTCCTCTTTCATTCCTGTGTCAGTCACCGGTAATACCAATAACAACGGAAATGTCCAGAATAGCGACATATTTGGCATTCCCGCATCAGATTTTAATTCATTTAAATTGGAATTCTGGGCTTTTTCGAATCCAACGGTTACGAACAATAAGTTTTCTATGAATTCGATAGGGCCAACGAGCTTTAATCTTCTCGGTCCTGTTACAGGTAACATCACTCCGGAATTGGACAGCAGCAGTTACAGCCAGGCAAATATCAGCGGCAATTTAAACAGTTCCCAAGTATCCATTCAATACCAGTTCAATCAATTTACGATTGGCGGAGAAACATTCATTTATACATCTTCTCCGGAAGTATTGACTATCAAACTGAACACCAACACCCCTCTATCGCTCAACCCCCAGGGTGAATTGAACAGTTTCTATGGGGATTGGAGTGGTTCCATAACTCCACTTCAACCCGGAACCAATGTGCCTGAACCATCAACTTTTGTTTTTTGTGGTTCCGCCCTATTGGTCATTGCCAGCTTTTGGGTGTTATGGCTCCGCAGAAAAGCCCTGCAACTGTCCGGTGGCGCATCATAATAGCGATCCAAATGCCTTTACCCCCGCGACGGGGAAAGACTCTTCAGGAATTCCCTCTCACCCCTTCATCCCCGTCATGGCGATGCCCTGTATGAAAGTCTTCTGAGTGAAGAAGAACAGAATGACGATCGGCAAGGTCATCACTGTGGAAGCCGCCATCAGCATTGCCCATTCCGCCCCATGCTGCCCCACGAACATCTGCAAACCCAGCGAGAGCGTGTAGGTTCTCTCGTCATTCAGGTAAAGCAGCGGCCCCAGAAAGTCGTTCCACGATCCAATGAAGGTGAAGAGCCCCACCGTCGCCAATGCGGGTTTGGAGAGTGGCATGAGAATGCGCCAGTAAATCCCCCAATCCGAACATCCATCCATACGTGCTGCGTCTGACAATTCCTGGGGGAGAGTCATGAAGAATTGACGCAGCAAAAAGATGCTGAATGCATTCCCGAAAAACGAGGGGATGATTAACGGCAATGGGGTTCCGATCCACCCTAGCCATTTGAAGATGATAAAAGTGGGAATCATCGTCACTTGCCCGGGTAGAAGCATGGTGGCGAGGAGCGAATAAAAAATCCAGTTTCTCCATCGCCATTTCAATCTCGCCAGACTATAGGCGACCAGAGAACAGGACAATGTGGTTCCTATCACGCAAAAGAGACAGATGCGAAGGGTGTTCCACGTATACAAGGCGAATGGGATGTAATGCATCGCGCGAGGATAGTTCGACCACCTTATGGGATGCGGAATCCAGACGGGCGGGATGCGAAAAATCTCCGCATCCGGCTTAAGGGAGGTGCTGATCAGCCAGAAAAAGGGTAGAGCGAAGCAAACGCCAAGGACAATCAACGGGATATGCGTCAGCAGTTCGGTTGTGCGTCTTCGATTCCTCATTCGCTTATTTCTCCCCCGCATAGTAGACCCATCGGGCGCTGGTTTTGAACACCACCAACGCCGCCAGCAGTGTTACAAGAAAGAGAATCCAAGCCATCGCGGATGCGGCTCCCATTTGAAAATCAAGGAACGCACGATTGAAGAGATGAAGGGCGTAAAAATTGGTCGAATCCTCGGGTCCCCCATTTGTCATGATGTACGCCTGGGTGAAATACTGAAAGAATCCAATCAAACCAATGATCACGTTAAAGAGAATGACCGGCGAGATCATGGGCAGGGTCACGTGCAGGAACTTGTGCCACGCCCCGGCTCCGTCAAGAGAAGCCGCTTCGTAAAGCGTGTCCGGAACATCCTGCAACGCCGCAAGATAGATGACCATCCCTCCACCAGCCGACCAGAGACTCATAAGAATCAGGGCGGGCTTCGCCCATGCGGGGTCGGTGAGCCAACCGGGCGGGTGAGCTACGCCGAAGCGGCTTAGAACGATGTTGATCAAGCCTATATCCGGATTCAAAATCCACATCCAAAGAATGGAGGAGGCGACCACCGGTGTAATGGAGGGAAGATAGAAAAGTGTCCTGTATAGTGCGATCCCCTTCACCTTTTGATTGAGAAGCATGGCAAGTCCGAGAGAGGATGCGAGCATCAACGGAAGCCCGAACACAATCATATACAGGGTGTTGCTCAGGGATTTCCAGAAGACATCGTCCTGCGTGAAAAGCTCCACGTAATTGCGCCAACCCACCCAATGAGGGGGGCGTATGGCGTCGTAGGAGCAAAAGCTGAAGTAGAGAGAGGCGAGAATGGGATAAGCGATGAACACAGCGAAACCGATGATCCACGGAAGCGAAAACAGGATTCCGACCCATTCCGCCGAATTTCGACGATGAGAAGGCATGAGTTATTTACTCCTTGGCATCATAAACGTATCGAAATCGTCCATCCGGAGCGGTGTCACCATCCACCCAGAAATCCATAACATCGCCATTTTTCGGGCAGTTATCCGCCCATTTGAACTCCAGTTTCAGCTTTCCATGCGGTTTCCACGATAATCCGATATCATGACGCGGTATGGAAAGCATCATCTCGTTTCCGCGAACCCAATAACTCAGTCTGCTTATGACTTTCCATTTCCATCCGCCCATGCATTTCGACAAAGTGGTGATATGCCGGGATTTCACTGATTTGTTCACGACGAACTGATACCCTTCCCAGTTCGGAGCCTTAGATCCCGGAACGCGAATATAAAGGTTCATCCACTCGGAACCCTCCGGCGGGGTGATCGCCTGGCGTGTTTTAGCGTAAAAGTAAAAGTTCCTGCGATCCCGCGCCACTTTCAAAAGGACAAAGTCATTCCTGCCGCTGTTGTTCACATACCTCCCAATGCTTCGATAAGAGGGGTGATCGCGATGCATCGTGTCTCCGACCCAGTCTCCGTACGCCGGGATTACTCCATTCCACTGCGCGAAAGAACCGTTGAGACGAATGCTGCGCATCGGACCGGCGACAGGCGTCGGCCGCACTCCTTTGTATCGGCGAATGTAATCCACCAACTGATAATAGTAATCGTCCCCATGCCCGCCCTTCATCGGTTCACAGTCGCGGCTATACTCCTCATCGAATTCATCCACAAACATCACTGGCTTTTTCACGCCGTTGAACTCGTCAAGGCGCATGGCGATCCATTCATTCCAGCCGGTGACGAATATGAATTCCGGGTCCACCTTCAAGGCTCGGCGCCACTGCTCCGCAAAGTTGAACCCGTATTCCACTGCGTGCGGGGATGTGTCCTCCCCTCCGTCATGCCAGCTTCTTCCTCGTGCGCCCGGTTCGCTAATCGCGCAGAGGCGATGATCTCGAGCATTCTGAGCCACACCTACCGTCATCTCCTCCGGTCTGTTTTCCTTATCGTAGAAGATATGCTGCGGATGGATTTCCAGCCAACCCCACTGGTCGGGTCCGGTTGGACCTTTGAAATAGTCCGGTTGAGGCTTGCGAAAGGTGAAGAAGGTCAAAGTGTCCTTCGGAACTTGAGCGGGATCTGCAAGG
>JAJZOL010000237.1 GCA_021811565.1 bacterium | reverse complement strand
ATCACTCTTATAAGCGATGACGGCCAAGATTCCCCAAATGGTTTCTTAACTCCTCATTGTCGAAGAGGAGCTGAAGCGTTTCAGACAGCTTGCACCGATTTCCCTCCGGAAAAACCAAGCCCGCATCTCCGATAACTTCGGGAATGGCGCCTGAGTCGGAGCCGACGACAGGTATCCCGCAAGCCTGGGCTTCCGCCAACACCCGGCCGAACTGCTCCTTCCATGTAGCGGTGGTATGAGAGGGAAGAACGAGAACGTCGCTATCGCGATAAAAACCCGGCAAGGATTCCCTCTCCATACTTCCCAGAAATCGCACACGGTCGCTTAATCCATTGTTAGCGGCATGCTTGCGAAGGTTATTCTCATGCGTGCCCTCCCCTGCGATGTGACATTTGACGGAGACAGGCAAGTCATTTAGGCTATCAATCAGATCATCCACCCCTTTCTCTTGCGTCAGCCTTCCCGAATACACAACTATAAAAGTGTCCGACGGGTCTCTTTTCTTGTTCGACGGAGGGCGGTTCGGGCGGAACAGCTGAACATCCACACCATTGGGAATGATTTCCATATGCCCTTGGTACCCGCATCTCCTCGCCACATCCGCCGCGCCGTGACTGCGGCAAACAACACTGCTGGCACGACGAAATACGAATTTACGGATTGATTCAAAGGGAGGCGGAAGAGAACGGAGAATGTTTTGCTCGGTTTCCACTAAGAGTTTGGTCTGTTTTCGAAGCGGCGATAGCAGACATGCCACTTGAAATGAGACCATAGCCCACGGCTCCTCCCATAGATCCACGATATCCGGGCGAAAAGAGCTTATGAGAGAGGCGAGTTTAGGATAGACGTGAAGATACCACTTTGCGGGACCGGACTTGGGGAAGAGAATGCGCTCTGAAAGATACAAAAAACCACTATCATACACTGAAAGTGGCTTTTGCCATTTCCCGTATTCAAACCATCGACTGGGTGTGAGCACGCAGAGTTTGATATCGGGAAATGCGGTCAAAGCCTTGGCTCGCGGGACGCCCCAGAAAGGCGATATGCAACTATGTGCGATCAGTAAAACCTTCATGAGTTACTTCCATCGCAAAAAAGGTATAAGGGACGGTGATATCCATCCCTTAACATACGTTCGTCAAACCCGAGTTATCAGTACTTATCCGCTGACTTGGCTCGAGCGCGAGCAATCTTGCGAATGCTCGCTTTCAGCTCTCGGCGTTTCTTGTCGCTGGGTTTCTCATATCGCTCATGAGCGCGGGCTTCTTTGGTGATGCCGCTGTTCATGACGATTTTCTTGAAACGCTTCAGCGCGGAATCGATGTTTTCGCCGGGCTTGACAATTACCTGTGCCAAATAGATCATCCTCTCTTTATTCAGCAATAACTACCTTAAGTATACACCATATTTCTTTTTCCGTAAGAGGAGAAACGTTTTTTTTACAAGGGAAGACGTGAATATTCGTCTTCGTACGAGTAAGGCGCCATGCCAACCATATCAAATCCCGATTCGACAGCGCTCGCCCGCTCTCCGGCTTTGTCGATTCGTGCAATGTCGAACCGAGTTTGCTTCCCCTTTTGGCTCCATGCAAATGGGAAATCCTCGTATCAAAAGAGGTAATTGCAAAATTCAGGAAATGTGGCTATTATCGCTCATTTTACGTTCAGCGAAATACTTGGAAATCGAATTTTGCAATTACCTGAAATATTATTACCTTGTGTGAACTAAATTGACGCGATGTCGTCTAACAAAGAAACCAGTCTTAGTTTTTTCTAAGGTAAGGCAACGAGTTGATGTGATGCTCATGGCCGTTATCAGAAGATAGGGCAGGAGTTTCAGGATGGCGTTTGCGCATCCTAATTGCAGCGATGTTCCAAGAGACCCGAAACGTAATGAATTTCAATCAAGCAATAACAGATAGAGTATTCATCGTGGGTTGCGCCCGTTCCGGCACAACTCTTTTACAAAGCATACTAGGCGCGCATACCCATATCGCCACATTTCCGGAAAGCCATTTTTTTCAACACGCCGTGCCCGGTCACAAATGGGCGAGAAGACTGGGGCTTGCTTCCAGGGCGGCACGCGGGCAATTGAATTGTTTTCTGCGGGAGTCCGGACATACGGAGTTGATCTCAGGCAAAACCTTTCCCATTGAAACCCTTCTAAGAGTTACGAACGTTTTCGTTCGCAACATGGATGAAATGGCGATCATGGAGGGGAAGGATATCTGGCTGGAAAAAACCCCAGGGCACCTGTATCACATTCCGACCATCACGGAACTCGTTCCCAAATCCCGATTTATTCACATAATCCGTGGCGGAAAGGATGTGGTGTCCTCGCTCTATGCAGTGACGCGGGAGCATAAAGGGGCATGGGGGCGCCCGATGGAGATAGACGAGTGCATGTACTGGTGGAAAGAGGCGATTAGCCTAAGTTCCAGATACCTGAATCAGCCGAACCATTTTTTTGTGCACTATGAAAGTCTGATAGAGGATCCGCAATCCTCCGTTTCATCCATATGCGATTTTCTCAACATCGATTTTCAGGAGGAAATGTTACTCAACTATCCGAACATCGCAAAAAAAGTCACACTTTCCAATGAGCCGTGGAAGAGGAACGTTACGCAAAAAATACACTTCTCAAATCGGTTTCACGAACTTTTCTCACCGGAAACACGAAAGTATATCATTGAGCAGTTGCAATCCACTGAGGATGAAATAACAGGTTGGAGTGAAGCAAGAAACTCCATAATGATACGGATGTGCGCATAAACGCTCCGAACCACTCATGTATCTCTTGGTTGGATGCGGACGTTTTTCTTACGGATACACACAAAATCACAAGATATGTATAGTATAAGGATTATAAGGAAAATGTCGAAAGGTGTCATTGTTTGGTTGACAGGACTCTCGGGCGCCGGAAAATCGACAATCGGCGGAGAGTTGCTGAGCCATTTTCATGAGTTGAACCTTAACGCCGAGTTGCTAGACGGTGACGAGATTAGAGAGCTGCTATCCAAAGGCCTTGGTTTTTCCAAGGAGGATAGGGACCTAAACATTCGCAGGATCGGTTTTGTCGCACGACTTCTTGCTAGGAACGGCGCCATCGCCATCACTGCGGCGATTTCACCCTATCGGGAGATACGAGACGAAGTGAGACGTCTCGCCTCACTGGACGGAGTGAGGTTCGTGGAGGTATATCTCAACCCCTCATTGGAATCTCTCATAGCGAGGGATACGAAAGGGTTGTATCGCAAGGCGTTGGCGGGCGAGATATCCAACTTCACCGGCGTATCCGATCCCTATGAGCCCCCACTAAATCCGCAGATTGAAATTCACACGGACACCCAGAGCGTTGAGGAATCCGTGGAGTTAATAATGAAATATCTGCAATCGGAGTACCTAATTCCCTGCTCTGTGGAAAACGCTCGAACAGCGTCCTATTAACTCCAATTGAAACTGCGGGAATTCCTTGGCATGCATGAGAATCATTAGCATAATAGGCATACATGAACAGGTGCGAAATCCGTGAGGATTCGCACCTGTCTTTTTTCGCCCTTTTCACGCTCAATCCCAGTAATTTGACAGGTAATTACGCCGCTTATGTTAAGGAATAGTTATTTAGGGAGAGATTATCGCGAGGTGATATTCGGAAGTAAAAAGATGTGTCCCGAAACTGGATTTCCGCAATATCCAAAACGCCGATAGGCTGCGAATCGTGATTCCGAAAAAATCATCGTTTCCAGCATCCTCATGCCCGCTTTAAATGGAAATTGTAATGAACGCATTGATCCTCTCAAAAAATTCGGATGTCAAGCATATATTCGAACAGGCGTTTCTCGCGGAAAAACTCCGTTGCGTTATTCGGCAAACCGCCGGCGATGCGATTGAAGAGTTGGTGAAGCGCGAAACCGATCTATGCGTCATTGACTGGGGGTTGATTGAAAATCTCAATGCGAATCTCGTTGAAATTCTGCTGAACACAACTCGCACCATGGCATCGTATCTGATCGCAACTCTTCCGAATGAAGGGTCTCTACCTTCCGCATTGGATTTCGGTGCGGATGATTTTCTCATCCATCCTGTATGTCTGGAGGAATGCGCAGGGAGAATTAGGATAGCCATGAACAGAATCAAAGGACAACGACTCCCTCCGGCAAACGACCAACAAGCCAGCGATAGTGTGTATCAGCGCGTACTGGACGCCATGCAGGAGGGTTTGATTGTGATAGACGCTAAAGGAACCGTCACGCTCGCCAATGAAGCCGCATTGAAAACGATTGGAATGGATGAGAAGGACATTCTTGGTGTGCACTATTCTCGCATTCCTATTAAAATGCTCGCAGAGGAAGGCGATGTAATCACTAAAGAGAACAACCCCTTGCGACAATCCCTCTTAAAAGGGGAAATGATCCGAGATTTAAACCTGAAGATTCATCCATCCATAGGCTTGCCATTATGGATATCCATCAACTCATCTCCGCTATATCGAGAGGGGGGGAACGCTCCTTTCGCCCTGGTAATTACATTCACCGATATTACCGACCGCAAGGAGCGGGAAAGGAAAATCGAGCGGCAATTCAAGAGAATGGAGCGCACATGTGCGCTGTTGAATGATCATAAAACCCAGTTGAAGATGACGAACGCACGGTTGGAGGAGTTGGTGGATACCGACGGACTGACAGGCGTGAAGAACTATCGCGCCTTTCGCGAGAGATTAACGCATGAATATGATCGGGCAATGCGATATGGCGGGGGGCTGTCTTTGGTGATGATAGATGTGGATCGGTTCAAGAGATACAACGACACTTTCGGCCATCCTGAAGGCGATGAAGTGCTTAAAAGGGTGGCTTCGATGCTCCAAAACAGTCTTCGAAGCACGGATATGGTGGCGCGTTACGGGGGGGAGGAATTTGTCATTCTGCTGCCAAACACCGACCGCATTGGCGCGGTCACCATGGCGGAGAGATTTCGCAAGGAGTTGCAAAACGCCGAGTGGGAGCATTCCCCCATAACCGCCAGTTTCGGCGTCTCCACGCTCACCCCCGCTACTCCCGAAAAGGAGATTATCGTCGACGAGGCGGACAAGGCTCTGTATTTCGCCAAACAGAGCGGAAGAAACTGCGTGAAGCACTATTGGGACATGACGGAGGAAAATCCCATTGCGATGTGGGACTCCTATTCATACGGCGAATAAGAGATATGCACAGGCATTTACAAATTGGCTTTAAGGCGAATAGGATATCCCCAAACATGCAAATTGGCATGATGTCATCGATTTGACAATTACCTTATCAAAGAAAAAGTTTTTGAAAGTTAGGCGGATCGCTTTACATAGCGAACGCAGATTGAATATAATGAACGCATCAATGCTTTGACTTTCCAACAAAAAGGAAAACACGATGCGTTCATTTTGGCTTGTCGCCATTTCCATAATTCTCTTGGCAGGGGTTTGCCATGCGGCGCCTTTCACCGGAGCCGAGCAGTTCTATGAGTTCAGGGACATCTCAGGACTGTCAGGAGCGGGATATGGGGTGAATGCGGATGGGTATCGCTCCCTAACCGGTCCTGTCGCTCTGAGCACCCCCGTCGCCCCCACGCTTGGGCACAACCAATGGCAATTCGAGATCGGGAAACTTAGCAATACCAATTCCTTGGCATGGGGCAATCTCCATACCAACGGCACTATTTATTTAACATGGGGTAATACATTAGGTCACACCAATATAGCCGTGTCCGATATGATTCTCGATTCCCAGGGAGCCCAGTCCACGAACATTCAGATTCAACCGCAGTTGTCAGAAAATTCACGGCTCAGCCTCTCTGCGGGGATTCAGGAACTCTTCGGCGCAGATAAGTCCGCCGGAAACAACGCGCCTGGCGATATGCGCTCCTCTCGCTCTGCTTTCGGCGTATTCTCTTACCGCCTCCAATCCGGGGAGCACGCTCTGTATTTCAGCGGTGGCTGGGGCACGAGAAGGTTCAAGAACGGTTTCGCCTCCGTAAGTTATCGCCTGCTTCCGGTGATCCGTTATTATATGGAATTCGACGGCTGGGTGTTCAATCAAGGGGTGGTGTTTTCCTACTTGGTGGCGGACCATGGTAGATACGCCGTTGACGCGCATATTGGTCTCACGGACGGGAAGTACCCAACCATCGGGTTTGGGGTGGGGTTCTAGAAGAGTATGCGAATCTGCAATGAATTTATTGGGATAATAACATGTTAGGATATAATGACGAGCAGGAATTCACCGGAGAAAGGCTTGTCATCAACTCTTTTGTAAAAGACCATTACAATAGCGTCTTACAGGAGCATCTTGAAAGATATAAATATGCCTGCCAGTTTGTAGCTGGTAAAATCGTATTGGACGCCGCCTGCGGAACCGGATATGGAACAAACATGCTTGGCGGTGCGGGAGCTAATTACGTAGTAGGAGTTGATTTATCTGATTCAAGCGTTGTGAATGCTAATAAACTGTATGGCGTTGACAATAACGAATACTTGACCTGCAATGTGAACCAATTACCCTTTAAAACAGCCTCCTTTGATGTTGTGGTTTCCTTTGAGACTATCGAACACATTCCGAATGGTGATAATTGGATAGAAGAATCCTCGAGGGTTTTGAAAGATGATGGACTTTTAATCATTTCCACTCCGAACAGATATATGATGAATCCGGGGGCTTATTTTGAAGACAAGCCTAAAAATCCCCACCATATGTATGAGTATAATTTCCCTGAGTTTGCGGGACGAATTCTCAAGCGGTATGATATTGTTGAATTATGGGGACAACTTTTCTTTGATGAGTTCAAATATTCCGAATCAAGTAAAACCCATCAGCTGAAAAAAATATTAAAACAAAATAGATTTTTTAATTATATAAATAATATTAGAAACAACCGCATGAGAAAACACAGCATAACTGACATTGATTGTTCATTAATACCATTTGGAAACATATACAATCAGCAACCTTTATTTATTATTGCTTTATGTAAAAAGAAGACCTGCGATTTCCGTCGCAAATAATGCCCACATGAAATCATCTGATATAATAGTTAGTCTTATCATCACATCCACTATAACGCCTTTTAAATCTACAAATGTCGTATTACAAGACCCTAAAATCCGAGCCAATCAATACTTTAATTCATTCCGCTATGCATTGGATAACTATCCCGTTAACAAGATAGTACTTTGTGAGAATTCCGATTATGACCTTTCTCAATTTTCTGATTTATCTTTGAATAAAAACCCCCGTCACATTGCATGCGAGTTCCTGACCCAAAACGACATTGACAGAAATGCATATCAAAATATTGGCGCATATGAGATGGATATGTTATTATTTGCCTTCGAAAATAGCAAATATTTAACGGATTCAAATTTCGTGTTAAAGCTAACGGGAAGACACTATTCCCCCTCCGTACCGCAACTTGTCTCTTTTCTGCAACGCAATCCGCGACTTTCAATCCTAAGCAATCTCACATGCGGATTAAGTTATTCCGACAGCAGATGCTTCGCTGGATCTCCGGAATTTTTTATCAACTATCTATTTCCGTTAAAACACTTATTCATTTCAGAAGAAAATATATGGTTCGAAAATATATTGGCTCGAGCGATTAACCGAGCAGTCGGCGATGGGTTGATCTGGTCACTCCCGCCACGTCCGGTTATCATAATCGGACAATCAGGTTCAAAAGGACTCTCTTACCGCACAGATATCATTTACAATCTTCTTCGGTTTACAAGGCATAAAATGAAGCTTATCGCCTACGGTCAGAATCCCAAGTTGATAAAATAGAATAATATTTGAAATAAATGGATGACGAAACACAATACGATATCAGCATGCAAGAATCCTCATTTAATCCTATCTCTCCCGCAGTCAAGCGAAAGAGAAACTTAAGCCTGGCCGTTATAACCTCCGTCATATCTAAGATCGCAAACACAGCCGTCCAGGTGTTAGCGATGCCCATTGCCCTGCATGTGTTAGGCGTCGCCCGTTTTGGTGTTTACACATCTCTTGCAGCCGCCATAGGATGGCTGGGACTTTCAAGTATTGGGATAGGCCCGGGATTAACCCGTAAGATTGCGGAGGCGGCGGCGAAGGAAGACTATGAACTGGAAAAGCGCTTGGTTTCGAGTTCTTTCTTCTTCATGCTTTCCATCATTCTTCCGATTGTCTGTTTATCCTATATTTTCGTCTGGCTAGGAGACCCTCTTTTAATATTCGGGCAAAAATATCTACCTTATTTGCACGAAATTAGGCTCGGGCTTTCAGGGCTTTTGTTTTTTTTCTTTCTTCGTATGTTATTGACGATCGGTGAAGCTTCCCAAATGGGATATCAGGAACAGTATGTCATTAATTCCTTCGGGGCAGCTGGCAATTTTTTATGCCTTTTTTCTTTGTTGTTCATAACTCGCTATTTTCCAACAATTCTTGGCATCATTATCGCCGTTTACGGAATCACCACTTTTGCACGCCTTTGTAATTTCCTGGTGCTTATATTCAAAACTCGGCCTTATCTTATCCCAACATTAAAGTTATATAATAAGTCTCTGCTTAAGGGCGTTATTGGAACCGGCATTGCCTATTCATTGGTGCAACTTAGCCTTATTTTAAGCTATGACCTTAACATTATTGTCGCAGGAAGAATCATCGGTCCATCCGCATCCGCTCGTTTAGGCGTCCTGATACAGGCTGTTACACTTGGCATGGGTATGGTGGCTATGATTACACAACCCTTATGGCCCGCATTAGCCGATGCGGCAACTCGAAAAGAAAAGAAATGGATAGCTAATGCCTATCACAAAGCTATGAAAACAATCATGCTATATGCCATAGCCGTAGGATTGATCATTGGCTTAGGGGGCAAATACTTGGTTCTCTTCTGGTACGGACCAAAGGTCGTCCCATCGTTTTGGCTTCACTTCTTTATCGGAATCGACTTCCTATTGGAGGTTTGGTTCCATTTGCATTTTATATTCCTGATGGGTTTGGGCAATATTAAAAAAGTCTCAATTCTGATTTTTACAAAAAGCGTTGTAACTCTTCCTGTCTCGGTTATATGCATTACGTACTTCGGTTTGCCTGGCGCAGCGTTTTCGCTTGTAATCACCATGTTATTGATTGTTACATTTACGGTTTACCACGAATTCAAGCTGGAACTTAACAAGTTAGAATTAAAAACCATTGAATAATTCAGAAAGCACCATTCTCATTATTGAGCCTCATTCGGACGGACATCATATGCAGTATGTTCGATATGTAGCCTCTTCCACGATTAACAATAAGGTTAAGATTGTTCTCGCCACTCTGCCGGAGAGCTTGGATAATCCCGCTTACAAGGAGATGCAGGAAGCAAGCGATAATCGGATTGAGGTTTTAGTCATCGATGGATCAATTTCTAAAATTTGGCGTCCAGGTCCACTCGGTACTCTTATTCGTCATTTTGCATACTATAAACTATTCAAGGATTTCTGGAACAATTCCATCGAAGCAAGGAAATCGAGCGTTATATTCATCCCTTATCTAGATTACTGTGATAAAGTGTTTTCAATTTTTGGATCACCATTCGGGTCCACTCCTTGGTCCGGGTTGCTCATGCGCCCCTCATTCCATTATTCCGCAATGGGAGTCATCGCACCAGCATCGCCACTTGATGCTCCGGAACGTATTTTATTTCACATGTTGCTTCGCAAAAAATATCTGCTTACATTGTTTACGGCGGATCAGCCGTTATACCTCTATATTCAATCGAAATGGAAAAAGGCGGACAA
>JAJZOL010000158.1 GCA_021811565.1 bacterium | reverse complement strand
ACTCACGGAATCACCGAGAGCCAGTTCATGGATATGGCCACGCGAGATCCCTTCGGCAAGCTTTATATGATCTCCAACAGTTACTATCATGGTTCGCTGGAAAATCCTGCATACCGAAAATATGTGCTGAAGTGGGCGGAGGCTCAGATTGATGTTGGAGTGGATACGCTCTTCATGGATGAGGTCAACGGAGCCTATTCCTGGAACGAGGGATACGATTCTTATGGCTTGGCGGCGTTCCGTGAGTATCTTCTTAATCGATTCGTAAAAAAAGCGCATTGGAGCGTAACGGACAAAAGATGGCAGAGTATCTTCAAAGTGGATTTCAGCAATCCAAACGAATGTCCGGACCACACCATCAAAACATTCGATTACGCAGCCTATCTTCGCACCAACGGGTGGGCGTCCAATCCTGATCAATCCGCAAATCCCTTCCTGAACGTGTGGGGGTCGCCCGCCGATATCTCCGGCGAAAGCTATTCAGCATGGAGAAACAACACCACGTGGCGCTATTGGGTAAATCACCTCAGAGATTACGCCAGGAAGACACACCATCGGGTTTGGATCGCAGCCAATGGATTGAATAGATGGGTCGATTTTCAAATTTCAGGGGTGTGGGGCAATTTCCCTCCGATTACCAATGGTGACATGGACTGTACCATGTCTTATGTTCCAATGTGGCGTTCGCTATATAATCGAAGCAAAGAGCTTCTTTATGGCAGGGATGTTCCCATTATGGTCTTCCATGATTGGGGAGACGGGATGCCCTGGATGAATTTAACCGACGCTCAGCGAGTAGCGTGGTTAAACGCATACGAGCCGGAGATTTTCGCTTCGGGGCTTTTCTTCGCATTTCCGGTTCATGGTCCCTTTAATTGCGACGCTTCGACGAACGGCACGCTTGATACTATCAAATATCAAGCGAAATTCGTTGAATCCATCGCACCGCTACTGCATCACGTCACATGGGAGGATCCGAGTCTCGCCAACTACACGGGTAAGGCGGAAATCACCATTCAAGCCCAACCGCAGTTTAAGCGATTGATTGTTCATTTGATAAATCGGAATTACAAAGGCATGTCGCCTATAGATAAAACAAACGGCGTGCTGAAGGTGGCATTGAATCAAATGCCGGGCAGGATCATCCTGCATGACGCGGACACGGGCGCCTCACAAATCCTCAAGGCGGAATATCTTCGCACGGAGAGACTTCCCCAAAGCCTGCATCCCGGCGTCATAGCCATGCGAATACCCGAATTAAGAACGTGGGATGTTGTGGAAATTGAGTTGCCCCACTGGGTCGCCATGCCCCCTTTGAGCGTCATCACCATTCCATGCTCGCCTAATTGGAGCCGACCGACGAAAAATATCTTTGATGTTAGTCAATCGACGAACTACTCCTTGGATTTGAATGGATTTGTACAGGGACGACTACATCCGGATCTGCGCAACAACCCAACCTTCCTTGTGCACTTCAAGCACCCCTCCGTTTTTCAAATTCACGTTAACTCAGTTGCAACAGCGGGCGGGGAGTTGATCGTGAACGTGGACGGTAAAAGAGCATTGACGAAGATGATCGTCGATAAGGATGGTAAGAACGATTCCAATGCGGAGGAGATCAATCAAACCTATTCCGTTCGCGTTCCCGCAGGCGATCATCGCATAAAAGTGGATAACATTGGGGGGGATTGGTTTACAGTGGATTGGTATCGTTTCAAATTGATCCTTCATTGATGTGGAGGATCAATGTTCAGATTAAAGGGGAAAGCGTCATCGCTTTCCCCTCATTAAGCATAGGATTGATTACACCCGGTGATTATGCGAACTTTCTTCGACAGAACATTCCAAATCCACTCAATCCCATACCAAAGAGCATGGTGAGCGTTCCTGGTTCCGGAACGTTTACGGGACCGTTCAAGCGTATATTGTCCACTAATAATGCGCTAGGCACACCGCTATCAGCCTCGTTTGACGCTACGAAAAACAGTTGATAAGAGCCGGCGGAAGGCATATAGGTTGAGGTGATCCAACCGCTGGAACCGATGTACTCCCCATACGCATCGCTGGAGTTGGGACCATAGATTATGCCGTTTACCGCCCCCGTGGTGTTTCCATCCATATTCGCTGTGCCAGGCGAGAGTGACACCCCAGCGGTAATTGGGGGTAGGCCCACTAAGGAGTTATTATCAGGCACCACTTGCGGAGATGAGTTATTAGCTGAACTTGCATTATACAGGGTAGCTACAACATTATTATTTGACGAGTTCAGTAACTGAACGTAGGCGAAATCCGCAAACAGTCCGCCACTACTGGGTTCTCCGTCGCTGGAGAGATAATTCAAGTCCATGGACAGGCTATCCCCTGAAGGAACATTAAACGGAGATGATAAGAGAGTGCTGCCCACGGTGGCGCCTGAGACGTTCGTAAATGTGGTGCTCACTGGCGCTGCATTATTGATACGCGTATAATTGGAACTCCCGCCATTATCAATATACGCGAAGTCATTCCCCTGAGTTGGAGAGACATCTGTCACCGCCCCTTGGGTCCCGACAATTCCTTGCACCGTCCATGATCCAGGAATTCCGGATTCAAACCCTTGCAAGAGCTGCGACCTTCCAGGTGAACTGGAGAACAGGAAAAGACCCAGCGTTGCAACACTTACCGCCGTAATTCTACTGCATTTCATCATGATACGCCCCTTTCCTGAGTAATCCCATGATGTTGGGTGAATGAAATTGGATAAAACGGGAGTTGCAAATCCATAAATATGGCAAGGCAACTCTCAGTGTGAACTTGACGGATCAAGTACATACGTATCCCATATATTGCATATCTCATGCCAAACATAAAATAAAAACAGTATATATCAAAATAAAATGAAAAAAATTTTCTCCTATGAATGGCGGAGCGTGTTCAATGCATAGGTGTCTTTCCAAAACCATATCAAGCGAACTACTATATTGCCGATCTTAATGATTTCTGAATCCGAAAATAATTTAGTCATATTAATCAAATTATGAAAACAAAGGTATCTACCTATTGTGAAATGAGCCACAATAGGAAATGAGCCACAATAGGAAATCAGAGAACAACCCTAATACGAACAAAGGAATACACAATTGTAGATATCTTACCGAGCGCAGATCTGATTTTGCGATGCACATTATCATTCTTGGTTTGGAGCGGTGAACCCCCGTGAAATTCCAGCGATTACGTCAACCTTAGGGCCATCGCGGACCATCTGGCATAACGGGGAGGCGTTTACATATTCGCAGACTGGCATGCTAAATTACAGGTATGCACTTAGGCGAGAAAACCTTTTGATGGTCATGAGTTGTACGGGGAGTTAAAGGCATTGTAAGATTCGCCGACGGGAGGATTGGTAAAACAGATTCCTGTCCCCACAGCGACATTGCTGATGTAACACGAATTCTCCGAACCGGAACCGTAAGATCACTATGAGGCTTGGGGTGATTATTGATTTTCTAAGGAGGGGTGAAAATATGGAATGACGCTATGCGGCGGATACTCTTTTGTTATCCTGTGCACTATTCGAAATATCTCATCCTGAGTCGGCAGACGGTGATGCGTACGAATGAACAGATTGATTTTCGCATTTATCCGTTCGCCCAACTGTAACTGTCTCATCTCGATTTCTCGATTTTTTGCGCTCATTGGCGGCGGTGGCGGTGCAAAAAGAGCTTGGGTGTCGTATTTATCGCCCATGGGGTTTCCTGCGGGAATAAGTTGACTAATAAAGGCAAGAATGATGACGAATGCAATCGGTGCCACCAAAAGTAAAATGGCAGGGTGAGTTTTTTTTCGTAGAGGCTCAATTGGGTTCATATCCTATCCTTCCTGTGATAATCCTGATACACTATTATACAGGTTATCATTCGGGGATTACTTCATAATCCTGCATAAGATTTAGTTTGAATAAAAATCCGGCTGTCAGTATATACCGACAGCCGGTGGAGCGTTTTATCGGATAGTCCCCTACCGAAGCCCAGCTCCGGGGGCGGATTCAGCAATAGACATGAACCCACCTCCTTCCGAGGCACAGTGAAGCGGACGCCTCACTATTAATAACGTAAAATACACGTAAGGAGTTCTACGAAGACGCTATTATTTTTATTATAGATGCCACCAAGGGCGGAATTGTACAGTGGACGTTCAGCATGTGCGTTCCATAGGGGCAACATATGAGATGCATGCACGTCGTGCATCATACGCATCGAAGCTGCGGGATGACTTGCCATGCTGAACGCGATGGAAAAAGGCCTCTCCAGTCTGCAACCTTCATTTTGGAGTTAAAATCCAGCCGGTCCCTCCCACACGCTTCCGCCGAAAGTGGTGGCGAATATCACGTTTGGCTTCTTTGGATCGAAGGCGATCCTCTGCACGTTCCCAAAGGGCATGTCGTTTATAGGCTTCCATGTTTTCCCGTTGTCCTTGCTCAGCCATAGACCCGCACCCGGAGCATCCTCAGTCAAGGTCATGTATATATATCCAGAATGAAAGGGGCTGAGATAAGCACCGAAAGTTTGCGGTCCCTTGCGAGCGAGCAGTTTCCAGGTCTCGCCACCGTCCACTGTGCGATAAAGACCACCCTGCTTTTTCCCCTGTGCATCGCAAGCTCCCACATAGATGATTTTACTGTTGTGCGGATCCACGCTGAAGTCCTTTGGCCAATAGAGAGGATGGCTTCGGTTGATCCAAGTCCAAGCGTTGCGTTTCAGATCGAACCGGTAAAGACCCACGCCATCCATTTGGTATTGACCTCCCTGGCGCAACGCGGTGACCAAGGCGAAGAGGGAACCGTCCGGATGCAGGTAAATCCGACATACGCGAAGATTCTCCGATGAGCCCAAGCTGTTGTTTATCGCGTGCCAGGTGGCACCGCCATTCGTGGATTTGAACACGCCGCCACCGAACTGCCCTGCGTAAAGAGTTCTGGAATGCACAGGACTTCGCGGATCGATCACAATGGAGGTGGTCGCCTTGGGAGGCAGACCCTTAGAGCAGGGTTTCCATGTGGCGCCGTAATCCGTGCTGACGCAGACACCCCCTGGAAGGTCGCTGCGATGCCTGCCGGAGATGATGTTATCGTTTGGGATGTCATGTACATCGGAGAAGGCTCCCCATATCTTGCCAGGAATTCTGGGATCGAAAGCCAGTTGGTAGCAGGTGTTCTCCCACGGTGGACGCCCCCTTCTCGTCCACCATTCCCAGGTTTTGTCCCCATCCAAGGAGCGGGCGAAGCCGAGGTCCGTGTAACAGATGTAACGAATATTCGATTTAAAGGGGTCCACATAGAAATTCCATGTGGTCGTTATTACCAACCCGTTGCATATCCATTTGGCTAGGTTGTTTGACGGGTCACGTTCAGGAGCTCGCCGGATGAAACACAACGCCCATTTGTTACCGCCATCGGTGGTCACATAGCAGCATCCGTTCATGAAAGCAAAGACATGGTTTGGATTATTGGGATCTACCACTGGAACTAACACATCCTGAAAATACTGTCCATTAGCATCCACCATGTAGTCCGACGGAACGTTGCAATTCGGATAACGAGGGTCCGCTTGAAACACCGGCTTCCATGTGGCGCCTGCGTCGATGGAGCGAAAGATCGTGCAGTTGTGCGGAGGCGGGACGCCGGTGCTTGAGTTCGATGCGTAGATAATCCTTGGGTTGGCATTTGAAGACGCAACATAGCGGTATTGTGCCACGGAGCCCATCGCCCATTGATCGAATGCTTTCGTCTCCAAGTTCAACCCCGCGCCGTCGATGCATTCCCAACTATCGCCTCGGTTCGTTGAGCGATAGATACCTCCATAGTATCCCCCGTTCAATGCCGTCGCCTTCACTGTGCAATATAAGATTAGACCGTCGCGAGGGTTGGAGACGCCGCAAAACGACAGAATCGCCGAGGGTGGCAGCCCGTTTATGATGGGTATCCAAGTCTTGCCCTCATCGTCCGAACGCCATACACCCTCATTCGTTGCAGCGTAGCATGAAGTGGCGTACCTCGACTGATCGTTCTCGAAGCAAAAGGCTATGGGGGTTCCCGTCGGGCCCTGGCATCGTGTCCAATGGAAACCTCCATTCAGCGAGATGTAGCAGTCGCCATTGGAGCCGACCAGCATTTCGTTCGAGTGAATTGGATTTATTGCGATTTCACCTTGTAGATTGCCAGGAAGGTCTCCGATATCGGTCCAATGCGCACCTCCGTCGTGGCTTACCTTCATGCCCGCCCATCCGTTTGCTGCGAAGATGGTGTCGGGATCTTTGGGAGCGAATACCGGAGAGCACTGCGTGCTTGAAACAAGCTGGAGATGATTGATCATGCGCCATGTCATGCCATCATCATCGGAGAGGTATGCGGCGCTCATATCGCAATTGATCATAAGCCTGTTGGGTTGGGTTGGGCTCATAGCCGCCGCAAACAGACCGCCTCCGCCGGAAAGACCAATCGGTTTCCATTGAGCCTGAGCGGGGGATGAAACGGCGGTGTAAAGCAACAGAAGAATTGCAAGCGATAATAAAACATGTTTCGGCATTTCATATTCTCCTTTGATCGTTGGGCGGAGAGAAAACAACGGAAAATGCATTCACCTATCATTATATCGCACCCTATTGATGGAAGATAAAAAAACCGGCGCGAAACATCGCGCCGGATTAACTATGCCCTAATTACGGGAAAACTTCGCCTTCCTCCTTGGCGAACACCGCATTCGGAACCACATCCTTCTCCGTAATCGGCTCCAAGCCCAGCACTTGAGCGCGGCTGATCTTGTAGACCTTTTGCAGTATTCTATCCGTCGGCGCACCTGGGATGGGGGATTTCACCGTCCAAAGATAATGCTTGTCAGTCATTCCCTCTCCGCTCCAGCCGAATTTATCCTGGATAAAGGGCGATGTCTGGCGAGGATCGAAGTAAAACACCAGCCAGTAATAGGGTCGGGAGAAGCTATACATGGTCGGATCTCGGCTCATATCGATTTTTCGACCCCATTTGCCATTGATAACGGAGTGCTGATCCCACATAATGGTTTGGGATTCATCAATATCAAATGTGAAATGTTTTAGCTTTTCAGGATGCCAGCCATAATCGAATAGTTCGATCGTGACGCGTGCCCCGTTGCCCACGTTGAATTGTCCGTTTGGCATCAGCACCTTCGGCTGTATGAACACCGGATGGCAGTTAAAGGCGCAATTCCAAGGATTTGCCGTGGCTGCGGGGCGTGGTTTCCCTGCCTCAGGCCCTTTGGTGTAGATATAAGCGTCATCCGGATAGGGTTGCCCCGTCTGCGGATTGAAGCTCTTGGTCATTTTTCGATCAATGGCGAAATTGATCTCATGCGTGTAGCGGCTGTAAAGACGCTTGAGATTGATCTCCCAGTTATGCTCTTCCGTATCCCTGAGGTTGCGGGTGCTGAAGTCCTTGGGGTTGAGTTTGAGTTTCGCGTTGCTGATGGCGAGAGCCTGTTGCCATACCGCAAGCGCCTCTTTAATTCTCCCCTGATGTTCCAGAGAGTGAGCCAACTGATGCCAAACGAATATCGGAGCGGATTTTGTGGCGTGCCCGCTGCTGTCCTGCGACTTAAGAGTTGTTGCAATCCTAAACCACTTTTCCGCGCGTATGTAGTTCTTCATTTTATCGGAACTCTCCCAACCGATTTCAAACGGAATGTCGTAAACCGTAGGATTGTTCTCGTAACCCTCCTCCAAAAGCTTTTGCGCGGCGGGGATGTAACGGCGATCGCCACGCTGATCGGAATCGGTGAAGTTATAGGACATATGCCATGCGCCAGTGATATAGACATCAATCTCATGCGGGTCCAGCCAAGTCACCATTCGCACCAATGGCAGAATGGCGTCGTAATCCCCGGAATCGAAAAACTCATCCGCGCGAATCCAGAGTAATCCGGCAACCGCCTGAGATAACCCCAGCATCGGTCCGAGAATGAATTCATTGGAAAGCCCGGAAAATACGGTGTGCTCCCCTTTGTGAATCTCGGCGATTTTGGGATCCATGATATGTTGCATCAGGACTGTCAGGAGGAACAACGGGGCCAGCGCCATTATTAACTTTCTGCGCGTAGCTACGCTCATCGTTTTCTCCTTACACTTCCCGCTTGTCGAACACCAGTATCGCCAATATCAGCAATACCGCTGAATATATTAAGGCGTAAACGATATTCTGCATGATAAAAACATTCTCGTTGCTGATCTCGACGGTTGGGTTGATCAGCTTGTTTTGAATGTTGAAGTTGCCAAAGTTAGGTAAAATGAAATGAATGATGTTCGCCAGTATCTTCGTTGCGGGGTTTGGGTTGTTCGTAAGCGATTCCGTAACGGATGAGAGATTTCCCACGATGAAGATCGCGAAGGTTACGAAGAAATTCACGACCGGTGTCAGGAAGGTGCTGAAGAATATCGCCATCGCTCCCAGTAACATCATCTGAAAGAATGTGAGCATCACACCTTTCACCATTTCCGCCGCAAGGTGTTTCTCCTGATACCAGAGAACGCCTAGGAAGACGACCCCCATGGCGGCGATCATCACGAAAACGGTGAACAATCCTCCAAGGAATTTTCCGAGGACGAACTCATAGCGTTGAACCGGTTTGGATAATACCGTGTAAATGGTTCGTCGCTCGATTTCGGTGGGAATAACCTGAATGCTGGAGAGAATGGTTATCAGCAACCCTCCTATCATGATCATCGCCAACCCAAGGCTCCGAAGAATTGAGGAGCTTTCCCTTGGGCTGAGGAAGCTTACGGACGGGCCGATCGCTATCATGCCAACCGTAACGATTAGCAGAATCAGCAACACTTTGCGCCGAAGCATATCATCCAAGGTCTGCTTTGCAATCGCAAGAGTGACCATATCCTAATTGCCTCCCTCTTTCAACACAGTATCCACGAATACCTCCTCCAAGGTGCGTCTGTGCGGCATCACCGCGATGATCGTTGCCTTCGCAGAGCGAATTATATCCAGAATATCCGTTACATTCCTTTCATCAGCGGAAGGAATTCGGATGTGGGTATCATTAACCTCCACGATGTCGGCTATTGACTTGATTTTCTCCAAATCCCCGTTTAGTTTCCCTTCAGCTCGAATTTCGACTTTCTCCCCGGCGGTGAGTTCGTTAATCGTGCCGGTTGTGAGTAGTTTTCCTTGATGAATGATGGCGACTCTGGAGCACACCAATTCGACGTCGGGGAGTTGATGGGAACTAAGGAACACGGTTTTCCCTCTTTTGCCCACATTCACGATGATTTCGCGCAATTCAGCATGGGCGATAGGGTCGAGACCGGATGTCGGTTCATCCAAAAAGAGCAGTTTGGGATCGTTGATCAAGGCTTGCGCAATGCCGATTCTTTGCAGCATCCCCTTGGAGTAACCGTGCAATGGTCGTTGCCAAGCCTTGGGGTCGAGATGAACATCCTCCAGGCACTCCTTAACTCTTTTGCTTCGCGCCGGTTCCGTAATGTGAAAGAGTTTGGCGTAAAAGTCCATCACATCCCAACCGGTCATGTTTTCATAAAAGTATGGGTTTTCGGGAAGATAGCTTGTTTGAGTTTTAGTAGCGGTGTCGCCCAGTGGGTGACCCAAAACCGTGGCGGTGCCGGATGTCGGGAAAATCAACCCAAGCAGCATTTTGATGGTGGTTGTTTTTCCGGCCCCGTTTCTGCCAAGGAAACCGAATATCTCGCCTTCCTCCACATCAATCTCGAGATTGTCCACTGCGGTTATCTCTGATTTGTTAAAAACATCCAAGTACTTTTTGGTCAAGCCTTGGATGCTGACAGCTGCAGGCATAAATTAGACCTCCTTAATAAAGCGGTCGCTTCATGAAATAAAATGATAAACTTAGGCGGCGAACATACGGGGGCAAAAGAG
>JAJZOL010000101.1 GCA_021811565.1 bacterium | reverse complement strand
CTTCGATCTATGCTTCGTGAAAAGTTCCAGCCTCAAGAACGGTGTATCCCTTGGTTCTCAGAGTGGCGACGGTGAAATCCCGAAGCATATCCTGCCCAAGTAGGACGAAGATCGTTTCGATAGCCGTTTCTGAAGATATAATATCATTCGTCTTTTGTTTTTCCAAAGGTTCGTCACAGCGCGGGAACAGGATTTTGTAGGTCGTTCCATGGCCCGGCTCGCTATAGAGCCAGATATATCCTCCATGCTGCCTGATGATTCCGTAAGACGCAGCAAGTCCGAATCCGTGTCCGATTCCAAATTCGCCGGCGGAGAAATAGGGATCGAATACACTCGCCTGGGTTTCCAAGGACATCCCTTCACCATTGTCGCTGATGGTTAACAAAACGTAATTTCCCGTATGCAAATCGGGATGGAGCCTTTCAAACTCCAAATCGACGACGATGTTCGAGGTTTCAAGGATGAGCGTACCTCCTTCCGGCATGAAATCCTTGGAGTTACTTGCTATCTCTCTGATCACCTCCTGTATTTGGCACGGGTCCGCTTTGATGCGCCAAGGGGTTTTTTCCAGCTTCAAATCCAATGAAATGCGGGAACCCATCATTTTCGTTAAATCGGGTTGCATTTGCAGAATCAGATCGTTTAAACTCGTAACACGGTAAGACATTATCTGCTTGCGGGCGAAGGAGAGCAGTTGACTTGTCAAATGAGCGGCGCGTGCGGCGGCGCGGTTGATCTGCTGCAGATGGTTCCGAACGGAGTTGAACGGGGATAATTCGGAAAGGGCAATCTCCGCGTATCCCTCGATCGCTGTGAGGATGTTGTTGAATTCATGGGCGATGCCGCCTGCTAATCGCCCGACTTTTTCAAGCGAATGTGCGTGTAATAACCGGTCCTCCAGCGATTTATGCTCCGAGATATCCATGACAAGCGTGTAGATTTGATCCACTTTGTTGTTCTGATTCCTTTTTGGAATTACAATGAGGCGAATCCATTTTGTAGGCGTGGCTGCGGAGATGATACGCAAATCCATCTCAAAACTCTCCCCAGTTACCATCGCGTGCTGATACTTAGGCTGATAAATATCATTGTCCTCAGGATGGATTCTCCTGAAAACCTCCTCTCTCGTTGGAATGGGGTTGGCGGGATCAAAACCCAGGATGCGGAATGTTTCCTCGGACCAATCCAAAACGCCCGTTTCGGGAAAGTAGGTTGAAGTTCCCATCCTGGTGATATGAAGCGTCTCCCTCAAGCGGGATTCGATCTCTTCCAACCTTTTCTCATATTCCTTTTGCTCAGTGATATCCGAGTGCACCAGCAAGACGAAATTTTGACCTCGCAATGACAATGGCGTTGGTTTCACCTCAAACCAACGCACGCCTTCTTCGGATTGGAAAGGATACTCTATTGGGGATACCATCTGCTCGCCTTTGATGGCGTTTTGTATGGCGGCATCGACCGTGCGGATGTCAGCGTCTTTTCCGATCGAGGATTGGAAGATGCTCAAATAATGTGTGCCGACCCAGTTATCAGGCGTTTCAATTTGCCGTAACATAGCGGCATCCCGCCAGCGGGAGTTAACAAATACGATTTTACCGTTGTGGTCTATTAAAGCAATTAAAGCCGGTAAGGCATCCAGTATGGCAGTTAACATGGCGCATGTCCTTAATGGTGCACACTGTTAATCTATCAAATCCGTATGTGCAACGAAACATGTTTTTTTAACGTCATTGGCAATATCAGTCTTTCGCCAGCAATTTGACGGACACATGCGGGGGATGGTTCAAGTCGTTCCAGACCCTTTGCACCATCTCCTGTCGTGGAGTACCGGGATGAACGAGAATGCGATAGTGAAGATGCAACACGCCCCCTGCAGGCACGTTGTGATCTCCGGCGCCTTTCGGCGCCCCTTTCACGAAGAAGTGCTCTCCAAAGGGATTTGCGGCGAAAAGACCGTAATCGCGTGCGTGCCAATAGGTGGGGTGACCGTAACTGTCCGGTGCGTCCATGAAAAGGAAACCTAACGTTTTGCCGTCCACCGTACCGGAGTAGTCCACCCAATTCGCCCGAGTGCCCCAGACCTGGCTGTCCCGCAACCCCGTCGCGCTGAGAATATGCCCATCCCCTCCCGCCAAGCGCATGGAATCCGGGATTCGCAGTCCGAAGGTACCCTCCTTGGAATCCTCAAAGACCAAGTCACCATGGGTTATGTTTTTGAGGTAAATTTCAAAGTCCATCATATATTCATGATCCGCAGGATAGAAGGTGATGACGCGGGTATCCTGAATAAGGGGTTCGCCCTTTCTGGTGATCCATTTCGCAACCGCCTTGAACTTCCCGATGGCGTAGGATTCACGTGGCGTTAGTGGTTTCAGAGATTGATTAACGATCCTTCCCCCGGAATCCAGCCAGAAATCATGCCCGCTCACTGAGCCATGCCCGAGCCATATCCCGCAGTGATGGGGATGATCGGTGGACTCCCCGGCGACGTGAATCATGGGGTAACCTCGTACAATAAGGTCGCCCTCCAGATCGCGCAGGGGCCAGATCACGGGTTTGGGGCGTGAAACGACGTTGTACGTGGCGATGGGACGCCCGTCAAGCGAGATATTCAAGCCTTCCGAAGATCTCCGGAGATTAAAAACCGCCTTCGGCTTGGGATTGCCATTTCGGGGCGCGAGACGATAAAGCGTATCCTCGCCTTTGGGAAGCGCCTTTGCAACCCAATACACCTGCACTGTTCCGGCGTATTTTCCTGACCGGTGCATCACAGGAACAATGTCCGCAGGGATGGTCTCTCCTTGAGCGTCCATGAGAACATAATTGCACACCGACTGCAGATCGGCGGATGGAACTTTTATAACGGCTTGAAGAGGCGCCCACTCGTAACTGACATCGGATTTGCCCACGGTGATTTGGTAGGTGTTCGCATATGCGAGATCGCAAAAGAGTATGGCGATGCAAAAAAACAGAGAGATAATTTTCATGGAACCACACCTTAAAATATGCTTGAAGATATAAGTATGTCAAGATATGGATTGGGTATGTTGGATGTTGAGATACTCCTGATGGATCACTGATGACTGGATGCTGCGACATGGTGATTTGCAGGTTCATCCGCGTAATCATAGCATAGCCGCACTTGAATTTTACCAAACATTATTCTATACCCTTTCGCGAAAATAATCAAATTAAAAAAGAAAATTATGCGAGGTGATAACAAAATTCATAAAATCGAACCATCCCACATACTTTGCGATCATGAAATCACTCCGGACGTATTGATCCATGGCAGCAGGCGTAGGACGAGAAACCCGCGACATTTGTTGGAAGTCGCGTCATTTTGAAAGGGGCCGGAATTGAAAACGACTTACACCTGTTTTCCCAACGGAAAATTCAAAGCGTTGACGATGAGCTACGATGACGGCAATCAAACCGACAGGCGACTGGTGGCTATTTTCAATCGCCACGGCATTAAAGGCGCGTTTCATCTGAACGGCGGGCTTTTGGATAGACCAGGACGCATTCCAAGGGAGGAGATCGCGTCACTGTATGCCGGGCACGAAGTCGCCGCGCACACATTCACTCATCCCACGATCTCCAGATGCCCTTTGCCGATGGTCGCTCAAGAGATTATCGAGGACCGTAAGGTGTTGGAATCCTTGACGGGACGTCCCGTTCGCGGTCTATCCTACCCGAACGGCTCTCATTCGCCGGAAATACGCGTCATGCTGCCGGCAATGGGAATCGCCTATGCGCGAGTTACGGGCACTTCGGGGGATTTTCAATTACCAGTGGATTGGCATCAATGGATGGCGACCTGCCACCATAATAACCGTCTCATGGAGCATGCGAGGGTTTTCGCGGAGCTTTCCAAATGGCAATATCTCTCTCTGATGCTTGTGTGGGGGCATGGCTTCGAATTTGATAGGGATGACAATTGGGATTTAATTGAAGAGTTTTGCGCGTTTATCGGTCATCGGGATGATATCTGGTACGCCACGATGATTGAAATTACGGATTACATGGAGGCGGCGAAGCGACTGCATTATGCGGCGAACGGGAATTTTGTGTTCAACCCCTCCGCATTGGAGGTGTGGATTCGCACCGGAGAGGATATCGTCGCGCTTCCGCCGGGGGAACTGGTTATGTTACAATAGTCGTATCGGATTATTGCTAAAATCCTATGGCGCATATTATTGTGACCCTGAAGCACGAGGTGTTTGCTACCTCCTCCGAGTTTTGCAATTACCTCATTCGAGAGATATCAAGGGGCGGAGGCGATGGATTGTTTCGATCTCATGACCCTCAATACAAAATGCAAGGAGCTACAAGATGAGCAACAATGTTAATGGGGAACACCTCCCACTGGAGCGTCGTCCATTGGGAAAAACCGGTGAAACCCTCTCCATGATCGGGATGGGAGGCATCGTGGTGATGGGGATGGAGCAACCCAAGGCGAACGCCATCATAGCGGAGGCGATTGATCGCGGAGTGAACTACTTCGACGTTGCACCGAGTTACGGCGACGGCGAAGCCGAGGAAAAGTTGGGGCCGGGGTTGGCAGGGAAGCGTGACGGGGTGTTTCTCGCATGCAAGACCGGCAGACGGGACAAGCAAGGCGCCGCTGAGGAGTTGGAGCGCTCCCTCAAGCGTCTGCGGACGGATCATTTCGACCTCTATCAAATGCACGGATTGACGAGCGTGGATGAAGTGCGGCAGGCGTTGGGACCGGGCGGCGCCATTGAGACGTTCCTCTCTGCGAGAGAGAAAGGCCAGGTGCGATTTCTCGGGTTCTCCGCGCATTCGGCTGACGCCGCCATTTTGGCAATGAACAGTTTCCCCTTCGACACGATTCTGTTTCCGTTCAACTGGGTATGCTGGTCGCAGGGGAACTTCGGACCTCAAGTGATGGATGTGGCGCGCGAAAAGGGTGTGGGACTGCTTGCGCTGAAAGCGATGGCGCATACCAATTGGAAGGAGGGAGCGGAGCGTAATTACTCGAAATGCTGGTATCAGCCCGTTTCCGATCCGATTTTGGGAGCGCGTGCGTTGCGCTTCACTCTATCTCTGCCGATAACTGCCGCAATTCCGCCCGGGGAGGAAAGCCTGTTCCGTTTGGCGTTGGATACTGCTAAAAGCTTCAAGCCCATGACATCCGGAGAAATGGAGGGATTGCTATCGGAGGCGAAAGGAGTGGAACCCATATTTAGAAGCGCGGCGTAGGGATTCGTTGGATTTTCCCCATGCGGGGATGTTTTAGATATCTCCCCAATTGGCGTTTCGTAATAATCGCATGCCTTGTGCATGGTTCGCGCCGCGTTTCAGGATGATGATTTCATTCGTCCAAATAGCGCCATAGTCCGGATCGTTCAAGAGGATGCGGACAAAGTGGTGGTAATCCTCCCACGAAAGCGGGAAAAAGGAGCTGTCTTGCGGGCCAAGCACGATGTAAGCCACTTGGGAATCATGAATTCTTGAGATCAGCGTTTTGGTTGGTTTAGGGGTGAAATCCTCCCCGAGTTGATTCAGCAGAGCCTTTCGGCTGTTGCCCCAAGCCGATTCCTGGAATGGATTCGGGAGCATGTACATATATTGGCGGTCGGTGAGATGGGTTCCGATGGCGGTTTGCGCGCAAACGGTGGCGTTCGGAGGAATGAGCGCCAACCCTTGCCGTATTGCATCCAAACGATCGTCGCTTACGCCGCTGTTCCAATCCACGCCTGCGGTGAATGCGCCCATCGTCCAACTAAATAAAAACGCCATCATCAAAACGATCAGCATAAATGATCTCATGAGGGCGCGTAGGCTTGGATGTCCGACTTTACGATAGTAATCCAGAATAATCTGTCCGCCCACTATAGCGGCGTAAATCACCGGAGGGATCACCAGCGCGTTATATTGGTAGTGGATGCCGTGCATCGCCTCCCTGTTGGAGAGCATATTCGCCATCAGCGCAGGGAGGGCGATAGCGAAGCATTCCGGGGCGAGCAACGGCAAAAAGAGGAGGGGGAACAACAGATCCACCCAGTATTCCATATTATCCGGCGTGGTGATGTGCGCTAATATATCCAAAGGGTGGGTGAGGAGATAGAGTAGGATGGAACCAGGGGAGTTTCCGAAGTCGGCGTAGAGGCTAACGTATGCGGATGAGCGTCCTTGGTTTTCCATTCGTAAAACGCCTAGGGCTATAATGATTCCGACAACGCCTGCAGCGACAGTGATACCCCCCGCTTTGCGCTCTTTCGTGAAAAACAGGTAGACGCCTATCATCGCAATTGTCAATCCCGCAGTCTCCTTGCATAGGAGAGTGAGGGTCACCATGATGAAAAAAGGACCCCACCGTTTGCTTTCCATATACCAGAAAGTGTAAAGCAAAAAAGGGACGGCGAGGGTTTCAGGATGAAAATCGAAGTTGTTGATCCACTGCAACGAGGGATAGCAGAGATACAACGCCGCAAAGAGCAACCCGTATGCGGAGCGCCCAAGTCTCCTTTCGGCAAGGCGATAAATGGGATACGCCCCCAAGGCGCACGCAAGGCATTGCGCAAAAAGGAGAACCTTCGGGTTCGCCCATACCCGATAGGCTGGGGCGAGAAAAAACAGAATGGGATCGAAATGATCCGCGAAAACATTCAAGCCGCGAGTGGTGAGGAAAAGCGAATGCCCCCGGCTGATGAGCCACACCGCCTGATCGAAGATTCCCAAGTCGAACACGCTTGTGACGAGATGATCTTGGCGGTGGAAAGTGATGAGGAGGGAAAGCCACAGATACCCCGCCATGGCGCCGACGAGAAGAAGGGGAGGGATCATACGTCCTTGCGATCGTATGGAAAAACGCTGCGAATGCAAGATTGAGGAGAGAGATGGAAAGGAATTCATATCTTTTTCATTCATGATTTCAATTTGGAACAAATGCATGATATGATATCAATGGATATTTTCAAGTATACTTTGTAAGGGAACATTTTTGATCTGGTAGAGTGTCTAACTTTTTAAGGGAGCCAGTGAAGCGGTTGCTGTTTTCCCGTGAATCTCGAAACCTTTATACGACCTCGATCAAGCATCCAAGCCATGGCGCGAGGATAATCTATTTTCCATTAATTTTATCCGGCGAATACATTGCAAAAAAGGCATGGTTTGAGTATTATTTCCAATGTAGAACTTTGTTAACGTTTCCTTGAATATCTATCGAAGCTTTTTAGCTAAGGAAGCGAGTGGTGAGAGTCCAGGAATGGGCGAAATCTTCCCGTAAACGAGCAAAACAGAAAAAAAACGAGAAAATGTCCGTAAAACCGTTCCAGATCAAAAAAATACACTTGCACAAAAAACAGGCTTATGCTATAATTCGCGTCGGTAGGGCTTCTCCAAGGTGAAGTCTGTTCCAGCCCTCCCCGAAAAAAAGCCCATCCCCACCTGTAGCGCGCTCTTAGGAGGTATGACTCATCTTGAAAAACGTGAGATTGACACTCGTCTTCCTTATCATGTTGCTTGCCACGCTTCTCATTGGTTCAGGGGTTGCATACGCCCTTCCAAAGGGTGTTTTCACACCGCCGAGCAATCCAATGTTCAAGCATACGCAGCCAACGGTGGATTACCATCAGGAGTTGCCGAAATCCATCAGCAAAGTTTGGTATAAGAATAGTTCCGGCAGAGCGGTGGATGTGATTCCTCCGCAGACCATGGATATTACTCCAAACACTGCGGCGATAGATGATTCGCATCCCTACTGGTCATTCGACGAACAGTCGGTTGTGTTTCAGTCCAATAGAGTGGTCAACAGTGACGGCTCCGTCTCTCCCGCGCCGGGAACGCTGTACCATATATACGTAACGGACAAGAACGGATCCGCAGTGACGGCTCTCACAGGCCCCGCCGCCGCGAACACCACCGTGCAAGCCGCGACGTCCACGACATCCCAGACAGAGCCCGCTTACTCCAGCGGAGACAACTCAATTGTTTATGTCGATCGTGGGACAACCGTTGATCTGAAAATCCTGAACATCGTCAATAACTCCATCACTTCGGTGTTGTCGAGCAACATATTGGTGAATACGGGGCAGCCCATTACGTTCACCGATTTGAACCACCCCACTTTTGCATCAAACGCCAGCACGATCCTCTTCGCGGGAAAGCCTGCGGGGGACACCCATTTTCATATTTACGAGGCGGTGGTGCCGGGAGACGGCTCCTCGACGCAGATCACCCAGTACACCTCCGGCATCGCGGATGACATGGACCCCTCGCTTAGCCAAACGACTAACACCCCTTTGATCGCGTTTGATTCCAACCGAGTTGACGCTCAGGATTCCGGCGTAACCACTACAAAAAACGTTTGGGTGATGAGCACCCTCGCTCAAGGCGGTGCAACTCCTAATCCGGATCAGAATCATGCGATACAGGTGACGAATTACCCGGGATCGAGCAATATCGAACCGGCGTGGAGCACTGCAAATCCTGACTTGGTAAACGCAGGTCATCCATACATCAACGGGCAACCTTTATTGGTGTTCGCGTCAACGCGTATCGACGTCAACAACAATGGTTTGGCGACAGGGGTCAGTCCAAGCGGAAAGCACTCCATTTGGTTCCTGCCCTTAAATATCGCTCAAAACTCGGCTGGCGTCTATATGGTCTCCAATCCGGAGAGCGGCAATAATCCTGCATTCAAAATCAACACCAACAACGATGTCACTAACGGCGATCGCAGGTACGATGATCAATTCCCGGCATGGCCGCAATTCATAACCACCTATCGTGTGGCATATCAGACCAACCGGTCCGGATTTGATCAAGGCAGCGGTGTCTCCACGCCGTCCAATCCCGCCACGGCGAATGATGTGTTCCTTTCCACGGCGGTGGATACGGACGCCCCATCGCTCATGCGCTGGGATGATTCCACCGGCACTGTGGTGGATGTGGAGCCGTCGAGAACGGTGGCTCCAGGGCAGGTGGTCACCTTCAACGTGAAGGTTGCGGATTTCGAATCCAGTATCACCGGTGTCTATCTCGAGATCAAGAACCCGAACAGTATCTACCAGTCCTCCGACGGCATGGAGCACAAAGTCTTTACATATGGTGGAACTGAAACGGATGGGAATTATCAGCACGTTGTGAACAATGTTCCGGACGAATATGATTCCGAGCCGATTTTTATCGGGCCGACAAACTCCGGCGGGACAAGCTCCACGGGGGATTCTCGTTTTAACACCTATCCTAGGTCCAATCCAAATCAAGCGACCCCACCGCTATACACCCCAGGACAGGATGATGTATACGCATTTAGCGGCTACTCTCACGCACCCGCGCCAGGCTGGCTGCCGTTGACTTTTGTCAGCAGGGATTCGACTACCGGCATAAGCACATACACGGCAAAGTGGCAGACGCCGACTAACCCAAGTGATTACTACATTGATGTCATCGCTTACAATAACGCGGTTGATCCGGTTAATACGGGGCATACCTCCAACTGGAAGATTTATGACAACGTCTGGGGCTTCACCACGCAGCCGTTCCTCGCGAACCACAATATTTTATTCGTGAACGATTACGCGGCGGGGCAAAAGTTTTATCAGGGACGATTCAGCGGTCAATTCCTCGGTAGCACCTACTTCACCTACTGGGGAATGGAAAGCTGGATGACCGATTTCGATACCTCGTACGAGCCCACCACTTGGACGGATTACTCTCAGAATCCTCCCAAAACCTATCCGGTGGGAGGTTTCGCCGCAGGTAGCATATATTGGAATTCACTTGGTCAGCACTCCTACTATGACGGAGAGACAAGCAACGGGGCAGATCTTTATTCCACACAGGAATATGATCAGTGGCGCATTCTCTCCAGAGGCCCTGTGCCTAACTCCGTATTGCAGCAGTATCTGCCCAACGTGGAGCAGCAACCGCCGGATTCCATCGCGGGAGAGACCGCTCCCCGAACCGTCGAGAATGC
>JAJZOL010000198.1 GCA_021811565.1 bacterium | reverse complement strand
GAATGGTCTATTATTATATCATTATATCAATTACTATAAAGCAGATCAACAAAAGATTAATTATGAAAATAAAAGAATATTAAAAATACATATGCCTAAAGATTATTTGAAGAAAATCAATTGATTTAATATTAAATAACATGATTTATTAATGTTCAATGATACAAAATATCTTCACTGATTTGTGTGGATAATAATTGGTTCACCGCTGTTTGGTGTGGATAGGCTTCGACAAGGTATCATATACCAAAACTCATTTCACTCAATGGAAGAGAGTTTGCCCGCCCCGAGTGCGGCGCTCCTTTGAGGATATATGACAGCAAGGTGTGCAAATGGCGTCATTTGAAATATTTCGAGCATCATGCGTATCTTCACACGCCCATTCCTCGCGTTGAGTGCGATCGTTGCTGTGTCAAGACCATATGTGTTCCCTATAGCCGTCCCGAAAGCGGATTCACCTTGTTGTTCGAGGCGATTATCATCATGCTTTGTCGGTTAATGCCCGTAAAAGCCGTAGCCCGGATGTTGAACGATCACGGCACCCGTATTTGGCGCATTGTGACGCATTACGTGGAGGAGGCGCGACAAGGTTAACGATCTTCTGAAAGACAGCCGTCATATCTGGCTGAAGTGAGCGGAAAATCCGACTATGCGCCGGAAGGACAAGCTAGAAATGCTGCAAATGCCTGACTTTTCAACAGCCAAGGTCTATCAATCGAAAACAAGTTTTCTCATGGATGAACCCGAATCTCCTTGAGCTTTGGGGTCTTCCGGACCGGGAGACGGCGGAGGCTCATCCGGAGGCGTGGTATCAATGGGTTACGCAAAGCGAGATGGGGACGAGCATGAAAAGACTGGCGAAAACGATAAAGGCGTACTCCTCGCGAATTCTTAATTACTTCCCGGATCGACTGACAAACGGTCTAATGGAGGGGATAAACTCCCTGATACAGGCTGCCAAGGCCAAGGCGAGGGGGTATCGAAACACGAGCTATTTCAAAACAATTATTTACCTTATAGCGGGCAAGCTGAACTTCGAGTTGCCCGGATGAAACAGGCGAGAAGTGATAATATTATTACCCATACCAAATAGCGAGGAGCCAAATTTTATTCTATTTGCATCGCACCATTTTTAATGGGACTTAAGGCGTCTACAATCTCACATCTTATTCTTCGAATACGCGTTCGGGTTGGTGACTTTGTTAGACCCGACGTGGATGTTAACGCTGTGGTCGATGGTAATGGACGGCGGACGCCTGTTCCCCGTCGCGGCGAGCGACGGCGGGCCGGTCATGGCGTTATCGCTGATATCGCCGCCGTTGGTCCATATCAGCCAGATATCGCCGCCGTAGTTGGAGACGAAGGTGTTGTGTCGGATGACGATATCGCTGTTGCCCATGGCGCCCGCGTTCGGCGGCGAATAGACGCTTCCATGGGCCAGTATCGCCCGGTTGCCGCCATCCTTGCCGTTATCGCTTAGGGTGTTGTCCTCTATGATCACATTGTGACAATAACCGCCCTCCCACCACTGCCCAGGCGAAACCTCCGGACCGATCGAGATTCCCGCCATGCCGCAGCCGCGAATGACGTTGCCGATAATCACCCCGTCGGAACCTTTCACGATGATGCCTCGCGATCGCGTATCCCCGAGTTGGCAATCGATGATCTTATAACCCGACCCGCAGCGATCCGGATTGGTCACATAGGATCCGACAGGAACATTCAGCGTGGAATCCAGCGTAACCGTGCTACCCCCCTTTTCATCGGGGCTGATAGCCACTACGGTTGCATTCTGAAAATAGCCGTTATCGTCGGAGATCTGAATCGGCTCGCCCACGGCAAGCCCCGCGTCCCGATTATCCTTGACTGTAATGGTATTGGCGGAGGATGCGGTAACATGCTGCAGTTCTCCGTGGATGGCGATGCAATCGTCAAGGAAGACCCCTTGAAACACGCAACGCTCGATATCCGTGCCGGGGTAGGCGTCCACCGAGTGGAATCCGTCCGCCTCGTTGGTGACGACGGGAGCCTCGGTCGCGCCATTCGGCTTGGGGCCCAAGACCCAGTGGCATCCGAGAAGATGATTGCCGCCTCCGTGCCATTCCAGGATCGGGGCGAAACCGTTGCGCATAAGGGTGACATCCTTGATGGTGCAGTCGCGGCTGAAAAACAGACGGATTTTCTGCGGGGCGTCCTTATACCTCGCCACCAGCCAATCGCCAACCTGGATATTTGCCGGCGGTCTGTTGAACTGGATGCGGAACAGGTTATCGGGAAGCGGCGACCATGAGGACGACCACAGATCGCTGTCGCCAACCTTCAGCCTTCGAGTATGGCTGTCCACCACGTTAAAAAGGTTGAAATAGAGGCTGTGATTGTCGGTGTTGGCGTTGGTTGGAACCGGATAACCGGCGTCCGGTCGCCAGTCGCAGTAAAATCCGGTCGGTGTCTTGACGATTTTCACCACGCGCCCCTGGTAAAACGTCACCTCCGACTGCGAGATGGTCGGTCCCTCGATGGTTACGTTTTGGCAGTGAGACAGATCGAAGCAATATCCGTCATTTGGAACTGTCATGATCAGGGTGACGCCGTAGGCGCGAATCACCGTGTTTTGCCATTTGCTCAACTCGAAGGTTGGCTTGCCGGTGGCGGGTAACTGATAGACGCCCGGATTAATAATGATCAGGTGCGCCCCGGATTTGTAGGCGTCCGCGACCTCCCCCGCAAGGGCTCCGGGATTATTCGGATCGCCGACGGTGGCGATCGCCGAAGTCTGCCCGAACGCTGCGCGAGGATACATGAGCGGTATCAGCAGAGTGAAAGAAAGCAAAATCAAAGAGGTTCGAAAGGTGAATCGCGTTCTTCGCTTTGCGCATGGGTGCTCTGATGGAAGTTGCGAGTGGAAACATGGATGCCTCATAAAAAATCTCCTTCCCTCGTTTTGTCCGCACCACGTTTGAAAGGAAATTCTTCGGTGTGCGGTTTCATACCGCTACGCTACCCCATCAAGACCCGGTATTTCAACCCTTAGAAATCGCATGCCTGGGGGAAGTCGGTTCGTATGGAGGATATCAACCCAATTATTTTATGGTTGGATTGTAGTTCGTATGTTTTTTCGCCAACCCCTTGTTTCAAAACAGGAATGTTATCCATAAGGAAAGGATACGGATAAATGTCAGAAAAACACAATCGTCACACGTCCCTTGGCTATCCGATATCGGAACCGAACGAGGAGATATGGAACAAGGGACATATAAATAAAAACTGAAAAACCATCCAAAAAAAACGATGTAATACAAATTTCCAAGCTGACTTTATTCAGTGTTTTGGATAAATGAAAAGCATGCAGGGTCCACCATTACAGGCGATGAAATAGATAGTCTTGAGAGCGCATCGGTCACAGCTTGATCTTTGAGCCACTCCTCTTTCCTTTCATGAAGCTGTAATTCCAATGGAAGCAGAGACTGAAAAAGGGACTGATTCGATGAAGGCTCGAATAGATCAGGAAATATTTCTTCAAATGCGGTAGGGTCGGAGGGGATTGTTGTCCAATTAATCGACGAAGAAACGGATAGAAAAACATGGCTGGCTTTGAAGCTATCCTTGCATAATAACAATCCAATGGCCTTGTTTACTAGGTAGCCAGCAAACGTAAAGTATTGTATGCCTTCGTTTGACAGAACATATGGTATTTGGTGAAATGAACACACCGCACAAAGCCTTGATCTAAACTCTCCTATAATATGCCTCAGTGATAATGTGAAAAGGTCCTCAGGGAACTCAGATGCATGAATTAATTGCCATATCCTATTGACAACGAATATATCCATCTCTACTCCTCCGTTTTTGTATGTAAAATCCATTACCTGATCAGATTGTGAAGGGTGCAGGAGTATCTTTTCACGTAAAACTTTTTGTACTTGCCAAATCCTTCCGGCGAATCGCACATTTGAACCCTGATGTATGCGAAGTAGATTGGTTGCCGGAACATCACCGAGATGCTTATCTCCATGGTAGAGGTCCACTGTCTGTGAACTAGTCCCGAAGTTGCCATAGATCAATTTTAAGTCAACAAGATTATAAAGCATTTCTTTAGCACCATATTGATTCTTAAAACCATGATGTTGGAGATAACCTTTGGCAGCAAGTTGTGCGAGGATAGATTCCACAACCTGACGGTCCAAATAGGGTTTATGTTCAACAATCTGGCATAAGTCAGCTATCCGCGTAAATCGTCCTTCATCAGAGGCGATTATACTCAGTATTTGCTGGGCCACCGCTCCATATAGTTCGTAAGGCTGTCGTCTTGAGAGTTCGTTTTTACTGGCTGCGCTCATTAGTGCTGCAAAGCATAGAGCATCCAAATTAACCGATTTAGAAGAATCAGGGATTAGGCAGATGACATTCGTTTTATTCGCCCGTCTGTTACTTCGTCCAATGCGCTGCAGAAAAGTTTCAACTGCGTCGGGAACACCCCAAAGGAGAACGGCATCAATATCACCGATGTCAATCCCCAGTTCAAGAGTACTAGTGGCCAAGCAGATCGCGGTATTCGAAGAAGCAAACTTCATCTCTATATCAAGTCGAACTTCTGAAGATAGCGACGAATAGTGGGTGAATACATTATGTTTCAACAATTGTTCATGCTTGAGAACACTGGCTAGTCTTTCGCACTCACGCCGTGAGTTGGTAAACACCAAAAGCTTAGTTGGTCTTCCCTCAGTGATCTTGCTTATCAAATTAAGAAATTCAACTTCGGACGCTACATATCTAATCTGTGTTTCTATTGCACGATGTGAAGGATAAGGCAAACACACTGGCATTTCATCGACGCCTGCGAGGAAAAAATGGACATCGGAAAGATCACTGATTGTGGCCGATAGGGCTACATATTGTAATGGAGCACCCAAGCGTTCCTTCAACCGCTGGAGAAGAATTGATAGCTGTAGACCACGTTGTGTATTATATAGTAAGTGTACTTCATCTATAACAACCGCACGAACGTTACTGAGGGCCGCGTCCTTACGAAATAACATCACTTCAAGGGATTCTGGTGTTGTCACCAAGACATGGATTCTGCGCTTGTTTACTAAATCATCCCGATCACCGTGTCTGACGCCAATCTGCAACCCGAGAACGTAAAGTGGCTTGTAAAGACGCTTTTCTAAATCGTTGACAAGAGCTTTTGTTGGGGCAATATAGAGCATAACGATAGAGTCAGTTCTAATAGCTTCTCGCCAGTAACGATCAATAAGAGGAGCCATCACGGCTTCAGTCTTACCTGAACCAGTGCCAGAAGACAAGATGAGGTTACGACCATCGAGGATTGGCTCGATTGCAGCCTGCTGAGCCTCTCGAAGCATCCGAAACTGTCCATAAAATGCCGTCGCAACTCGAGGGTTGAGGTGTATGTTTTTGCTCATTGGTTTTCCTCAAAAAGTCTGTCGAGTGCCTTCACGACTGCGATGATCGTATGGCGTGCTCTGTCTTGAATTTGTGCGGAAGCAGCCTTACATACGATCTCATCAAGTATCGAGCTACAAAATACATTATCTGGTATCCAATCATAAGCGATTCCATGCGTTTCCATAATGCGCATGGCAAGTTCTTCCAGCTCTTCCACATCAAGCGGTGTCATCTGGAATGTGGGGATTGTTTTTACAAGTGCTTGATAGTTAGATTCGTATCGCCCCTTGTTTAAAAACAATGTTATGCACTTGTTAACAAATTCAGGCGTGACGGCGAAAAAGGATAAACCAGGGAACTGTTTTCCAGCATAGAACTGGAACAGGTTCCAGAATGCTGATTCCTGATAGGTAATATTTCTCAGATTTGTTACAACATCCTCAAATTCGTCAAACAATAAAACCAGTCCTTTAAGCCCCGACGCGCACAAAAGACGTTGAATGCCACGTAGGGCTGACCAGCTTTGAATATAGCCCTGAGTATGGAACAAAAATACGCCATCGGAATAAAACTGCCTCTTCGGACGCGGATCAATGAAGAATCGCCGTAGAGACAAGATAAGATCAGAATAAAGAAGACCTATTTGATTATAATAGAGCCAAGGCTGTAAAAACCAATCCTCGATTCGATCTTCTACTTTTGAATTACCCCATGCCCACGCTCTTATTGCAACAAACAACGCTGGTGAATCTAATACATCCGAGATATCCCATCGTCCGTTATTGGTGAGTTCCTGCCAGAATGTGTTATTTTGGCCATCCGACGCACATTCCAACTTTTCGCTTACGAAGTTGAACACTGTGCGGATGCCCTTCTGACTAGAAAAGCCAGGGATTTCTATATTGCGGCAGATCGCACCTAAGACCTGATCCATGCGGTTGAAACGGACTTCACCTTTGCAATCAAGTGTTACCGAGCTCACTGCGTAATTCTTTTCAAGTGCACTTTCTCGGATGAATCGTAAGATGTGCGTCTTTCCCGCCCCGTAATTTGCCTTCAGCAACAATGCATTATGTATAACATCGTCCAGCCTCTCTGTTAACTGGGTAATTTCTGATGCCCGCCCAACGGTGAAATGACGGATAAACCCATCTGGCGGAATGCCTTTTCTCAACGATTCGATGATTCGCCTTGCCTCAACGATGTCCATACTCAATCCTCTTTCAGGCGAGACATCACGTCATCATAGAGTTTTTCAGTATTTCGTATTTCGCCTTCAAGGTGATCGTCAAGGTCTGTGATCACGGCACTTACCAGAAGCCTCCAGAAGCGAATTGCCGCCATCTTGGGGTGAATGTGGAATAATTCCGTCACAGTTGCCTGAATAGCAGCTTCAGTTGGTAGGGTTTCCTGAATCTCAGGGAACGCATTTGCATAAATCGTGCGAATCTTCATTGCTGCTGCCTGATAATCCGTCAAACTCGTTTCTACTGCATCCAAATTCCATATTGTGTCCAACGCTCTAGGAGACCGATATTCCGGCTGACCGATACGCCCGGATAAGGCACCATAAATAACGATACCGTGTTTGGGATCAGTGTAGAAATCCGGCGTCGTGGCGTAAATTAGAAAAAGTCCACTCAAAGACTCGATATTATTGATAAGCGAAAGCAAGTTGTTTTGTGCATCACGTAGTGCCGATTTTCGCATGACCGAATAAGCTTGCTCCGCTTCGTCAAATAGTATTACAAGTCCGCGATAACCCGCTGAGCGTACAAAACCGGCTAGCGATTGGAGCATGAGTTTAGCATTGTCCTTGCTCACCATTTTACTAACATTAAACCGCTTGCGATATTGGCTGATCGTTCCTACACCAGAGAACCATTGGAGAATCTCGCCTCGGGTTTGTTCCACAATAAGGGGATCGGTTGATTCAGGTAGGAAGGTATGCCAGTAATGTTGCACCATCTTCTTGAAGTCGATGTCGATAGCATGGTTACTCATTAGAAGTTCCGATGCTTGCGTATATTGATCGTAAGTGACTTCATTGATAATTGACTTGGTGCCTGTTGCAAGGTATGCAAGTGATTCGCGCAAAACAGTCCCGAATGGAGCAGATTCATCGATGGTATTTTCTGAGTAGTAGTTGGGAGTTAGAATATGAGAAACGATAGCAGAAAAGACCTTTTCGAACTTGTTGAGTGCTGCACTGTTCAAGTCAAGCTCTACGTTGGACACGAGACAATCGTATTGAAATGCGATCTCACGTAGGATACGGAAGAAATGCGTCTTGCCTGCACCCCAAGAACCGCTCAGGAACCGGATGATGCCCCGATCTCCTATGCCGCTAAGGTGATACTTCTTAATGCCGTCAATGAGTTTCTCATTACCCACCGAATAGAGATAAACGTTGCGTTGGGGCGGAATTCCCTTGCGAAGCGATTCCACTACTTGCATTGCTTCACTTTGTGTGTCCATATTAGACCTTTCTGAATAGGATGAAACCGATGTACCCACGACCTGCAATACCATGGAGTAATATGCCCTGTTTTATGTCTTTGGTCTGTTGAAGGTCCAATCGATATCCATCAATTTCCATCGTTCCTTGCTCGATTAGGCGGGATAGATCCATCAGGAATTCATCCGATCGGAATCCTTTGGTATTCTTTTCCAAGCGGCGAATGATTTGTCGAATCGGTATGCTGGTTCCGATAACTAACTTGTTCATCTTCACAATAGCCATATACTGTGAATGGAGACGCTTAAGGAATTTGGGACCAATGAACGGTCTATCGAATATCCGTTTCCGTTCTCTTTGCAGGACTTCGACGACAGCTCCTACGTCTGCCGGTAAAACCGCAAGGCGACCTTCGTGATCGGAGATATTGGCAATCCATTTCTGTTCATCCACCTTCAGTTGAAAGAACTGTTGCTCCAGATGGTACGTAGGGTGTCGGCTTTCTGGGTCCAATGCCAATCCGGCATATTGACACGCCTGTTCGAGGTATGTAGGGTAGCGCCGTTTGATAGCATCGGCTTTTTCTTTTGCATCAAGATCAACTTCCTCGATGAATTGAATTGCTGTGTGCATATTGGTATTAATAGCTTTTAGCTTAGCACTCTCACGGGATAGAAGGTCGATAATGTGGAGTGGCCAGTCATTTATCATGAATAAATGCAAATCTTCCAATATTTTCTCAATCCGGGCGGCTTCGTTTGCCTCGTCCTTGAGAGCTTTCGCACGCGCCTTGGCACTGGTCAATATCTCCATTGCACAATTTTGCAATTCTGGACGAAATCCCATAATTCTTGCCTTTCTTAAAATGCGCTGGATTCGAGTAATTTTTGAATCAAGCTTTCTACATCTCATTTGTCATTCTGTAATGTGAATGGGAGGGACCGAAGAAACTTACCGGACTATCCATCGGGGAAATCGGAAACTACTCTCTAACTTTAAAGGATGACATACTGGTTGCGCAAATGATGTGATCGACATCATCTAATTCGGTTCTCTATCCATGCTAACTAACCCTACCATATATCAATATCTCAGATTCATCCACATAAAGGCGTTATTGCATTACAACATAAAGCATTGGCAGTTTTTCTCTCTCCTCCAGTTTATAGAAGACCTATCTACCTATGTTCAAGTATCATTCCCAACAAAAAACTATCAGCCCCTATGATCAACATAGACTTATTTTTATGTACGCTCACTCGCTTATAGAGTAAAATACCGCAGAGGCTTGTATCTTGTCAAGTTTCGTCGTTTGCTGTAGGATATCAACCCAACTATTTTATGGTTATTGAGAGAAAGCGTACCGAAATCTGAGATTGATTCCTTGCCAAAATCCGAACTGACGATATTGAAAAAGGAGTTTGCAGTAACTGCGGAAGGGGAAACAGGATATTCAAAGGATTGAAGTATGGTGTGACAAGTTTACCCAACATGGATATCAAGAGGATGGGAAGGACGTTGTTGTATCCGGGTTTTAAGGTGATACGCCGGAAGGGAAATTATGACATTCACCGCCATCATGATGAAGAATAACCGCCGTTCCGAATCATACCGGAAAGACTTCGCCCCACCATTAGTCAGAGAAATCATTGAAAGCTTATATTATCTCCCTCAACCCGTTCATACAGTATATCCAAAATCTTTTGGATTTCCAAGGTTCGGGATAGCGCGGTTACAATTCGAAGGTAAGTTCGGATATCCTCCAGTTCAAGTCGGCGCTCCCGCCGATCCTTCAGCCACTTCTCGCAAACCTGATAGGCGCCAACATTATATTCCCACGCCTCTTGCGGCACGGGTGAAAAGTATTGCGTCGCGTTAATGCTTACGCGCCGCTCATCCGGATCGTAGCGTAAGCCGTCCTTTGATCCTTTGGCGATGCGGTTATCCCCTTTCCCCTCGAACTTGCAGGCTGGCGTATCCAATTCCGGCGATTTCAGAAGGTGCAGCGCCGTCAATCGTTCGCCAAGCCCAGCAATCTCCTCAAAGAGTTCGACATCCGCCGTGAAAGGAATGCGAGGGAAGTCACTCTGCAGGAATTGGGAATACCTCTCGCGATATGCGGGTGCGTAAAGAACCGCATAGA
>JAJZOL010000196.1 GCA_021811565.1 bacterium | reverse complement strand
CGCCCAGTAATCGATGTAGTCCGACCACTTCTTCACCTTATCTCGGACGTCATGGGGGATCAGCTCGGTGTTGGGGATGACGAAGTCCTTGAGCACCACCTGCGCGGTGAGCTTCTTCGGCTGCTTGATCTCGGCCTCAAGGTACGCCAGTTCGAAGAAGCGCACGTCGCCCTTGGCGGCGGCCTGCTGCTCCATCACCTCGCGCGGGATTTGCAGGAGCAGGAGCTTGACGCCCTTCTTCCTTGCCGCCTCTACCATCAGATCATAGAGACCCATCTCCCACTCCCAGCCGAGGACGTGGAGTTCGGTCTGCTTGAGGGCAGCACACTCGTCCACCGCCGCATCGATCTCGGCGATGGTCACCGGCGCGTCCACCGCGCCGATGTGGATCATGGCCTTTCCCTTCTTGCCGTGCAGGTGCGTCATACCCGCCACCGGCTGTGCGCCGTATAGCTTGAGGATGAAAGCGAGGTACTCGTAGAGTGCCTGCTCGGTGAGCGACTTGTCCTTCCGTCTCGCCGAAGGTCACGCCCTGCCAGTACTGACGCTCGTACTTGCCGAGGTTTAGCACCTCGAAGGGCTTGCAGTTCTCGATGCCCAGCAACCGCTTACGGGTGACATGGATCGCCCACCGCCCGAGATCGCAGCCGATCCAGCGGCGGCCCAGTTTCTCGGCGACAGCGAGGGTCGTGCCGGAGCCGCAGAAGAAGTCTGCGACCACGTCGCCCTCGTTTGAGGACGCTCTCAGGATACGGCCAAGGACACTCTCGTTCTTCTGAGTGGCATACCCCGTTTTCTCTTGCGAGAAGCTCTTAATCTGGATCGAATCGAGCGACTCTTCGCCCTTGAGTTCAAACTCAAAAGGATTCGCGTTCCACACATCCTCGATGGGGTAGCCCTTACCGCCGGACTCGGCTCCACCTCTTCTCTCGTAACCAGGTGGGTAAGGCACGTACTCCTTGTTGAAGGTGAAGTCGCCAGGTGTCTTTACGTAGAAGAGGATCGTGTCGTGATTCCGGATCCAGTTCTTGGCAACGCTCTTGTAGCCGGAGATCCAGCCTATCCGCCAGACGACTTCGCGCTGGAACGAATCCACGCCGAACACTTCATCCATCAGGGCTTTCACGTAATGCCCGACCGTGGCATCGAGATGGACGTAGATCGAACCTTTAGGGCTCAACAAGTCGCGCATCAGACTCAATCGGATACGCACCATCTCCAAATAGCTGCTGATGCCGCTCCCCCAAGTGTCGCGGTAGGCCTTCTCTTCAAGGGCGGACTGCTCCTTCGTGATCTCTTCACCGGATTCACCAACTTCCGTCTTGAACGCGAAGTCCGCCCCTGTCGCAAACGGCGGATCGATGTAGATGAGGTCGATTTTTCCCGCGAACTTCTCCAGCAGCGATCCCATCACAAGCAGGTTGTCGCCCCAGATGAGCTTGTTGCGCCAGCCCTCCTCGAATGTATCGCCCTCATTGCCCTCGTAGATGTCGAAGAGGGTGGGTGCTTTCTCGCGCTCCTTCTTCGCCTCGCGCGTGGCGCGGCTCTCGTTGACGGTCTCGATTACCTGGAATGGCAAGCTTATGCGCGGCACTTCCTTCAGCGTGCCGTCCTCGTTGTACTTGCCGGGCCACACCAGTTCGGTCTTGGTGACTTCGATCTTCGCCATGCTTTAAAACTCCCTATTTTAAATCGGATTGGATATTTTGTTCTCTTAATGAGAGAGCCTTGCAACCGCTCGTCATGGATTGCACGGCGCGGAATTCATTTTTTTGCGCCGGATATCGTCCCATCCGTCCTGCATAACTCAATGAGGTCGCATTGCTCGCATATCTCCATGCCCGGGGCGGCGAGGACGTCAAACTTTTTCGCTTCTATGCGTGCGACCACTTCGTCGAAATGAGCCCCCGCGTTATTCACGCTTTCCGGATCGTAATCCATGACCATCAGGGCGTCCTTGCGATCCGGCTCCGAGGTCCAATAGATCATCATCCTGTCCGCTCGCTTTCCGTACCGTTTCTCCAAAATATGCGCGTAGGTGCATAGCTGGCGCATGTAGGCTTCGACAAGCTCCGGGTTGTTTTTCGGGCGTGGCGCGGTTTTAAAATCGAGCAGCTCCAGCTTCCCGTCACCGCCCAACAGCAAGTCCAACTTACCTGATAGGACATAATCCTCCTTCTCCAAGGATACGTCCACCTCGGTTTGAATGATGCGCCGCATCTCCAACCTGTTTTGATGGAAATAGTCCATGACCTGCTTGAATGCGGCTTTTTTGGCGGCTTCCGCGATGGGACGAATATTCGAAAGCTTTAGAAAATTGTATGTGCGCTCAAACAGTTCGCGTATGCGATCTTCGTTGAGATTGTCGATTTCATCCTCCAGGACAAGCCGGTGTATCTCCTCGATGGTTTGATGCACAAGCAATCCGAAGAAAATAATCGATGACTTGGAGGGGACGTAAGAGTATTCCCTGAAGAACTGATACTGGCGTGGGCATGTTTCGTAGACTCTAAGATCGCCTGTGAAGCTGTAGGTTTTCTTTAATCTTGCTCTTTTTGAGGATCCGAAACGCTGTTTTTCCAGAGCCTCCAGGTTGGGAATGTAGGGCCATTGCGGCAATCCCTCCCATATCCTTGCGAGATGATCCTTGGGTTCCTTGTGAGAGGTGAGCACCAATAGGTTTTGAGGGCGTGAAAAAGCCACGTAGTACAACCGCATCCTGTCAAAATAGGTGATGAGATGCTCCGGCTCGAATGGAGGACGATGATAAAACCGACTCAGGGTCGTGTCCGCTTCCTTGGCGCTGCTTATCATATTATGCAGCGATCCAACAACGACTACCGGGAATTCGAGACCCTTTGCCTGATGGATGGTCATTATCTGAACATGCCCCTTTGGGAAGGGATCGTAATCGTCTTCATATTCATTTACCCCGTCATCGAGAAGCATGTACAGGAAACTCTGGAAGAGATGTAACCGCAGATAATCTTTGTTGGAGTATGTGATGACCGGATAATGATAATATATCTGGAAATGATCCAACAGCTTAGACAATATGGCTAAATTGCGGGCTATGTTTTCATCAGAAATCGTTCTCTTGAAGGGTTCAAGAGCCAAAAGGCGATAGAGATAGTCAACGGGGCGCATATCAAGCGTTTGCCCTACTTGCAATTTATCGATCTGATTGCTCCACTTTTTCAAGTTCATGCTCAATTCGCAAGAAGAACTGAAATTTTTCGCGAGCTCCATCAAAGCGTCGTCAACGTAACTCTCCGTCCTGCCGTGCGCATATCCGCGATTCCGGCCATGCCATCCGAAAATCAGCGCGTAACACCCAATCATGTAACGCACTTCCGGGATTTCGAAAAAGGCGCGCGCGCGAGGGCAATAATAGGGGATCCCCTTTCTCTGCAAGGCTTCGATGTAGGGTCCGCTATGCTCATACCGAACACTATATAAAAGAAGGGCTACCTGGCTGTAATCCTCTATGATTTCGTGATTTTTCAGATATTCGACCATATGCGCGAATCGTTGCGTCTCATCCTCCTGATTCTTGCCCCAGATACAGAAAACGGATGGGTACGAAGCATGTTTGATTTTGTCATTCGCACTAATCGATTTATCATATCGGAAGGAACGCCCGTCCTTCGAGGTCCAAGTTCCCGCACCCATCCAGCGGTCGTATCGTTCAATGATATCGGGATGAGAACGGTAATTGGTGGTGAGTTTTATCACTCTGCATTCGGGAAAACGTTGCGGGAATTCCAGAATGTTCCGCACGGTCGCTCCGCGAAAGCGATACAGACTTTGATCCTCGTCCCCCACCACGCACAGGTTGCGGCTTTTCTCGGTAAGCTTGAGAAGCAAGTGCTCTTGAATGTAGTTGGTGTCCTGATATTCGTCAACCTGAACGTAACGAATCCCCTCAATTTCACTTTTGGCGGCGGAGGTGTTCAGGAGATCATAAAAATATTTTTGAAGGTGGGCGAAATCCACACGATTGCTGTTTTTCAGAATTGCCTCATATCGCTCGTAAGCGATTCCTAGTTCCACCAAAAAAGGATCGTCGGAAGCCTTGAGACTTTCCGGGCTAACCATCTCTTCCGTTATTTTATTGAAATATTGCTTGAGTCCATTGATAGCCCGAAATTGACTCGTCCATTTTCCGAGATAACAGCCATACTCATAACTGCCGGTGATTTCTTTGAGGTGCTCATGGAGGAACAGAAATTGGGTGAAGTCGTCAAGCGTTTCGAAGTCGTGCCCCAGATGCGTGTGATGCCGATATTTTGTGAGGATGAAGTTGCAGAAACCATGTATGGTGGATATGGTCAGTTCAGAGAGGTCAATTTTACACCCCACTTTTTTAGATTCTTTTACCAACCTGTCCCTCATCTCCAATGCAGCCTTGTCCGTGAAAGTGCAAAGGAGGATTTGCCTTGGCTCCGCCTTGCCGGTTAGTAGGAGGTTAAGCGTTCGTAAGACAAGACTGTATGTTTTTCCCGATCCGGGACCCGCTATGACCAGCAAAGGACCTTCCGCATGCCCGATGATTTCCCTTTGCTGATTGGACACGTTGGGATAATATTTAAGGATTTCTTCCGCAATCGTCATAACAAACCAGCTTGTCGAAAGCTAAAACAGGAAGTTACGGTGACGATGAAATGGTCATATATCCTCAGATTCACCGTTTCGGCGGCGAGCGCGATGGCTCTTGTGATCAGCTTATCCTGCTCGGAAGGGGAGCCATCTCCGTTCGGATGATTGTGTGCGATGACAATGGAATAGGCGTTGCGCTTTAAAGCCGATTCGATAACCTTTCTAGGGTATATCGCGGCGCGATCAATAACGCCCTCCTCCAAACGCTCGAAACCCTCGTTTTGAACCTGATAATTTGAATCAAGATAGGCGATTTCAAAGACTTCATTTTTCAATGAGCCTATTCTCATGATCAAAGAATTCCGCAGATTGTTCTCATCCTTTCGAATGTCCTGGGATTCCGCGCATTGCTGAAGGTAAAGGGTCGCCGCATCTTTGATAATCTTAAGCGCCACAGGGGTGACATTGCCCACGCCATCGATTTTGGAAATCTCCTCGACAGGGGCGTCCAGTATGCCTGCAAGGTTTTTGAAACGGGAAATAAGGTCTTTGGCGATTCCTTTTACGTCCGATCGGGGTATGGCGAGGGTTAAAAGGAGTTCCACCACTTCGTAATCGGCGAAACCTTCCAGTCCGGATTTCATAAATCTGTCGCGAAGCCGTTTCCTGTGCCCTTCGTTCCGGTTATTGCTTTCTCGCATTTATGAACCTCGAGGATATCTCGAATGTAATATTATCGGACATTTATTGGCGATTATACCATATTCATATGATTCCGAAAGAGTTTTTCCTATTATTCTTAATACTCGACGGAAAACCCCGGCAGTCCTTTTAAAGTCCGGGATTCCAACGTTTTTGACCATCTAAAAAAACTGTCTTAGCGGTTTCACCCCGATTTTACAAAGGAATGGAGTGATTCAGACCTTCAAAACGGTCCTTTCGATCCTTCCATGATCATGGGGCGCATTATCCCTTTCGTTCACCTCCATCCATGACGGTTCCAGTTTGATTTGTTCGATTTACGAATCAATAATCCGGATGCACAGGCGACTAACACCTTCTTCCGGATTCATCCTCGCGCGTCCTTCGTCCATGGATATTCATTCCTCATTCGGAACCCTATGAACCTCCTCGTGCACAACCTCTAATAGCTCCTTTCCGTCTCCTCCAGCGCATCGTCAGATCCGAATAGTTTTCGAATTTCTTGTAACAGCCCAATTATTCATGAACTTCTGCATCTCCATGAATGTTGCTTCAATCTCCAATATAGCGCGACTAACGCACCAACCTACGCGTCTTTTAATCAGAACATAGGCACCGCTCGAAAAACGCCGATTGTGCTTACGCAAACCGTTCAGAGCATCTATTGGATTAAGGGATAAAGGCGTAGCCGTAGCTGTATTTGCCAAACTCCTCGTCGTTGTGGTAATGCTCCGGCCATTCGCGTATGGAAGTGCGTGGAAGAAATGTTCAATCCCCAACACTCCAGAAACACTATAAATCCTCATCAATGGAATGATTGATCACGGACATGAACAACTCAATTCCTGCGTAACCTTACAAATTTGAAAGGTCATCCGCACAAACGTCGTCCGTCAGGTTCATCTCAAGTAGCTCGCTCAGATACTGAGAATGGCGCCAACAATTCAAGTGGGGGCCGTGAAGGAAATTGTCGGCTTATTAGGGATGAGAGGTGAGAAGCATCAAATCAGGACATAAAAACATTCCGCCGCAGTTATCAACTGCGGCGGAATCCACCTTGGTGTCCGGATTGCATGATGAATAGAGTGATAGACGTATTTTCACCATAATATATTCGACATTTGCACCCTCTATTCCATCATGAAATAATATTCAGGTAATTGCAAAATTCGTTTGAAGGTATTTAGCCGAGTGTGAAATGAGCGATAATAGCCTCATTTTCTGAATTTTGCAATTACCTCTATTTATAATCGAAATTGTAGTCATAGACTTTATTGATTTATGACGCGATGATGGGCCGCTATATACCTCGTGTCGTTAAATCCCGATCTTCATCCTTCGGCATTCCGTAAGTGTTACATCTCCAACTCCATACGATCCACCTTTGGCGAATACTCGGTATAAGCAGACACCTTCAAGGAGGAGATGGAGGGCGAGGTGGTTCCATCCTTGCTTGGACGCATCACGATCACAAGGGAATTGGGTTCCTCGCCGACCTTCAGCCAGCAGCTTGGGAGATAAAATTGCGTCTGAGGTCCCTCGGGGAAAAATCTTCCCACCAGAATCCCATTCACCCATATCTGTGCGTTGCACGTAGCATGCATTTCCAGAGACCATCTCACGTCCCACCCCTTCGTATCGGGGAGATGAAACTCCGCCCGGCACCATGTAATTTCATTCGGTCCGCTTACATTCACCACTTGCTGAGAGGACCATTCGCTGTCATCGAAGTGGGGCATATGCCATCCCGCGATCTCCCCTGCGAGTTTGGGATGAAAGGTCATCTTCGCCAAATGGTCTTCGGAACCGTTTCCCTGTAACTCCACAGGCTGCCATATCCCCCCCGGACCATCCACATTTTGTACGTAGACCGCGATCACATTATCGCCAGGCTTCACGTAGGGATGAAGCGGGGCGTTAAAAGGCATGTTCCAGCCTTGGTGTGACACCACCTTGTGTCCGTTTACGAAGACGACACCGTTATCATCCACCCCTCCGAACCTAAGGTGCAGGGATTTGATATCATACTGCTCTTGAGTGATATTCAGGTGAACACGGAACCAGCCGTTGACATTCCCGCCGTTAAAGAAAGGTTGCGTGCCATGACCGACCTCGACGGGAGTCCAACCGCTGTCGTCATAATCCGGTTGGGCTTCAGGCGGGTTTGCGCCCAACGCACCCGCGCGTTGGGGGGAGAGTTTCCAGCCTTGTATTTGATTTTGGCCGGTGGATACGCGAATCGAATTAAGCCCTTTTTCCTGCTCCATGTATCCGCCGTTTGGACGCCCTTCATTCTCGTAAAGAATCTCAATCGTATGGGCTTTGCTCATATCCAATCCGATTTGGTTCGGTGACACGGACTGTGTGGCTGAGGTTCCGCTCAATTCATGGATCCATTTGCCGTCGATATAGGTTGCATGCCAATCGGAGTCGTAAAAGACGAATTCCAAATCGCCCTGTTTGGAGACAGGCGGCAGTTCCCCCTTGTAAACGGTGTAACCGAAAGCGTAATGCCCCATTCTATCCAGGGAGTTGTACCCTCCGTCAGTGTCATTCGTGACTGCCGACATCTTGACCGAGGGGGCTTGGGATTCCCTGCGTATCCTCACCTCATGAATATCCACGGAATCAAAGGGGAAATCCGGGGCGTGATGCACGAAACGCGTCACATCCACGTTATTCACACTCTCCTTTTGCAACTCAATCGCCTCCCCGTTAATGCGCAGCGTTTTGACGGAGCGAGGAGTGAGGATAACGAAGTTGTTAACGCCAGGCAGAGTCTCCACATCCAAGGTCAGATTGCCCGATTTTTGCGATTTGGGGCTTACGTCTCTCATGAAATAGGAATCGGAAATAATCACAACGGGTTGACCATCAACCTCGAAGGCTCTGGTTTTTCCCGCTCGCTCCCTTGAAACGAGAGCGGTGATCATATCGTTGGAGGATTGAATGTCATCTTTTTCCGCAATCACGCCATTCACCGCCGAGCCATTAAACGACAGCGTCGCGATGTCTCCAACATTGCCGTAAGCCACCACAATCGGCGTGTCCGCCATGCGCACCGCCTCGGCGATCTCCAGGTTGGCGAGTTCCATCGTCGTGCCCGCCATCGGCAGATTGAATGCAAGGAAGCGCGCGTCACGCTCGCTCATGGGCACGGAAAGCGATATGGGGGCTTGCCCATCCAAAGTCACTTGGCAGGTGATGGTTCGAGGCTGTTCCTGCATGTTGCGAAGGAACAGGAACCCCGTTTTGCCGTTTTGACGCAGAAGCGATTCCACTTCCGTATCCGTGACGTTCACCCCTCCGTCAACCGGTTTTGACCGAACAAAGAGCGGTCCCGCAATCCTCACGAAATCCCCGATGAGTTTCACTGCGCGTGTTTTGTCCCATAAACCTCCTGGCTCCGCAATGGGCGCGGTGTAATCGTAGGAGGTTGTGCGTCCTGGGGAGCCCCAATAGCCGTAATTCGTGCCACCGTATCCCATGTAGTAACTGGAAGCGGCGACTCCATGCGCCATAATGTACTTGGTGAGGGCGTTGATCTGATCAGGACCGTAGTTTGCGGTGTCTCGGAGGGCGCCTCCGCCGACGCTCGAGAACCAGCCCCCCTGCAATTCCGTGATCATTCCGGGGGAGTTCGGTTCCTGTGATAGCATGGCTTCGATGGATCCGAGCGTGCTGTCGATGTTCCATCCCGGATAAAAGTTGCATGCATCCAGTATTTGAGACATGATGGGATCGCTCTTATCCCTTGCCACGGAAGTCCAACAGGTGATGAGCGGGACATCGATGAGATTGCGTTTGGCATCCTTGTAGAGCGATTTTATATAGTTCGATTCCACTCTTTTGGGCAATCCGCTGAATTGATACTCGTTCTCAAGTTGCACCAATATGACATTTCCGCCTTTGGTGATGAGATGCTTGCGAACGACGGGAAGGACGGTGTCGTACCAGTAACTCGACCATTTCTCATTCGCCGGGCTGTCGGTGCGATACTGAATATGATGATGCGCCAGCCAGGATGGAAATCCTCCGCCGTTCCATTCCGCGCAAATGTAGGGGCCTGGTCTCACAATCACATACAGCCCTCTATCGGCGCACTCGGTGAGAAACGCATCGAAAGGCTCCATGTCCGCCTTGCCACGAGGAGTTCCCGGGGGCTCCTGCTGATGCCAGTTCCAGGCGGTGTAGGTCTCCACGGCATTGAATCCCGCTCCCTTGATCTTATCCAGCCTGTCGCCCCATAAGGGACGCGCACATCGGAAGTAGTGGAAGCAACTGCTGAATAGGTAGAGATCGTGGCCGTGAATGGTGAAGCACTGATGATCGTAATGGATGATATCCGGATGAGAGAACTTTACCGGAAGTGCATTCCCCGCCTGGGTTTCGGGGAGGAAACTAATGGTTTGAAAAAAGATTGGAGTGATCGCCGCCGCCTTGACAAAGTCGCGGCGTGAGATTTTGTCGCTCATATGCTCGCCTTTCATGTCAACCCGATGAGGTTGCCTCAAAAATGAACGTGGTTATAATTCTCTCTTTGAGCTTGCTAGTCACGCATAGCCTTTGATTTATCTAAGGATACCCGATAACTCCTTGCCTCTCATGACTTCCCCTGCACGGATACTTTGAATCCTATACGGGAGCCTGTTGCATAAATCAAATGCTATAATTGCCATATAATACGGCTTGCCGGGTATAATATGATATGAGTTGATAATCATTCATTGCGCCATTCGAGGTGATTCCATGTCCTACAATTTCATTGA
>JAJZOL010000174.1 GCA_021811565.1 bacterium | reverse complement strand
ATTATGACTCAACTATCGAAATTCAGTTGTGTATACGCCAATATATCCATGATATATTTTCAATAAATTACGATATCACTCCATTGGCTATCCTAATTCTCCCAACGATCCAATATGTTTGAAACTCCTTAATTGCAGGGATATACGCGTACTTTCTCGATGTCCGCCCGTCCCTCCTCCATCACCAACCCAATGGCGCCGCAGGTTAAAGAGGTATCCTTCGCCTGAAGAATGGTCTCGCCATCCACGCGCCCCGCTAACACATTGCCATCCACGGTCAAGGAAAGAAGCCTGGTCACATCCAGTTTCAAGGGATAATCCGTTTCCGCCAAAATCGTTTCAGTATTCAGGAAGCGGACCAATCGCAACTTGCCATCGTTTGTGAAAAGAAGGGCGTAGTACCTGGTCATTCCTTGCACTCGCGCCGCGACGCCGGTCGCTTTCGCCAAATGGGGGGTTATCAGAATATCCACGGTGTAATTACGCCAATCCCATGTTCCATGCGAAGCCATCCCTCTTCCGCGATCCTGGCAGATGCGAAATCCATCCCATGTTTCGAAGTGATCCAGCCCGTCCACCCAAGCCTTGCGATGCGTTATGCCTTTTCCGCCTTTACCGTAAGTGACGTCCGGTTCTCCAGCCCATGTGAGATAATCCAGATAGACGGCTCCGTTCGAACCTGTTTCGGACGATATCTCGACTCCGATCTCCGCGATGGGGTCCCCGCCCATATCCGGTATCCTCCATTCAAGCGAGTTTACATATCCGGGGGCGAAATGTTCAGATGATCCGTAAAAACGCTTTAGCTCACCATCGGATTGATAGCACCGGATATAGAGACGGCACTGAACTGGGGAATCGTTCGAAGCATCCGCTTCAAGCGAGGCGTTAACAACTTGATTCGGATAGATTGTGGGGCATGCGAACACACCGTAACCGCCCATATTGATTGCGTCAGGGGGGATAAACGTGGGGGTGAAAGCGCGAGCCACTCTGCCATGCGCCAAACCATGATATCTCAAGGCAAGAGAACGCTCGCCCAAGCGGCTATGGCCGTTGATATTCACGATATCCAGTACGCCCCGGCATTCCGGCGAATCCTCGCTCCGGAACCCCTGCACCGAACCAGACATGCAAAAATGAAATCGCGCGTCATTCTTCGGGGGCGGTGCCGGATCGCCTGCAATCACTCTTCCGGCGCGCGAAATGCGAATCGCTTCGCTTAGGGCGTCCGTGATCCCTCGCCCCCCGTCCGCAGTGGAGAGATAAAGACGATCCGCCACAGGGGTGCGAAAATCTGCTCCCTCGTCAATGCCGCTTAAGCCGCCTCTAACCCCCATAATGCATCCCACATTACCGCTATTGCAATCGGTATCCCATCCACATGTGTTCACAATCATCAAAGCCCTTTGAAAACTTCCACGGGAATGGAGCAGACTTAATATCACCAATCCGTGGTTGGGGATAATATGACACCCACCCCCGTAAGTCTCGTATCCGAACTGCCGCTCCAATTTGGTTCGATTCACGCGCCAATCATCATTTTCTCCCGCCCATTCCCTAATGTCATCAATCATCCGACGTATCAGACAATCCCTCGGTATGAATGAAACCGCAGTGTCAATCAACTTATCGATATCCTTTTCGATAAACCCAGCAGACACAAGCGCGGCGACAACCTGCGCCCCGTAAATCGCCTCTCCGTCATGTGATACACTGGCGGCGCATCTCGCCAACTCCGAAGCCTTTGCGGGGTCGCCGGGGGCGACCAATCCCCATCCGTCAATGAAAATCTGCGCCCCAATCTGCTCCGCCACCACTTTGCCGTTTAAACCGATGGATCCACTTAAAGGAGGACGTATGCCGCTTTTCAGGCGAAGGAACGCGGTATGCTCGGTGGAGTTTCCCATGCCGCCCCACCATAGTATGGTTCGGTTCTCTATTATATAGTTAAGCCATGCATCGCCGATCCATTCAGGGGATATTTCAGGGGGGTATCCATTATCTTCAAGCGCACGCAGAAAGGTGAAAGTTCCGGAAATGTCATCATCCGTGACAATAAGAGGAACGCCGATTTCCTCGTGCTTATAATAATACACATCTCCGAGTCTCTTTGATATATCCGCGTGCGACCATCCTTCGAAGGGTCGTCCAAGATATACGCCTATGATTTTGCCAAGCACGCCCGCGTAGACACGCTCTTCGTAATCCGTGGGAATCGTCATGGGGATTTCCGCCTTTCATTCCATTGGCTGGAAAGATATTGATTCTTGCAACCTATTTCCAGAGCGTCAGAATGACGCCTCCCGCCACTATAAATGCGCCTCCAACCCATATGGCGGGGCGCAAATGCTCGTGAAAGATGAAATATGATAGGATTTGAGAGACAACGAAAAAGACCGCAATGTAAGCCCCCATGAGTCTCCCGAAATCTAATCTTGTGCTGTTAACCAGCAATCCATAGGCGAATAGCAACGCAGCGCCTACGACGAATGCAACTATCCGGAATGACCTTAAGCCCAATCGCACCATCGCGTCCCCACCAATTTCAAGGAAGGCGGATAGCAAAAGCACAGTCAACTTTTTCATATGTCAAAGAGATTCCAAGACAGATGAACGAAGATGTCGCATGAATGCGTGATTACCTCCTCATATCCACTTCAATGCGATTCGCGTAATGCTTCGGACCAGCGTTCGCATTCCAATCCGAGGGAGGTTCCACCCATTTCCCATCCGATTTTATCAAGGAGATCAACTCCTCCACTCCATGCTCCTGAGGGATGCCCGACTTAACCTCCTCCTTGCCACGATAAAGGGAGATTTTTCCTCCCGCCTTGCCCACGTAACCGTAATCCGCATCCGCCATCTCACCTGGGCCGTTGACGATACATCCCATCACGGCGATATCCAATCCCGTCAGATGGCTTGTGGCGGCTTTCACCGCATACAACACCGTGGGTAGATCAAACTTAGTGCGTCCGCATGAGGGGCATGCGATAAACTCCACCTTCGTCTTGCGCAGCCCGAGCGATTGCAGAATATCGTAACACACGGGAAGCTCGTTTACCGGATCCTCGGAAAGCGAGACGCGTATGGTGTCGCCAATCCCTTCGGATAGGAGCGTCGCAATTCCACATGTGGACTTTATGCGCGCATACTGTCCATCGCCCGCCTCCGTCACTCCCAAATGCAGAGGGTAATCCATCTCCTCTTCGTCCATGCGCTTGACCATCAGGCGATTCGCCTCCACCATGATCGGCACCCTGCTGGCCTTCAACGAAATGACGATATCCTTGAAATCATTTCGTTCGCAGATTCGCAGATACTCCATGGCGCTCTCCACCATTCCCTCCGGGGTATCCCCATACATTACCGTCAGCCGCTCCGCAAGGCTTCCGTGGTTAACGCCAATCCTCATTGCAGCACCGCTCTCCTTGCAAGCCTTAAGAACGGGGGCTAACTCTTTTTCTATTGCCTCCAGTTCCGCGTCGATCTCCGATTGGGAGTAGTCCTCGGTTCTGGAGGAAGGTTTGCGAAATACAAAAAGACCGGGGTTGATCCGCACCTTATCCACATATTTCGCCACTTCCACTGCGATATCCGCGCCTTGATGATGCACATCGGCGACAAGAGGCACATCCTGATACTTTCGTTTCAGTTCGGATTTAATCTCCTTGAGACACTTCGCCTCCTGCAGATTGGGCGTGGTGACCCTCACGAGTTCCGCACCCGCCTTGTGCATCGCGATAATCTGATTTACGGCGGCGGGCACGTTATGGGTCTCCTCGGTGATCATGGACTGCACCACGATCGGTCGACCTCCACCTATGACAATATTTCCGACGCGCACAGCACGAGTGTGCCTGCGCGGGTAATTCACGTCAGTCATCTAATGTATGCTTCCTTCCTCTCACCTGTTCCTAGGTTTTCGTCAACATCATATGACGTTCACCACATCATTTTCAAGTTCGATCAAAATCTTACGTTTCCAACACCAATAAACCCTGCGCTTATTATGATTATACCTTTTCCTCTCTGTTACGATTTTGGTTTCATTGGATCGGTTCAAAAGTCATAAATCCTTTTCTCCCTCGCAGTCGGCGAATGTGATCAATCTCGCACCTCGTTTGAAAGTGAAATACGCCCAAGCCCATTGCACCATCACTAAAATGCGGCTTTGAAAATCAATCAGATACCAAATATGTATCATCCACCAAAGGATCCATGTCAAAAAACCGCTCGAACGGTATTTGCCGAAATCCGCTATTGCGAAGGAACGTCCCACGGTTGCCAAATTCCCCTTGTCCGTATAGTGAAACGGGTCTTTGACTGGATTATTTGTTACCTCCCCTCGGATATGACGCGCCACGTAGTGTCCTTGTTGAATCGCCACTTGCGCCACGCCGGGTAACGTTTTCCCGTTTTGCTCGAAATGCGCCGTGTCCCCGATAACATACACGCCCGGACGTCCCTCGACGCTCAAATCATGTTTCACGACCACCCTTCCAAGGCGATCCGTTTCCGATTGAAGCCATCGTCCCGCGGAGCCACCCGTAATTCCAGCAGCCCATATCACCGTTCCGCAGGATATGGACCTTTCGCCGATTTCAACGATGCCAGGTGAGAGATTTGATACCGCCGCATGAGTGAGCACCTCCACGCCAAGCTTGCATAGCGTTTTAGACGCTGATTCCGAGAGATTTACAGGAAAACTTGAAAGTATCCTCTCTCCCGCTTCAATGAGCAAAATCCTTACCGATTTCGGATCGATATGTCTAAAATCCAACAAGAGCGTCCGATGGGCTAACTCTGCGATCGCACCAGCCATTTCGACGCCGGTCGGCCCTGCTCCCACAATCACGAATGTCATCAAAGCGCGCCGTATTTCAGGATCGCTTTCCATTTCCGCTTTTTCCAAACTGAATAGAATATTGCGACGTATGGTTGTGGCGTCGGAAATGGTTTTCAGCCCCGGCGCAATGGATTCCCATTCCGGATGTGCAAAATAGTTGTAATGAGAACCTGTCGCAATGACTAAAAAATCGTAAGGTATTCGATCTTTTTTAAGGAAAACGTACCGATTAACCCAATCCACCCCATCCACCTCAGCCATCAACACATCCGTGTTTGCTTGCCTCCGAAGGATATTGCGAATCGGGCAGGCGATGTCCGTAGGTGAAAGCCCCGCAGTCGCCACTTGGTAAAGGAGAGGTTGGAAAAGATGATGATTATTCCTGTCGATAAGCGTAATACGCACATTTTCACCACGTAACACCCTCACTACGCTCAGCCCACCGAAGCCCGCGCCTATTACCACGACCCTTGGCGCACTCTCATTGGTATCCTGATGCCATCCAGTCATTTCAGCCGCCTATTCCATGAGGAAAATGAAAACTCACAAACCTCTTCACTATACGATTCCCCCGGGATCGACACTCCAATGGAGGTGGCTCTCACACTTGCATGCCTCGAAAAAGCGACAGGACTTCTATTGAGAATACACACGAACACTGCAAACGAAACCAAACTCTCTCCGACTAAACGGGGAGAACGATTGGATTACAACGGATGCATTTCACTACAATTTCGATAAATATGGGGCTGTAAGGGGACCCTCGGGTAACACACAGATTCGCGCATCTTCACCATACTTTTCCCGAAGCTGAGAAAGCGCGCTTTTAATGCTACGGCACGGATTGAGCCACGCTTTGCGAATCTCCGTGTCCGTTAAACTTTCGGTGTAAAGATGGATATCCGCCTTCCTCAGTATGGTGGATAATATCCGCGCCTGCCACATCTCCGGGTGGCGGAAATTAGGATCGTCAGTCATTTCCAACAGTCTTCTTGGGGATCCTGAAAGGGAAAGGAGATAATCGAAGGGGCTTCCCGTTGGGATGCCATCCCGGCATTCGGCGGCGATGATAATGGATCCTCCAGGAGTCACGATCCTTGACGCTGCGCTCATACCCTTCACCGCCTGATAAAGGTTGCGATCAAGGGGGTAGCCGGAATTGCTAGTAATCACGATATCGAAAGGTTCGCTAACGGGAATCATGACGGTATTTCTGACGAATTCGCACCCAGCGGCATGCGCCTTGCTCATATCTCCCGCGAATATCCCCGTGATGGCTTTTTCCCTGTTCAAGGAAACGTTGACAAGAAAATCGGGATGCGCCATCAACGCCGCCTCCTGAATCTCCTCCCAAATAGGATTCCCGTGAGTGACACCCCAAGTTGCGTTCGGATTATCGAGATTTCGGGAACTGTGATTTAACTCGATGGTCTCCAATCCAGCCAATCCGGGCATCACCGCTTTCCCTCCTCCTGAGAATCCGGCGAAAAAATGTGGTTCGATCGCACCTGTGAGTATGCGATAATCGCAGGAAAGAAACTCGCGATGCAGCCATATTTCATCACCTGAGCTTGTCACTCCCGCCATTAAATGCGAGGACTTATCGGAAGCGTTGTTTTGTATCACCCGAAAACGTTCCACGATATCCTCTCCTAAAAGCTCTAGTAACTCTTCACGGGTATTGCCTCGGTGCGTCCCGGTGGCGTTAAAAAGGATAATATGCGAATCGGGAACGTGCGAGAGAGATTCCAAGATTGCCGGGATGATGACTCGATTGGGACCGGGCGCGTGAACTCGCTGAAGACAATTGCGACATAGTCCGAAGCTTTCACAGTGGTGCCAAGTGGCGGAGCGCCAATGGGATTTTTGAGGGCTTCCCGAAGCGATTGGGAGATATTGCTCAAAGCGGATTGATATGTGGGCTCAAGGATTGTGACATTCGCATCATCGGGTATTTCGAATGTCAACCCATGTTCGCCGTAATCGATATTCACTTATATAACTCCACTCAAGTATGTTCGTACACGAAGAGTAATGAGAAGGTTGCAATAAAATATCGGCGTCGGAAGGAAACATCAATGTTCCTCGACGCCGATATAAACTGCGGATGAGAATCACTTCTCGTTATTGGGATTCGGGCGTGCATTGAGCTCAGGAAGAACCTTGCGCAACTTTTCCGTCCAAATTCGCGCCAATTTCGAGGTTGTAGTTTTGTTTACAGCCGCGTCCTCCTTCGTAACCGTCACAAGCAGTTTGTGATGGACGTTAATCCTGTACTCTCCATCCGGCAACTTGACTTTCACGATATCCGCCATGCCAAGTTTAGGCGCACTCAAAATGGTCACCAGACGATCTTGCACGTCGTTCGCTCTTTGACGAATGCTCATATTCCCCACGGCGGCTCGCAATACCAGAACTGTCTCCCCCCCGACCGCCACAATACCATCATTGGGGTTATCCGCATAGGATGCGGACATTGCGCCAATCAATACGACCATGCTTACAATTCCCAACCATACTACTTTCATATTTTCACTCCTTCATTTAAGTTGTTAAAGCAATAATCTCCCTATAAGGGGACAGACGTTCCCGAAGCATTTGTCGGGCGCGATACATTCTTGATTTCACGGTGCCAATTGAAAGACCGGTCACTTCTGCGATTTCCTCGTAAGTTTTGCCATTCGAATGGTATAGCTCAATCATAATACGGTGATAATACGGAAGATGTTGAATCGCGGATTGAATAAGCTCATGGCGTTCGATACGAAGTGATTCAGCTTCAGGGGATAAAAAGGATTCCTGCAAGGGTGTTCCTTGTATACGATTCACATCCAAGTTTCCGTCATCCAATGACAGGCAGGGATGAACTCCACGCACATAGAAATCCATATAAATGTTTTTCACAATGCAGTACAGCCAGGAAGTAAGCGGGGCGTCGCTTCTGAAGGAGTGTATGTTTTCATACACTTTCAATAACGTCATGCCGGTGATATCCGCTGAATCGTCATAATTGTGCGACAACGAATAAGCGAATTTGAATATGACCTTCTCATACCTTTTTACAAGTATATCCCAACCTTTGGAATCGCCCTTCTTGCAGGCTTCGATAGTATCGCTTTCAATCTTTGGAATATCGGGCTGTGTTGGAACATCCTTCATTGCATCTCACCCCTTTCATGAGGGATGCCGGATCTCGTTACGGATCTTAGCATCGCATTTCCTCCTTCCGTATCTTTCACGCTTGGAAATAGGAACGTCTGAACAATTACGTTCCCGCAACGTTGAGTTCAGACGTTCCATACTTCTCCCCAGCGGTCGAGACTGGAGACGATACGTTATTCAGACTATGCAATAGTACTTAGCGCGAGTGTACAAAGACAATCATTCGGATTTAAGAAAAAACCAACGTCATTAAAAGCTTCGGTATGGTTCATCCTATCCATATAGCGTTTATACGAAGTACACTTTAAAAATCCACATTCACACCAGTCTTTCCTGAAAGAACGGCATTTGCGTCGAAATCTCAAACGCCGCTTGATTAAGAATCTGGAATCGTTCGATACACTTCTATTATACAGCGCCTCGTGATCTTTGAACACCATTATTTTTCCAAAGAATGATCGCGACTATTGGTTGGAAGCGGGCATCATCATCGTAGGCGCGGCGGGCGGCTTTACGGTGTTGGTTATTTTCGCCTCGCTTTGAAGTTCCGCTATCTTTGCGTTAATCCTTCCCTGTATCATTTCCTGGAGAGCCTTGTCTCTCTGCGCCTGGGTGAGATTCTCACCTATCTTATCCACGCGGATGAGATGCCAGCCGAATTGTGTTTTGACCGGTTCGCTGATCTCTCCCTGCTTCAAGGAAAAAACGACTTTGTCAAACGACGGAACCATTTCGCCTCGCATGAACACTCCCAAGGATCCCCCTTTGGCGCGTGTCGAGTCCGGATTATTGGCTTCGGCGGCTTGCTCGAAGGTCATTTTACCGCTCATGATTTCGGCGCGAATCGCATCGATTTTCGTTTTCGCGGCTGCATACTCTTGATCCTTTGTCTCCGTGGCGGGAGGATTCTTCGCATCCGGCTGAGTGAACGGATTTGGTGTCAGAGGCACTAGGATATGACTCGCCTCTACAAAATCATCCGGTCCGATTGGGTGTCCCAACTTCGTCTCAATATCCTTTAGAACCAACTTCTCCGCCAGCATCTGGATCTTCGCCAAACGTGTCAAATAGGAGCGTGTGGCGCCGACGCTCGCCAACACTTGGGCATCGGTCTTTCCTGTCATGTTAAACTGGTTGCGAGCCATGCCGATATAGTATTCGACCTTATTCTTCAGTTGCTCAGGAGTAACAACGATCCCCTCCTTCTTCGCCGCTTGCTCCACCAGACACTCCTGGATCATTTGGTTGACAGTGGACGAGAGAACATCAGGTTTGTCCTTGAAAAGCCAATTCACGATGTCTTCGCGGCTGATGGTAACGGGTTTCCCTCCGTTTGCCGACATCCGAAGCAGCACTAGTGCTCCAACGGATCCTGCGAAAGGTCTTTGACGATCCTTGAACATCGGATTGGTTGCCTTTAATCCCGCCATTTGCGCGGCGAATATCTCGTTAACGACCTGTGCGCGCGTGATTTTCTCGCCATTTACCGTCGCCACCACATCCGAATCGGATGAAACAGTATGCTTCGCCTTTTTAACAACGGTCTTTTTCTCATGATGTTTGATGGGGACCGCCAAGGCATGGAGTGGCAATAACATGGAACCAATAAGCATCGGCACAATGAGCCACCCTACGTTTTTCGATTGTCTGAACAAATCAACAACTCCTTTCAAAACTGTTGTCGGTAACCTGGAAAATCATCGCACCTAGGGAGATTCACCGCAGGCGATGAAATACAAGGCTTGATCATTTCAAGTTGGCTTCCAGTGAATTAGGTGTGCGATTGCGCCTGAGGAAAGAAGAAGGGGATTTCGCGTCTGACCCATTATGCATTCGCCATAGTATCATATCTGATTATTATCCATACGTCAACTGAAGAGGTAAAAAACGTCCAACTAGAGCGTAATCTGAGTCGTGCACGCACCGCATTGATGTCAGTTTGAGATGATATATCGGATTGGTATATTGCTATTTATAAATATTCATATCTTACCACTTGACATTATGGCATATGGAATCTATACTAGAATATGAGGATATAGGCATGGAGCGTGATGAGTTGATTGATATGAAGGTTTTGGAAAAAGCGGCCCCCATGATTCGAAACGCCGAGATC
>JAJZOL010000130.1 GCA_021811565.1 bacterium | reverse complement strand
CATATGTTGAATACGGCTTCATAATACATATGGAGAGATGCAAATATCTTGATAAAGCCATGAAATGAAATGTCAGACGTGCTTTTGAACGTTTCATGTTATGAATTTTGCAATGAACTCCTTTTAACAGTTTTTACGATGGGCGTCACTGGCGCAGCAGGGGAGATCACCCCAAGGGAGCGTCCATCCGAATTTGCCGAGCGCCTGGGCTTCCTCTTTATAAAAAGCGGAGTGTCCGGGCGTTTTTTTTATTCCCGAGCACATCGCATTATTCTAGGGTATGAAAGGAGCAAAAGATGAGCGCGATAAAGCGTGCGTTGATTAGCGTATCGGACAAAACGGGCGTGGTGGATTTCGTACGGGAGTTATCAGGAATGGGCGTGGAGATTGTTTCGACGGGCGGAACGGCAAAAGCCTTGAGAGAGGCTGGCATTGCCGTAATTGGCGTGGAGATGGTCACCCATTTTCCTGAGATGTTGGATGGAAGGGTGAAGACACTGCATCCCGCCGTTCATGGAGGATTGCTCGCCCGGCGTGATATTCCCGAGCATATGAAGACAATACAGGAACATAACATCAAACCGATAGACTTGGTGTGTGTGAATCTATATCCATTCGCAAAAACCATTTCAAATCCGGATGTTGACTTGGAAGACGCGATTGAGAACATAGACATAGGCGGTCCCTCCATGGTTCGCTCCGCTGCGAAAAACCACGATGCCGTCACCGTGGTGGTGAGCCCCGCCGATTACACCGTTGTCCTGCAAGAGATGAAAGATAACGAAGGAAAGACCCTTTTGGAAACCAGGCGCAGACTCGCCGCCAAGGCGTTTTCCCATACCGCACGCTATGATTCCCTCATCTCTCGATTTTTGAGCAAACGGTTCAATCAGGAGGCGTTTTTCCCGGATGAGATTAGTTTCGGATATGTGAAGGCGCAGGATTGCCGATATGGAGAGAATCCTCATCAGAAAGCGGCTTTTTACAAAGAGGCGAATGTGATAGAGCCATGTGTCGGGAACGCAAAACAGATTCACGGGAAAGAGCTTTCCTTCAATAACATCTTCGACATCAACGCGGCTTTCGAAACAGTGAAGGAGTTTTCCGAAAGACCCGCCGCAGTGATTGTCAAGCACACAAATCCATGCGGCGCGGCAGAGGCGGACACATTGGCGGATGCCTTTCTTCGCGCTAGGATGGGCGACCCTGTCTCCGCGTTCGGCGGGATATTGGCGGTGAATCGACCGTTGGATGTCGCGACGGCGGAGGAGATTACCGGTAAGAACACCTTTTTCGAGGCGATTATCGCCCCCTCGTTCGATCCCGAGGCTTTGCCCATTCTAACCGAAAAGAAAAAATGGGGCGCCAACCTTAGAATGCTTGAGGCGGGCGATCTTGCCTTCCCTGCGAACCTGGCATCGGAGTTTGATATGAAAAAGGTGGTCGGAGGGCTGTTGGTACAGGAAAGGGATATTCGGATCGCATCTCCGGAGACATGGAAAACGGTGACCAATCGAGCCCCATCCGGGGAGGAGTTGGAGGAACTGATGTTCGCCTGGAAGATCGTCAAGCATGCAAAATCCAACGCCATTGTTTTCACAAGAAACAGGCAGGTGGTCGGAGTGGGGGCGGGGCAGATGAATCGCGTTCAATCGGTGAGATTGGCTGCGGAGCACGCAGGCGACAACGCAAAAAGCGCCGTGATGGCTTCCGACGCCTTTTTCCCCTTCCCGGACGGTCCGGAAGCCGCCGCCGAGGCTGGCATCGTCGCGGTGATACAGCCTGGAGGATCGGTGAAAGATCAAGAGACAATCGACGTGTGCAACCGGTATAATATCGCCATGGTTTTTACAGGAATGCGTCATTTCCTACATTAAACGAGGAATACTACGCATCCTTGGCAATCGGTTTTTCGTGATCCGAATGTTCAGGGAGGCGGGGGTTCGTCGGATTTCAAGGAGAGTTCAATGGGTAAAATTCCGATTGCATTGCAGTTGTATTCCATTCGGGAACTCTGTGAGAAGGATCTTCCCGGGACGCTAAAAGCGGTCGCCAAGATGGGATACGATGGGGTCGAATTCGCTGGATATTACGGCAGAACCGCGAATGAGTTGCGCAAAATGCTGGATGACCTTGGGCTTAAATGCGCCGGCACGCATTTGAGTATTACGACGCTTTTCGGAGATGAATTCAAGAAAACGGTGGAATTCAATAAGACTATCGGAAATCCTAATCTTATTGTCCCCGGTTTGCCAAGGGAGTTCACCTCCTCTCGGAACGCTTGGTATCTTACCGCCTTGCTTTTTAATGAGCTATCCGAGAAGGCGAAAAGAGAGGAAATGCGCGTGGGCTATCATAACCACCACACTGAATTTCAACCGCTGGATGGAGAGATGCCCTGGGATACCTTCTTCGGTAACGTTCGCAAGGACGTTATCATGCAGTTCGATGTGGGGAACGCCCGTCACGGCGGAGGGGATGCTGCTGTATTTTTGAAAAAATATCCCGGCAGAGCCGTGACGGTTCATGTGAAGGAATACTCCGCCACGGATGATACCGCTCTCATCGGTGAAGGAGATGTGAACTGGGCGGAGATATTCTCGCTATGCGAGGAGCAAGGCGTTACCGAATGGTACATAGTGGAGCAGGAGAGTTACGCTCATCCTCCATTGGAATGTGTGGATTTGTGCCTTAAGAATCTGCGGGAGATGGGTAAGTAACTAAGGGCGGATCAAATGATTCCGACCCAAACTGAGAGACGAATGAAATTTGCTTCCCCCTAAGCATGATTTTATTGGCGAGTTAAAACCGATGGTGGTTTTTTTCACATTTAGGGGTGTAGCGCCTTGACATATTAAGAGGAAAGTGATATCCTTAATATGGTCATAATCCCCACTACAATTGAAGAACAACGGAAGGCAAAAGCGATCCCCTTGTTGCGTCGCCTGCCTCGGTGACTCCGCAAAGCAACATGATGGTTGCCAATGTTGTTCGGAAGTGATGTATTTGGCCCGAGAATACCACATTTTAGGGATCCGGGAGCGTCGCCCTCGACGTTCCCGGATATTCTCCAAAATATTGACACCTCCTTCTTTTCACCGGTAAAATAATTCAGCCATGCCGTCAGCTATAACTTCATCCAATTCCGAAAATCATTCCCATGTAACGCGCCGCATCGCATCCGCATCAATCATCATGATGTCGGCGGTATTAGCTAGCCGTGTTTTGGGTTTGATTCGGGACGCCGTTATCGCCAGCAAGTTCGGCCAATCCTTCAATTCCGATATCTATTTCGCAGCATTCTCCATCCCTGATCTTTTTTCCTTTCTCATAACCGGCGGTGCTCTGTCAGCTGTCTTCATACCTGTTTTCACCGAGAAACTGACTCAGGGAAAAGAGGAGGAGGCTTGGCACATATTCAGTTCTCTGGTCTGCGTGATGGTGATCGGGATTACAACCTTGGTTATCTTCGGGGAGATTTTCGCGAGGCCTTTGGTCGCCATCATGAACTTCGGCTTCACCCCCTACAAAGTCGCACAAGCCACGCCATTGACACGCATCGTATTGCCGGCGCAGTTGTGTTTTTTCGTAGGTGGATTGCTGATGGGCACGCAATATGCCAGGCATCAATTCCTTATTCCCGCTTTGGGACCGATTATCTATAACCTTGGCATCATCTTCGGCGGCGTGGTTTTGGTTCGGTGGTTTGGAGTGGCAGGGTTGTGCTGGGGGGTGCTTATCGGCGCCATCATTGGTAACCTAGCTTTGCAGCTATGGGCGACGATACGCAACGGCATGCGCTTTCATTTTACGCTTGACCTCAAGCACCCGGATATCAAAAAAGTATGGCTTCTCATGCTTCCATTACTCTTGGGACAGGCGCTTCCTCAAGTCAGCATCATAGTCAATAAAATGTTCGCCTCAACGCTAGGAAATGGTCCTCAGTCTATCCTGAACCGAGCTAATATGATCATGCAGGTTCCCTTGGGCATTTTCGCACAGGCGATAGCCGTGGCGATTTTCCCGACGCTGGCTACTCAGGCTGCGTTTAAACGCAAGGATCAGATGCAATCCACTACAAGCCTTGGCATCCGCGCCATATTTTTTCTCACCATTCCCGCATCCGTATTTATGATCGTTCTTTCTCGTTCCATCATCCAGCTTTTATTACAGCACGGTCAATTCACGTCAATGGATTCAGTGGATACAGCTACGGCTTTAAGCTATTACGCCATAGGAATCTTCGCTTGGTCCGCTCAATCCATCATCGCCAGAACGTTTTACGCTATGATGGACACAATTACCCCAATCATTATCGGGACGGTTGTGACGGCGGTGTTTGTACCCATGAATTGGTTATTCATGAAAACGTTGAATATGGGATACGCCGGTCTGGCTCTCGCCACTACCGTTGCCGCCGTGATGAATATGATATGGCTGGCGGAAGTGTTGCGCAGACGTCTGAAGGGGTTGGAAGGGAGGAGATTGATTCAGTCCACGTTTAAGATCACCGCTTCGTCTCTTATTGCAGGCGCAGCGGCTTACGGATGTCGATTGTTATTTGACCATCATCTGCACCCTCTCACTACGCACCATGTCAAGGTTGTTTCCGGGATCACACTATTGGTGAGCGCTGGAATTGGAATTGCCGTTTACTTGATATTCGCGATGATTTTAAAAATCGAGGAATTGCAGGTTGCCATTCGGCTTTTGCGCCGTAAAGCCTTGGATAACTAAAATTCGACCTCCTTGCTTTTCACTTTGATTCCTCATTTCGGTTCATCATTTGTAACAACGGTCCGATGGTGATTCCCTGTACGATGATGGAAAATGCGACAACCGCGAAGGTTACAACGATAATATCCCCTCGTTGCGGTATGTCAGGGCTTAACCCCAAAACTAATGCAAGCGCCAAGGCTCCGCGCAAGCCTCCCCAAACCAGAATATGCTGATTTGTATAGGATACCCTTGAGCGGGTGAAGGATGCAATTGCGGAACATCCATAAACCGCTAAAGCTCTTCCTAATATCACCAGAATGATGGTGTAAATGATGGGAATCCAATAGTGTGCAAAGGCATAATGCGGCAGACGCATGCCAATGAGAAGGAAAATCAAGGAGTTGGCGATGAACGCTACGTACTCCCAAAAAGAGATTACGGCATCCCTGCCTTTTTCCGTGAGTATCCCATTGTTGCCCGTATTACCAAATATAAGTCCCGCTGTCATCGCTGCGAAAACGCCTGATGAGTGAAAATGCTCAGCCAACATGAAAGAACCATAGGCGGCAACGGTCGTGAAGGTGATTTCAATAAGATGATCCTCGGCATGGTGAGTTAGAAGCATTACGAATAATGTAAATAAGCCCCCGTATAAGATCCCTCCGAATGAAGTGTAAAGGAATGAGATGCATACTCCTGCGACTGTGATATGCACACCCCCGAGTGCGGCGAGAACCACCATGAATAGCACGGCGACCGTACCATCATTGAAGAGACTTTCGGATTCTACAAGTAGTCGAAGCCGTCCTTTAATTCCGATCTCCTTGAATGTTGCGATCACGGATACGGGGTCGGTAGCGGATAGCAGAACGCCCAGGAGAATCACAGTGGGCCAAGACCACCTTGTTGAAAATTTCAATCCTGTCGCTACCAATATTGCGGACAACAAAACCCCCAATGTGGCAAGGAGTGTAACAACACCAATTTCCTTGCGAAGTTCCGTCCATGGGATTTGAATAGCGGCCTCGAAAATCAGCGGAGGGAGGAGAACATTAAAAATAAGAGTTTTGGTTAACGGGATTTCTCGAACGTGAGGAATAAGCGCCAGCCCAGCCCCGGCGAGCACCAAGCCAACAGTATAAGGAAGACGCACACGGCGCGCTAACATGGCTACGACCGCCGCCACCAATAATAAAGCCTCAATCTGCTCGATATTCAACCCCATATTATATATACGATACCCTTAATCGCCTTAAGTGGATGCAGCCTTTCTAATATCATGAATGCGATTGGTTCCTGGATTCCATGTGATGCGTACCATCTCGCCGACTTTCAATGGCGGTTCCCCGATAGCGTAACTCCAACTGGATCCCTCCTCGCTCTTGATCGCTCCTTGCCCGAATGGGCGAGGCGGTTGCCCCTCTATGGTTATCGTAGGCAATGCAAATGGGGTGACGGCTGTGAATGCGACGATTCGCGCTTTTGAGTAGGCTCGATGCGCTTTGATGTTCGTGGCGATTCCGTTCCTTATGATGACATGGATGTCATCCCCGGAGTTTAAATCTTTGACTTGCACCGTAGTGGCGGGGCGGTCGTTTTCCACGAGACTGATTTCAGTTTCGTCAGAAATCGGAATGGTGCGATTTTGGAAACCCGGGTTATAAGGATTCACGCCGATACTATTGGAATTCACCCATGTGAGTTCGCCTCGTTCTTCTCGTTCGAGAGCAGGGATCCGCCATTCCGGTGGAGGTGGTTGAGCTTGGGCAGACCGCCTACGAACGATATCCCAAGAATAGCGGCACGCTTTAGCGTAAGAACCTTTTCGGAAAAGAGAGTTCGACTTTGTTAATAAGCGTTTGTCCGTTTCGGTAAGACGCTCCGGTGGCAGAGAAGTCGCCAGACCTATAAACCATTCCGCATCCGCCCGCCACCCGACTATCGACGACTCCGCTCGCAATCTTTTCGCATCATAACTTCGATTCGTAGCTATCAAGTGTTCCACCGTCCAAGGCTTTTGCAAGGAGAATGAGAAGAGATTCACCCAGTCGGTTAAGCCCAACGGGTGAAAATCGAACTCTACCCATATTTCAGCCGCCCCTTTGGCTATGTTGGTAATATCAGCTTGTAATATGCCGCCTCCGTTATTGTACATTCGGCTGACTTCATGCAGGTCGTTCTGCCGAGTTCCAACCTTTACCGAAAGGAAACCGTTGGAGTTATCCTGTTTAAATACAAAAGCTCTGGCGCGGTAACTAAGTGCGAGACTGCTGAATGCAGGTTGTCCGATGGTTTGTTGACTATTCAGTCTCAAGAGAAGAATGTTATCCTTGTTCAACTCACGCCCAAGGATTTTATCATGATCGAGAACGACATCATTGCTGACAGTCGCCAATTCCAGCAAATGTTTGAGATCGGGAGAATACAGAGTCTCACGCCATACCGTAGGGGGATAATTATTCCATCCGCTTTCAAGCGATTTTCGTATATTGTCCACGGAGGCGTCCTCTGCATTGAAGAGGGTTACATGGTCGCATCCTGCGGCGTATGCGTCTTGAACCACAGTACCCGCATCTGAACGTCCGCCAAATTCCACATTGACAGCCGCCGGTATTCCCAATTCTCTGAACTGAGTGAAATTCCCATTCACGTCTATATCCCCTTCGACACCGAGGCGCGAACTTTTTATGACTCCTTCTCCGACCCCTTGAACAATCGAACGAAAGATTCCGTTGCATAGGGTTTCAAAAGAGTGTGTGTAGACATAGTAGGACAACGGAATGTTGCCGAGCCCTTTGTGGATTGCTGAGTGCGTCACATGATAATACTCTGTAAGGACATCCCTGAGGAACTTTTTTTGAGGCTCTGTCAATCCGATTCTCGGATCTAAGTTAATCCCTCTTTCATGCGCCAATTGTTTCATAGCCGGGTTGAAATCCGCAATGGCGTCATAAGTATCCCATTCAGAGAAAGGGCTTCCGCCGGGATTTCCTCTCGCCCAATAGGTGGGCTCGTTGTCCAATACCAGGCGTTTGATGGGGAAGTCTCCATTGAAGCTTTGATAAGCTTCTTGGAGGAGATAGCCGAAGGTTTGAAACCCTGCCTCCTTGAACGAGTTTAATCGTTCATTACCCATTGTGAGCCATGGGGTGTTGCTCCATTGATTCGGTATGGAGATGCCATACAGATTTTCGCTCGGCGAGTAGGTGACCTGCTGATAAGTGACATCGGTCCAATAGCCTCCCCGCCCATCACAACCTGAAGGGGTGCCACCCCACCACGTGATGGGATCAACCTCAATGGGGATATCCTGCTCTTTTCCGAATGCAATGATGCGTTCCAATTCCCTCTTTTGATCTTCAGGCGGCATCTGCGCCATTGGGAACGTGCAATAGCACAAACCGATTTTCACATCCTTCGTCTCGCTCCAGGATTTCCTCCATGCATTAATGCGCGCAGGATTGAGATCAGCGGTTAAATAAACAGTGAGCGGCTGGATTAGCTCTTCTCGGAGTGCGTACTCCTCGATATCGGCGTAGAGTGTCGCATTTGAGATGAGAAGAGGCGAACGAGCCAGGTTTATGAGTTCGACTCGAAGGGCTCTTTGGGTATTCGAACTATCAGGGATGTCTATAAAACAGGTGGTCACTCCCTTATCCGCGTATGCCGCGTTTCGAAATGCCATATCCTTGCCGTTGATACGTACGAGATATGCGATTCCGCCGTTATTTTCAGATCTGTATTCCCGGAAGGAAAGCGTAAGGTTACGAGTGTGACCATGGGTATCAAGTTTGAATGAGATTTTATCGTTGAAGCCCTGCATTTGCAAACCGGATATCTGGATGGATCGTTCCCCAATGTTCCAGGAGGCGTGCGTTATTCGATGTTTAATATCCGGTGTTTTAAGAGTTTGGTTAAATGACACCTGATCCAGAACGTTCTCATTTCCAAGCGGAATTGATGCATTCGCCCCATTATTCAATGCGGGAACAAATAGAGACACCCCCGCAAAAAACAGGCTTTTAATAAGGAATTCACGTCTTAGCATGGAGCGGCTCTCCTAGAAGCAGGCATGTAATGCTTTGAAAGATCATTGCAACTACAGGGTTGCGGCGACAATGACATCCGTGTTTTTAGATATAATCAGAACTCAGCTTTAAAGATCAAGAGGATCGGAGGGTGACTATGAATTCTTGAAGTCCCTTATAAGAACACTCTCCATTTCATTGAAAGAGTCATCATCCATGCACGGAGTGGCTCCCTCCAAAGAAATCGGATCAGCGAATGTCACCCATGATTTGCAACCGGAGTATTCCTGGAGCATAGGGATATCCATACGTTTCGCCAAGCGATACGCACGCAAAATAATGAGATAAAGAGGATCATACGGATTAAAGTCGAATCTTATTTTTAGGTAGTTATCGTTCCATATAAAACGATCGAAATGTTTGTTCAACGAGTCTTCGTCAACCACCTGTAAAACCTTCGTCACTTCGGCGTATAACGAAATGATTACCCGGTCCGGTACAGGTTGCGACAAGGATACTCTCTCCCGCCAAGGAGAGCGAAGCAGACCGGAATTTTGATGCTCAAATGTAGGAAATAGAAGAAAATCCCTTTCCTGAATGCGGAACACACCGCCCTCCTCTCGAATTCCGCCTTTGCGCAACAGGGCGGATTGCTCACCCTTTTCAATCGCGTCGCAAATAATCGCCCATTCCTTCAATGCCATGCTGCATGATGATTTCATAGTCATCCCTCTAATCCCCCAAACTCGCCATTAAAGCATCAATGCCAGCTTGGGATACGCTTCGGTCCTGTTCGGAGGTGCCGCTGCTGCATCCCACTCCACCGACGCATTGCCCCTCTATGATGATGGGTAACCCTCCTCCGAAAATGGTGAAACGTCCTTCGTTGCTGGCGTGGATGCCAAACGCAGAACCTCCGGCTCCTCCGGTGATGGCGTATTCATGGGTTCCCTTGCGCGTACCGGCTGCTGTAAATGCCTTGTTGATGGCTATGTCGATACTGGTAATCTTCGCTTGATCCATTCGAATAAAGCCTAAGAGCATTCCATCCTCATCCGTTACGGCGATATCCATGTCCACACCGATTCTTTTCGCTTCCTGTATTGCGGCGTCCAGAATTATTTTAATCGCCTCCATGGTTAACTTGATGCCATCTCTTCGCAGTAACTTCATTTTATCTCCTTAAGAAATGGATTAAACAGTCTTTCGTTGCCAATCGTTGTTGACGGACCATGCCCGGGATAAACTGTGTAATTATTCGGAAGGGATAAAAGCTTTTTCCGGATGGAATCAAGCAGGGCGTTCATATCTCCTCCGGGAAGATCGGTTCTACCTACGGATCCGGCGAATAAAATATCCCCTGCAATTACGAAATCGTCCCCGACGAAACACACCCCTCCCGGCGAATGTCCCGGAGTGTGGATAACCTTCAATCGCTCTTCACCAACGGGTATCTCCTCATTATCCATCAGCATTCCATCCGGTTCGAATGGGGCTGGCGGATCTATTCCAAACCAGGATGCTTGCATGGGGATTTCATTGAGTGTTTTCGCTGCGTCAGCATGCATGCATAGCATTCCGCCGGCGTTCCTCCTGAAAAAAGCGTTTTCATAGATATGATCCAGATGCGCATGCGTATTTAAAATGAACTTGAAATGATAAGGTTGCGTTTTAATTTGACGCCATACCCATTGGCTGTCTATTCCCGGATCCACTATAACACACTCACGCTCTGCATCATCTATAACCGCGTACAGATTGTTAGCGGCGGGACCGACTTTATAGGATTGAACTTTCAAAAAGCCACCTCGGATCAGTTGTTGATATTTTTAAAAGTGGAAGGATTGTTGCGGTTTTTAATCGCCATCACCTCCATCTCCTCCATGCCCTCGGGAACTGCGGAGGAAGCCTTCCGCGCGCGTGTAAGCGCCCAGTTGCGCATTTCGGATATCTTTTCGCGCATGGTCATAGCCATCGGCACGGATGCGCTGCAGGCGTTTAGGATATCCTCCGTGGTGATGTCCCGTCCTTCTCCGTAAGCGTTGTATAGAGCCTCGATGACCGCTTGCTCTATTTCCGCTCCGGAATAACCGGCCGTGACGATTCCGAGTTGTTGCAGATTGAATTGATCGGGGTTGCGATGCCGTTTGAGCAAGTGAATTTTGAATATCTCCTCTCTTTCCTGGATCGCTGGCAGATCAATGAAGAAAATCTCATCAAACCTGCCTTTGCGGAGCAGTTCCGGCGGTAGGTTGTCTATGGAGTTAGCGGTTGCAACCACAAAGACAGGAGCTTTTTTCTCTTGAAGCCAAGTCAGAAAAGTGCTGAAAACACGTGCAGTGGTGCCGCTATCCGTCGATCCCGAGCTTTGAATCCCGGAAAGCCCTTTTTCCAGCTCGTCCAGCCAGAGGATACAGGGCGATACGGATTCCGCCACGCTTAGAGAGTGTCGCATATTCTCCTCGGATGCACCCACATATCCGGCGAATATTCTGCCGACATCCATTCTCAGGAGCGGTAACTTCCATAATGCGGAGATCGCCTTGGCGAGAAGGCTCTTTCCGCAGCCCTGAACTCCAAGCAGAAGCACGCCCTTAGGTTCCGGCAATCCGAAATCACGCGCCTTTTGCGTAAACGAGGAGGAGCGTTTCTCCAACCACGTTTTCATGTAATCCATTCCACCGACGTTTCCGATCTCCTCCTCCGCAGGGAAATATTCTAGTATTCCGGATTTCCTGATGATCTGCTCCTTTTGGGTTAGGATGGAGTTGATGTCAAGCTTTCTGGTCTCCACAAGGGATTTGGCGAAAACATCCTTTGCTTCCACCGCTGTCAATCCCTGTGCGGCTTTGATAAGCGCCTCCTTGTCCAATGGGGTGATATCCGTTTGAATTTCCGGCTTGTCCTTGACGGACAAAAGAATCTGCTCTAGGATTTCCGCCAACTCGTTGTAGTCCGGTATGTCGAAGTCTATGACCGTCACGTCCTTCTCCAATTCCTGGGGAAGGTGAAGAGTTGGGGACAGAAGAATGACTGTTTTGAAGGAATTGCGCAGCGTCGAGGCGATATCGCGTAACATACGGGTGGCGAGAGCATCCATGTAGGGATGAAAATCCTTGAGCACAAAAAGCGTGTGATCCGGAGCGTTCAAAATGAAGCTTAACGCATATGCGGGATCTCTCGTACTGTTCTGAATCAGGGTTTCCGCTCGGGTGAAACCTTTTGTAGATGTCCATATGAGAAGGTTCTTTTTGAGATGAAAGGCGATGGTTTTCATAGCCTCTTCAACTCTTTCCTCCTCCCAGGAAACTATGTAGATAATGGGGTAGCGTGCGCGAATGAGGATTTCCAAGTCATTGCAATTTTTCTTCGACATTCACTCCTCCGTAATGAAAGTACGAGTTGCAAAATACACTCTTGCGAGGATATGTTAGCGGCATCGTTTTTAATGCGAAGCCAATGGAATTTTGCATGCACTTTTAGGAACAGTGTTTACTGTTGCGCCAAATATGAAACACGCAGTGTTCAATGTGTGAATTTATGATGATGCCGCCGCGGAAGATGCGGCAGGCTCCAATTTGCTTAAATCAGCTTTCAATGCGTTTTCCGCAGTCGTGATCTGATTTGCAGCCTCCAAGCGCAGCAACTCCGATTGATCACTAGCCTCCTTGCGATTGGTTTGAAGATAGTCAAGCATCTCTTCCGTTGACTGACTTAGAAGGGAAGCTGCGAGCGAGTATTGCGCTACAGCGTCTTGCAACGACGAATTCGGTAGGTTTTGAAGGAAGCCATTCAGATCAATGGTGTTTTGTTTGATTGCGGTTATTTTTTGAAAAGCTGTCTCTCTGGTTGCAAAGCCATCCATGAAGTTCTTGTGAGCTTGCTGGATATTCAGAATGATGTCTGTTAAAATGGAATCCGATTTCTGCAGGATATCGGCGATATCGGACTGAAGCGTGGTGTTGTCGTTAGGGGGCAATAAAGCTTTTGCGGAAAGCAGCTCCTTGCCGGCATTGCCATAATCTCCCGTTTGGAAATAAAAGATGGCGAGCTTGCTGTGAGGTAACGGATTATTCGGATCCGATGCGGCGGCTTGTTGGTAGTCCTTTAACGCTTGGACGTTGTCGCCCATTTTCATTTCCATATCCGCCAGCGATACGAGAAGATTTCCATCCTTCGGGTCCAACGCCACTGCGGTTTGATATTCCTTGAGCGCTAGTTCGTTATTGGATTCATCCGCATATGTATCACCTAGGAGTTGATGCAATGCGGCGCTTTTCGGGGATAAGGCAACGGCGCGTTCGGCTTCATTTTTCGCCTTCTCCGTCCATCCTCTCTCCTCGTATGCCTTTATAAGTTCGCGTCGCAAAGTGGGATCGGTGGGTTTCAAATTGATCGCTCGTCTGAGGGAAACGATCAGATTAGCGATATCACCGGTCTTGCGCGCCTGTTCTATCAGCATTTGATAAGCTTGCATGGAGCTTGAGGCTTCCGGAGTTGTGGTTCCCGTTGAAGTTGCAGAGGCTGAAGGGGTTGTGTTAGGCTGGGCGGGCGGGTTCACCGTGACGGGTTGTGAAGGGGGCGGAATCGTCGATGCCGCAGGCGCAGGCTGCAATGCCATGCGCTGAAGAATATCATCCTTTAGACCGTTCATCATATCAAGGAGATTCGCTTTGGTATCGGTTTTCGCGGGTGTGAGATGCAAAAGGAATACGGAACTCCAATCTTGCAAACCCACGCTTCTTTCCAATAGCACCGAGGATTTAATCCCTTTATCCACATAATGAGCCGATATGGAGAGCAAGAGATCCGCCCCTAGCGCGTGGGCGATCTTTTGCATTGTATCCAAAGTGAGAGGAGGGGTGATATCAAGCGCGGACAATTTTCCCTGCTGCACCGCATTCCGTACTTCGGAGAGCTTTTGCGAGTATGGGAGAGAACGGAATTCTCCACTGTTCTTAAGAGCCTGGTCCATCACTACCGCCATGTCCACGTAGGTGTTCTTGGGCAATTTCGGATTTGGCTGTGAAAAAATAATGACTAAAGGTTGCTTGGTTGTCGATGCGGTGTCCAACCCGTGTGCCATATTTGGGATAAATGGTATGATCATCAGGGATATGGCGATACGTAAAAACAGATTCAATTTCATTTGCATGCTTGGATCCCAGCCTGACAAGTGTTGATGCCGCTTTGAGCCGCGTCCACGTTTTTCCCCGCACTTAGTTGAGATTTATAGATGGCTATGGCATCCTGGTAGTGAGCGATCGCCTTATCCTTCTCTCCTAGTCTGAAATAGCACAACGCCATCTGCTGTTGAATAATGCCGCCAAGACTTCCGGCCCCATCCAAAGCCTTGATATAATTCCTTATCGCTTGTCGATACTGCCCCTGCATTTGCAAGTCCTGAGCGATCTTCAAGGAGGATTGTGAATCCATTCCGACGGATGAACCGGTGGAACTTGAAGTGTTCGAGGATGTCGGAGAGTTAGTACCGCCGTTATCCGGTAACACCTGAATGGAGATTTGTCCGGGGTTTTCCGAAGTGGGTTGGGAGGTTGCATTGCTATTCGGCGTCGTTGTGTTAGTGTTTGCGGAATCCGGAAGGTGGATCGTAGTCGAGTCCTGATTGGCGGGTTTTTGAGTTGTGGTCGGTTGTTTTTCAATCAATGGGGCTCCTCCACCAACCAACGGCAGAGGCGCAAGAGACCTTGGTGCGGGAGATTGCGGGACATATGGGGTTTGCGGTTGCATTTGCGCCTGAGGTCTATATGTTTGAGTGAAGGAGGGGTATTGCCACGTATTTGTGTAGTATCCCGCCGGAGGATAGGGTTGCTCAGTCTGTTGCGTGTCGGAGCCTTGGGCGATCTGTTGGGACGAATATGGATTGATCGCCTGATTGGCGTTAGACGCAGCAGTCGGATTTGATGGTTGTTGATATTCTGAAACGTAACTCGTGGTGGAGCTAGCGGGTTTGTGGGAAGAGCGCCAAAGGATGATTCCCGCTCCTATCATTAGGATAAAGAGCGTAATGGATAAGGCGAGTAATGCGAAAGCTCCCGGGCTGTCAAGGAAAAATCTGGTTGTGGACTTATGCAAAGAGATGATTTTCTTTGGGGTGACTTTTAAATCCTTGTCCTTGAGTTGATCGAGCTTTTCCCTGTCCGCTATACTACCAGGATTGAGTTCAAGTACATGCTCCCTGTGCTTGATGGCTTGCTCCATGTCGCCCTTGCGTTCATAAAGCGTGCTTATGAGCGACAATGCATCGGAACTATCGGGATTGTAATGCAAAGCCTCGGAACATGTGTGGATCGCTTTGTCTATCTCTCCTCTTTCGCTCTGCTTGAACGCTAGAAGCAACAGATCCTTGATGCGTTGCTCCGGATCTTCCATGAAATCAAACTGATCCTCGGCAGGTGTCTGTTCGGTCTCAGTCACCAGTTTCCTGCCGCACTGTTTGCAAAATTTTGAGTCTTTCGTGTTATTGGCGCCGCATTCGGTGCAATACATCGCCTTCACCCTCTTTCAACTATGCAGCGGTTTTATGATGGACCGCCAAAACATCCCAATCGATATTACCTCTTTTCGCCAAAATATGCATGAACAAGGCGAGCAAACTGTAAGGATTTGACTTTGTAACCCTATACAAACATTTTGATAATCCATCGGGAACCCGATGGAACCTTACCCGGATTATTTCGTTTTGTTGCATATGGCTCTTATCATTATATACGAACTGGTGAAAAATCACGTTACAGGTACCTGTCTATGGCGGAACATCGCTATCTTATATGACTGAGATTAGGGCTAAGAGTTCCGATGAATTGCTATGTAAATTTCGTCGGAGAACAAAAAATAAATGAAAGTCGTCAATAAAGAGAAGGCCTTGATCATTGCATGTATTTGTAAAGCATCATAGCAGGTATAATGAAATATAATTGCACAATTCGAGGGAGAAAACATGCCGCGACGTTTTCAAATCCGCATCCGGATAGGTTTGCATGAATTCTGCAATGAGACGTGATACTAAAAACTAACAGAAAGGAGAAGCACATGAACGAAAGAGTGTTGATGCATCTGAGTTTTCCGCGCAGTGGTCAGAGAATTTCCATAGCGTTGCCGAAGTCCATGACCGAGGACCCTTCCGATCGCATCAGTCCCGAGATCATGAAATATCTCAGTTGCTCTAGTGACAGGGACAAACGTGCAGAGCATGATAAACCTAGCTATCATGATTAATTTCTACAGAGTATAATCATTCAAACACAAAACGCCTGACCGACGAGGTCGGGCGTTTCAAATTTATCCCGAGGGCGCCATGTTAACGAAAGAGCGTTTATCCGAACTGTTTCATAAAATCAGAAATTTATCCGTCATCATGGTTGGAGATTTTTTCCTTGATAAATATTTTGTTACCGATCCCCGGTTGTCGGAGATATCCGTGGAGACTGGGCTGGAGGCGAGACAGGTGGTTCAAATTCGTTGCAGCCCCGGCGCGGCGGGCACGGTGGTGAACAACCTTCATGCTCTTGGTGTGGGGGAGATTCGGGCGGTAGGGATCGCAGGAGACGATGGGGAGGGGTATGAACTGAATGCAAGGCTCCAAGAGATGGGTGTCAATACCGATTCGCTGTTGCGATTTCCCTTCACACACACACCCACGTACATGAAACCGATGCGTGTTATCAATGGTGTGGAAGTGGAGATGGAGCGCTTGGATGTAAAGAACCGCACCCCTTTGACGGAACCGATGGAGGAGCAAATCATTGCGCTTCTAAACGAGCAGTTATCGGGAAGGCATGGATGGAGAATTCCGAATGCGGTTATTATATCCGATCAGGTGGAGGAGAGAAACTGCGGAGTGATATCCGACAGAGTCAGAGAAGCGTTATCGGATATGGCGAAGAAATATCCGGATACGATCTTCTTCGCCGATTCACGAAGGAGGATAGGGGAGTTTACGAATATCGTCCTTAAGCCGAATCGTAGCGAGGCGTTGGAGGTCTTAAGGAGTGAAGGAGCGAGGGACGAGTACGAATCAGACAAGGATATCGCGACTGCCATCAGTTCATTGAAATCGACGCCGGTATTTCTGACCTCAGGAGAGAATGGCATCTGGGTGGCGGTAAACGGAGAGGCGAACCATGCGAAGGCGATTCGGTACGAGGGAATGATAGATATTTGCGGGGCGGGTGATAGCGCCACATCCGGAATTGTCAGCGCTTTGGCTAGCGGATTCTCGCCGATCGAGGCTGCCGAGGTGGGAAATTTATGCGCGGGAGTGACGATACGTAAGCTTGGTACGACCGGAACGGCCTCCGAGGAAGAGATACTCTCCCTCTTGGATTCATCCCTATGGAACAATAAGGAGAAGAACCCTGATTGAAACCTTTTATCAAACAGGGTTCTCTGCACTCTTTTTGGTCACCAGGTCATCCAGATTGGGTAACACATCGGGATTGGATATGATTGCGGACCGATTCTCCTCCTCGATCTGTTCATAAACCTCTTTGCGATGGATCATGACGGATTTCGGGGCTCGAATTCCTATGCGAACCTGTTCCCCCCGCACCTCAAGTATGGTTATCTCGATATCCTCTCCAACCATGATGCTTTGGTCCGGTTTACGAGTAAGTACCAGCATCGTATGCCCTCCATGGCGTATATGAGCAGCCATTAGTACGTATATTGTACCATCAGATTTTAATGGTTGCTTCTCATATGAATCTCTTCCATGATACCGTGTCGTGTGGTATATCTTTCATCCGATAAAACTACCTGTTTTCCTATTTTTCTCAACGGATTTATCACAATCGGCCCCAAAAGATTGGCTGTCATCGCGGCGGGATTGTTCCTGGGCACTGTAACGACGACAAAGACGATTTTCGGAGTGTCCTCGTCCATGTGCAAAAAGTCAGCGTCCGCATCCGAAATGGAAAGGCTGTAATCCCTTTTAAAAGCCCAAGGGTTGATGATGGGAAACGCCAATGCACCATCATCAAGGGATTGAAACCATTTCAAAGGGTTGTCGGGATCCTGATGCATTACTACGAAGCGTTTGCAATCCTCGAAGCCGATCATTCCATCAGGCATTGTGATGATGAGCGATTCCTCGACGGATATATCACCAAATCGTGAGGTGTTCACTTTCATTTCCCTCTCTAAATTGGTCGTTATCATATGCGTGACCTTTCAAATATGTATTTACTAATTCCTGGTGTGTTGATCTGGAAGTATTTATTATTCACTTGTGTTATTTGATGTAATCCAACAGACTCTGTTGAAACCCTTTCGATGTCGCAGTGAGAGCGGCTTGATATGCCAGTTGCGAAGATTGCAACTGCACCGCAGCCTGGCTAATGTCCACATCCTGAACCTGTGACAGAAGGTTTGTAAAATTCTCCTGCACCGCGCTATTTCGCTCCAGCGAGCTGTTTATACGCTGTACATTCGCCCCGAGCATCGCTCTCGCCTGGGTGACGTTCGACAAATTGGAATCCAAGTTCGCCAAGTCCGTGTTGGAAATGGCTGTCAAATTGTTGTTCGTCATGTCATTTGAAAGTTGGGTGAGCGTGCTTAAAACACCGGTGAAGACTTGATCACCGGTGACATTGGTGACGATGCTCTCGCCCTGTCCGATGTCCACTGTGAGATTGGCGTTGCCGTTCGCTACCGTACCGCCCTGATATACGTAGGAGCCGTTTGATACGGTAAAAGGCGGCGTGGTCGCTTTTTGACCTCCGAAAAGATATCTCGATCCGTCCTTCGAATTCCCCAATGCTCCAATTTGCTGGATGATCGTGTTGATCTGATAGGCAAGATTCTGGCGCTGTGCGTTCGATACGGTGTCCGATGCGCTCTGCACCGCCAGACTGCGCGCTTGCTGAATCAGGTTGGTGACGCTCGCCAACGCAGTGTCGGTATTCTCCATGAAGGAGTTCGCCGTGTTCATATTCTGCGCGTACTGAGTGAGTTGCCCCAAGGATTCCTCCAATGAGAGAGCCTGTGATGTACCTGCAGGATCATCGGAAGGCTGGTTTAGTTTCTTGCCGGTCGCAAGCGACTGTTGAGCGTCCACATAGTTTTGATAGGATGTTTCCACGTTGTTCAATGTATCGTTCAACATCATATTTGTTGATATTCTCATCGTTTACCCTCCGCTTACTGGACCATGGATAAAAGGCTGTCCAACATGGAGTTAATATTGGTGACCATTTCCGCCGCAGCTTGATAAGATCGTTGGTATTGAAGCATGTTCGTCATCTGTTCGTCGATATTGACGCCGCTAACGGAACTCTGCATGCTCTGTAACTGCTGGACAATTTGCGTTTGGTTGTTATAATCATTCGTAAAAGATTGGGCGTCCGCTCCGATCTTCGTGATATTTGCGTTATATTGTTGAAGAATGCTATTATTGCCGAAAATCGGCGTGTTGGCTAGATTTGAGATCGCACTTGCGTTATCGCCGTTCGAGGCTGACACGGATTGTCCGGCTGCGGGGGGAGTCGCCGCTGCTATGGCGTTCGGGTTGGAAACCAATTGGGGATTGACTTGTATCGTCGCCGCATTTGTCCCAGTGAAAAAATTCAATCCCGTTTCACCATCCAACCCGTAACCGCTTGAGTGCAGTTGATTCACCTGGGTTATCAGCGAGGATGCGATCGTATCCAAATTGGATTGATATCCGGCTATAAGATTGATCGATTGGACCATGCCACCCAGGGTTCCGCCGCTTATCTGTACAGGCGTTCCTTCGTTCACCAAATAGGGCTGGTTGTTAATCGTTTCGGTTTGAGTTGGAATTTTGTACGACTGAGTCCCCTGCACGATGGACATTCCGCCAATGTAGACATCCACCATTCCGTTCGGCTGTCCAGAAGGACTCAATTCCTGGGAAGTAGTTACGCCAACCAAATTGCCCAGTTGCGAAATAAGCTGGTCTCTCTGGTCCATAAGGTCGTTTGGATGCGTATCATTCACCACTCCATCCATGATCTGTTGGTTCAGTTTAGCGATCTGACCGACCAAATTGTTCGCCTGGGTTATAGTGGATTGGATGGTCCCCTGTAAATTTGTGGTCATATTGGTCAAACCCGTGCTCACGCTGTTGAACATCCCCGTCATGGCTTGTGCGTTGGAAATGACCGTGGTTCGTATCCCGCTATCCTCCGAATTCGTGGCAAGCGTTTGAAATGATGTGAAAAACGTGTTCATTAAATTCGAAAGACCATTCGTTCCAGGTTCGTTATACAAACCCTGAACCTCGTTAAGGGTTGTTTCCAATTGGTTGGATTGAGACTGGTTGGAGGTGGCGCTCAGCAACCTCTGCGTGACGAATTCGTCCGTGGCGCGAGTGATGGAACTTACCTGCACCCCTGTCCCGATTTGTGTGGATTGGAAAGCGACTCCCGAATCGGTGTATGGCGGCATTTGAGTGAGATTAGCGGTTTGCTGTGAATAGCCGGGTGTGTTCACATTAGATACGTTTTGACTGATCACATCCAACACCGCCTGATTTGCGATCAATGCGGATCCCGCCGTATTTATTCCCAGAAATGAATTAGACATTTTCTTCTCCGCGATTGTGGATTAGCATCGCTGATCCAAGTAAAAAACGGGTTTGATCAATGCGTTAGGATTTATCCCGTATTTCGCCGGTTGCAATGCGGCGTTGGAAAGATACTGCATCGTGTATCGAATGTATTCGATGGCGTTTTGGATGAGTGCTCTGTTCCTCTCATTCATCGCCTTAAGCTCCGTGTTGGTTTTGATGATATCCTCTCGTATCGTGCCCAAACGCTTCGCTTCCGGCTGGGAGAGTTGTTTCATCAATCGTGATAACGGGGGAATGGCGGTGTCCCGCTCGTTCATTAGTCCGGATAGAATCGCAACGTTTCTTGCGATCTGAAGGCGTTCCGCCTCCAGAATCTCCTGGTGACGGTGAATAATATTCATCCGAACTTGAATCACCTCCACTTGTCCGTGATTAAGCTTGAGCAATGCGTCCGTTAGCAGTTTCCCTTCGGATATCAATTTCCCACCGGTATCGCACTCCCTTTGCAGCACACGAATTAGCTTTCGAACCTCTACGCTCAAGTTTTTAGTCGTTTCAGCCATTTCGTCACCTTCCTAAATTCGAAGAGAACTCTTTGTATAACATATCGGCGATCCCAAATGAGCCGTTTTTTCCGATCTCGTTGCCTATCGCCTGGTCGAACATTCCTTGGTAAATCGACGCTTGGTTCCCTGTTCCCATCATGGGGTCCTTGGGAACGCTTTTTTGCATCTCATCCAGTAGCATCCCGACGAAATATCCCTCCATCTCCGTGCAAGCCTTCATTAGTTTTTTATCCTTTACTTTGGGTACCCCCAAGGAATTGGATTGGTTGATGGCTGCGGGCGAAGACGCCAGTGGAACATTTAATGAAACGCCATTAATGGTGCTCATATTTCCAACCTCCAATTAGGCGAGTGGTCATACCTATTGAATCTCTATCTGCGCGGAAATATCCCCAGCCTCGTGCATTGCCTGTAGAATGGATATGAGATCTCTCGGTGTCACTCCAAGTTTGTTTAACGCTTTGACAAGGTCGTCCACCGTCGGATTGGCGTGCAGTAAGGCGAGACTCCCTTTGGATTCCGTCACTTGCGTACTCTTTTGAGGTAAAATCACAGGCTTTCCATTCTTGCTGAAGGGCGGAGGAATGGCAACTACCGGCGTGTTCGTAACGCTTACTTGGATGTTGCCATGCGCGATCGCACATGGGGATATCCTGACGTTGCCTCCAATTACGACCGTTCCCGTTCTCTCATTCACAACGATACGGGCAATTGTGTCGGGAGATACAGTTAGCTCTTCGATTTTAGAAATGAATGCCACGGGATTATTCTTCATGGATTGAGGGATATCCACTTTTATGGTGTAAGAGTCCTGTGCCTCGGCATGGGTGTCCGGCATTGCCGTTTGAATGGCTTCCGCAACACGGTTCGCAGTGGTGAAATCCGGCTGGTTCAGGGTAACCTCCATCGTGTTTCCATCCCCTTGAGTGAGAGAGGTGGGAACCTCCTTCTCCACAATCCCTCCTTGCGGAATTCGCCCCACGTTCACTGCATTCTTTTGGACGCTTGATCCGCCGCTGCTGTAATTGAAGCCGCCAATGGATATCGGACCTTGCGCCACAACATAAACTTGCCCGTCGGCCCCAAGCAGTGGTGTTTGGATTAGTGTGCCTCCTTGCAAAGAGCGCGCATCGCCAAGAGAGCTTACCGTGACATCAATCTGGGTGCCATTCTTAACAAAAGGAGGTAACGTGGCGGTAACCAAAACCGCCGCCACGTTCTTGACCTTTACAGTATTTTGAGGCACGTTCACCCCAAGTCGCTCAAGCGTGTTCACCACGGATTGCGCGGTGAAGATGGTGCTATTGCTATCACCGGTGCCCTCAAGACCAACCACCAATCCGTAACCCACCAGTTGGTTGTTTCTTGCACCCTGGATTCCCGCGATATCTTTGACCCGCACCTGAGCGAAGCAGATGGAGGGTAGCAAAACGCATACGATATAGAGAAGGTATGAAGCGCGTTTCATATCCGTATAACCTCTTAATTACTTTTTCACTTAGAATAACCAACCGAATAATCGACTTAGCAATCCGCCGTGCGTTTGTTTGGAGACAGGTCCTTTGCCCTGATACGTAATGGTGGCATTCGCGAGTGAGACCGAAGAGACCGTGTTGTTCGGAGAAATGTCTTGCGGGCGCACTTCTCCTGTGAGAACAATGTTCTCCTTCTCCTTGTTGACTGTGATCAGGCGGGTGCCTTGAATCATCAAATCACCGTTAGGCAGCACCTTCTTCACCACGGCGGACATGGTCGTAATGAGAGAACCGCTTCTGCTCGTCTGTCCTGACCCATCCAAGCTAGATGAATCGGAACTTCCCAATGGCCCTAATAGACCATGCAATCCGCCTGTCAGCCCGTTGAAAGCGTAGGATTCGCTTTTGCTAGTTTTCGTGGAGGCGGTGGAGGATGCCGTGGAGGATTCCTGCACCATGATGGTGATGGGATCACCCACTTTATGCGCTCTGCAATCCGCCGCCAAACCCCGTGAGCTTGAACTCCATAGTGAGCCGTTGGGCGTGGTTTTCCCGCTTGTCTGCGAACTGCATGGCTGAGATATCAATACAGGAACGCAAAACGCCAAATAAAATGTGATTATGCGCAAACTGATGTTTTTCATATTAGTCCCCTTCAACCTGAATGTTTTGATTGTCTATAACCACGCCCGTAAGCTCCTTGCGCGTTTCGGTGGAATAGACTCGGATCGTATCGCCCACGGCTCCGTATGCTCTTGCGAGACCGGGACACGTGATTTTAATGCCACCCTCCGAGATAATAAGGTTTACCTTGGCTCCGGGAGTGATGACGTTGTTTTTCTCCACGGCTCCGCATAAGATCGGCGCCCCGGGCATGATTAACCGCGTGGAACGCTTTCCAATGATGGAACCCATATCTTGGATGATGTCGGGATTAGGGGACGAAATGGTCCCCAATGCCACCATGTCGGAAGTGATCACGGTATGGGGCATGATCGTTTTGGCTGCCACTACGACGGGGATGTCTTGATGGATACGGAAAACGATATCCATGGAGCGAACCGGTTGTCCATCCACTTGTATGGTTTCCGGCACGGTGGCAAGGGTTTCATCATCGCCGATTTTAGGTGCGCCCGTAACGATCTTGGTTTGCCCCATATTGACAATGCTTGCCATCGGTTTTTGGATCGGGGTCACCGTGGCGTTGGGAGGCAAAAGCGGTGTCAATACCGAAAGCGCAGTTTGCACCATCATATCGGAAGAGATCGACAGTCCTCCGTGAGTGATATGAATTTCGGGAGGGTAGTTTATCTGCAAATCCTTAAGAATGAAATGGTTCATCAACAATTTCGATGTGATGTCCGAATGATAAAGATCCCTGCTGAACCCTGGGAGCGGCGAAACGCCGATTACAACCGCCGCCAGTTTCTGTTGTAGCGTCGCATCCTTAGTGGTGATCAGTGCTATGTCCCCAAGGGTGAATGACATGCCGGAGACCATGTTGTTTGGCTGGATTGTCACAATCGCTTGAGGGGCGCTTTTTCCCGTATTCATGCATAAAGTTATTAATGTGATAAGATGAATGATTCGCATACTCTCCTCCAATCCGTGATACTTTGTCCGGGGACTACTGTTTAAGATTGTTTGCGTCAGAGAGCATCTGATCGGCGGTCTGTATCGCTTTGGAGTTCGTCTCGTAACTGCGTTGCGCGGTAATCATCTTAATCATCTCTTCGACAATCTGCACGTTCGATGTTTCCAGCGAGTTTTGCAGTATCGTGCCCAATCCGCTTTGCCCTGGAACGTCCGTGACAGGGTCTCCCGATGCAGCGGTGTTTCGATAGAGATTTCCACCCAAGTTCAGCAATCCTGACGGATTAATAAAGCGAGTAAGCTGTATCTGTCCAATTTGCTGTGCGTTTGTTTGACCGGCTCGCATTACGCTGACCGTGCCATCGCTGGCAATGGTTACGGAGGTGTTGTCGGGCGGAATGATGATTTCGGGTTGAATGGGGTAACCATCCACGGTGGTGAGTCGTCCTTGGGAATCGAGAGTTAAGGAGCCATCCCTAGTGTAAGCCGTTGTGCCGTCCGGCATAAGGACGCTGAAAAAACCGTCCCCTTTTATCGCAAGATCATAGGGGTTTCCGGTGGACTGGATAGTGCCTTGATTGAAAATCTGTGTGGTGGTGCCTTGTCCCACGCCAAGCCCCACTTGTGAACTGGTGGGCATTTGTCCGCCATTAGCGTTAATGGCTCCCGGAATCTGGTTGTATTGATACAACAGATCCTGAAATTCAGCGGAACTGCCCTTGAAGCCGTTTGTGTTTACGTTGGCGAGGTTGTTGGCGATTACGTCTAAATTAAATTGTTGCGCCATCATACCGGTGGCGGCGGTGTAAAGTGCACGCATCGTATACTCCTGATGGGAGATACCCGTATCGAGGATATCTCGAAGAATCGTAGTAAGCTCCGTCTGTCATTCGGGAGCGTTCTTCGGCTTCCATCCCGATGCGTACCGGGGTAGGTCCAGCCGAAATGAAATGTGTCTCATTTATGTCTTAGGCAAATCGCTTACCGTCTGCGATAAAGTGCTGTCCTGTGCGGTTATGGCGTGTTGCGCGGCTTCGTAAGCCCGTTGCACGGCGATCATCTGAACCATGGCTTTGACAGCGTTAACATTCGCCTGTTCCAGAAAACCCTGTTTCACTTGCGCCTTGGATGGAACGGTTGCACCATTGATAGAGAACAAGTTATTCCCATCCTTGCTGATAGCTGTCACCGGGGCGTTCACGACCTTTAGCTGGTCTATTAGCTTTCCGTCCGCATACACATTGCCATTGGATGTGATGGAGATGGATTGCGCTTTATCTAGATTGATCGGCCCCTTTTGTCCGAGCACATACTCGTTGTTTTCATCAGCCAAATAGGCGGTGGTTTTATTGACCGGTTGCAAATGAAAATTGCCGTTGCGAGTGTATCGAACCCCCTGCGCCGTTTGAACCGAGAAAAAACCGTCTCCTACAATCGCCAAGTTTAACGGGTTTTTGGTGTTGGTAAGTTCTCCTTCCGTGTAATTCGTAAAGGATTGCGCGGGGGATGTCCCCATTCCGAGAACTCCAACATATTGGGCGGATTGTTCCGGGGAACCTTGAATTCGATCAATCGCCATCTGACTCAATTCCTGAAATGTGGGAGTATCCTTTTTAAATCCAACGGTATTGATATTGGCAAGGTTGTTGGCGATGGTATCCAATGCTGTTTCCTGGGCGATCATCCCGGTAGCGGCGGTGTATATGCCTCTGAACATGCTGTGCGTCGCCTCCTTTCCATGTTTCGCGGCTTTTTTAACATTGTTTCTTACATGGATTGTCGGATAGGAATACGGTAATCTTTAGATGTTTTTTATGGTAGAGATAGATAAGAATCAAGATCGTAAAATGAGAAATGCGGATTATGATCCGTCATACTATCGGGATGGGAGTTCTTATCGTTCTATCGGGTGTGTAATTGGCATTGAGGTGCATAAGGATTTATCATCAGGTAGGTGTGAAATCCGAGCGTATGACTTTGAGTATGCTTCACATGCGCATTGACCGGATGGAATTGACTTGAAAATAGATGATAACCTATACAGGTAATTGCAATATTTGATTTTCAGATGTTACGCCAAGCGTGAAATGACCGAAACAACCTTATTTTCTAAATTTTGCAATTACCTTTATTGAGATATTTATGCTTGAAGAGCATACAAGGAGATATTTTATGAGGTGTTGGGAGTGTAGGGAGTGCGAATATCGATTCGAGGGGGAGACAGCTCCTGATAAATGCCCTATCTGTGATGAACCCCGTGAATCTTTTGTGGAGACTCATCCCATTGAACTGGATCAGAAGGATAAACTGCTCTTAAACGAAATTCAATCCAGCTTTCCTTTGTCGGAAAGACCCTTTCTGGAAATTGGCCGCTTATTATCACTATCCGAGACGGAGGTGATTGAACGCATAAGGCGATTAAAATCGGGGGCGATTAGGCAGATATCTGCGATATTTGATTCGCGAAGCCTTGGATATCGCAGCACATTGGTGGCTTTTAAGTTGAATGAGGATCACCTGGATGAGGGGGCGAGGGTCGTCAGCGGCCATCCGGGCGTGAGCCACAATTATAGAAGGAACCACCCGTTTAACCTCTGGTTCACTCTCACTATTCCGGGCACGGCGAGTTTGGAAAGGGAGGTGGATAGGCTTAAACGAAAAAGCGGCGCCGAATTGTCGATCATTCTGCCAACCATCAAGCTATTCAAGATTGGTGTGAAGCTGGATACACTGGGGGAAGAGCCTGCTACGCGCAAAGAGAAAGGTCCCGTCGTCAAGGGCTTTAGAGATGCTCAAAAGTTAACGGACATAGAGATCAGCGCCATTCGGGCGTTGCAAAGAGATTTGCCCTTGATTGAGGAGCCATTCCGTAACATTGCTGAGAAGTTCGGAGAGGGATTAACGCAAAATGAACTCTTCGAAATGGCGAGAGATTTTCAAACGAGGGGTGTGATGCGACGCTACAGCGCGGTCTTAAGACACCGCAGCGCGGGTTTCTCCGCAAACGCCATGGGCGTATGGGTTATTCCAGACGAACGGATGGAGGAGATCGGGAATATGATGGCGGAGTACGCCGCAGTGAGCCACTGTTATCAACGACCCGCCTATCCCCCTGACTGGCCCTTCAATATGTTTTCCATGGTGCATGGGCGAAGCGTGGAGGAGTGCGAATCAGTACTCGATGACATTTCACGAAAAACCGGTATAAGCAATTACGCCAAATTATACAGTACCCGTGAGTATAAAAAGGTCCGGGTGAAATACTTCACCTGGACCCCGGAACAACTGAATTAAATTGGAAACGACTTGCTTCGAGCTATTCGATGCAAGTCGTCCAGATCTATTTTAGGCGATAATAGACCGCCCCCGGAATCGTGTTAGCCGTGAATTGAAGCCATCCATTGGTTCGTTCAACCGGCATGTTTTTCACCACTTTGTAATCGCTGTTTAACGCCTCCAAAGCCGGATTTGCTTTGGAGATATTGAAGTCTTTCTCTTTCAGTCGTATTGTGAATTGACGAGTGCGAGGGAACGGAACGATGAGCCAGTCTCCTGTTTTGTTCTTATTCATCAGGATACTACCATTCGTTGCCACCTTTCCGAAATCTACCATAACCCCTTTAAGGTTTACATGTCTTTCCGGTGGGAGCGTACCTTCTTTAATGGATTCTTCGAGCGGAACCGGTTTGAAACTTAGGTCGGCTCCATTGTTTGACAAGGTCAATGTTCCAATCATATAGCGATTGTTTCCATCATTCAAGCCTGTTAGATTAAGCCTGTTGCCTTGCGGCTCCGGATTGTACATGCCCGTATACAGAATATAGGAACCGTCTTTCAGAGTATCCGGAAGCGTTACGGACACGGGACTTCCAACCGTATCCCCGAGGCTCCATTGACTTGGAGATGAGGCGATACCCGAAGATGTCTGCAGAACGATACCCTCATTCGAGCTATCCTGTGGGTTTGTCAGATGGATGAAAATCACATAGCCTTGCGGCAATTTTTCCTTGGTGCGCCAGGCGTAAGTGATGTCGAATTGACGCGGACCGGTTTGGTGGAAGGACGGAACGTAAGGCGTCGCTTCCCATATACGCGGTCTGGTTTGCATATCCGTTCTGGAGTTCGCGAATATCATATTTTGGGTTTCCAAATAGTCGGATACCACATCGTCCCGGATTGCGGTTGCGGCGAATAGATTTTTGCCTTTGACCTCCCATCCATATTGCGGCAACTCCGCTCCGACATTCCAATGCTGTTTTGCGCCGTTCGCCCAAACGCGAAGTCCGTCGTTGTATTGAACGTAAACGCGATTGAGAGGATTATCTGCGGCGATAGCTTGCTCTATGGGGAGCATCCTGCCATGAACATCGTAAAGAATTAACGATGCCTTTGCCGTTGCATACTGCGATGTGATTGGCCATAGCAGATTGTGCTCCTCCCATACGAAGGGGAGATTTTTATAAAATTGCCCTGCAACGAAGCCGGCGTGCCCATATGCGATCTCCTGCATACGATACTGATCCAAGGTTTTCGCATCAGGAACGCGATGCTGCCAGTCTCCCGTGTAACCCGAGGCGAGCCATCGTTCAATATAGCCCATACCATGGTTGAATTGCAGAGGATGAATACGATCCAGATCAAAATTCACGAAGAGGGGGGCTGTCTGTCCCTGATTTGCGGGCCATCCCACTCCGAACTGCGCCTCCACACCGTCAAGCAATCCGCTCCAATACCAATGGTTTGCGCCTTCGCCGAGAACGGGGCCATGATGGACTTCGCGGAATAGTTTCCAAAGGTTCTTATGTGCTTCAAAAACGGTGTGGAATTTACCGGCGCCCGGGACATTCGCTCGAAAATCCACATGGAACCAAGGGGGAACGGCGGAGTGAACGTCGAGATAACTCATGTTTGGATGAAGCTCTTTTTGAACTTGGGGTGTGATCATTCTCGCATAATGCAATATCTCCGTGGGCGCCATCGCATAGGATTGTATGAGGTTCTTCCAGGCAGGAATAAGGTTACCGTTTGAATCTCTGGCGACATTATTCACATCATATAGAGCCGCGTTCGGGTAGAAATCCACATAATTCTCATGAACTCCAATCAGTTCCCCCAACTTCTCGGCGGTGGATATCCACGATCTCAATCCTGTGTTGCCGCCCAGATCCGCGTTTGCGGGTAGCGTGTTAGGAAGTTTGTTGTCGTAACCGCCATTTTGCCATACATGAACGATCGTGGCGAAATGGGTGAGATGATAGCTCGCCAATGTTTTTAACCATTCCCCGTTCTCCTTGAAATTCCCGCCCCAGGTATCCAAAATCACCTTGTTAGAAAGCAGTTTGCGATAGGGCGATGGAGGATTCGGCGGTGCTGGGAGAACATCCTTAAGCATTGGGGAAACGAGATAATTACCCACTTCATACACCGGATTTCGAATACCCGATGTCAATGGGAGATATTCGGCGGTGTATCCATTCAAATCGCTCGCTTGGGATACGGTGTAATCGATATAGGTGTTGGCGAACAGCATTTTATCCGGCATGTAAATCACGTTGCCATAGTATGGCACGGATATGGTTTTACGATAATCCAGCGGTCCGAATGTTCCGAAATGCACTGCGGAGATATGATGAGAGTCGGAATGAACGATCGCACGGATTGTATACGGAGGTATGAATTTCAAAGTGGCTGTCACGGTGATGGGTTTCCCGTGTACGACATATTTCGCCACTCTTTTAACTTCATTTTTAGTGGTTTCAGGATATTGCACAATCGTTTTTATTAAGCTTGAATCCTTGGAGGATTGCAGTGCGTTGAAATCTATCGCGGATCCCAAACCCACATTGATGCTCACACCGGCTGATTCCATCGTGATCCCTTGCAATAAATCGCTTGGATGTGGCGAGAAGCGAACGGTTACCGCTGATTCATTCCATTTCAAATGCGGAGTGAATTTACCGGATCCGTTCACGACTATCTCTCTGTCCCCCCACAGGGCGAAATCAAAACTAGGATCATGCTTTGGCCCGGGATCTGTTTCAAAACGGAGTTCAATCGTTTGTCCGGCGTAAGGGGTAAGGTCAAACTGGTAATCAGTCCATTTTGCGTCCTTTTTAAGTCGGTACATTATCTGCTTGTTGTTAAGATACACGTGAAAACCGACGCCGTCGGATTTTCCAGGCTGCGCCGCTTCATCGCTTAGCGCAACCGCGAAACGGAGATACACACTCTTCGCCTTGGGCAGGTGCAAGTCATAAATTTGATTGGAAACGCCGGTCCCGTTTCTCCATGGAGGATGAAGGAGGAATGCATGTTTTCCATTTTGAATTCCAAATGGCATGCAGGCGACCCCTGTTGTGTCGTCGAAATAGGACACCCATCCAACAGGCATCTCCCCGCTTGATCCGCCGTAGTATTTATAAGTCACATTGTACATGCCAATGTCATCGAGGCGATTCACACCGTTATGCAGAGGAACCGCACTCAGCGCGAAGGAACGGAGGGAAAAGAGAAAGAGCAGCGGAAGAAGAATGGCAAAAGTCATTAGGATACGTTTAAATCGCATGTGTCGTCTCCGAAAAATAGTGGAATCAGATGTGCCGTGGGTTTCCATTCAATCAAAAGCGTTATATGCTTCGCATGTGAATTCAATCAGTCATAGAATGCGATCGCATCACTTGAAGGGGTTGTCGTCAAACATACGATCAACCTCATCCCGGGAAATGAGTATCTCTCTTGGCTTCGCTCCATCGGGTGGACCGACAATTCCTCGGTCCTGCATATTGTCGATGAGACGCGCCGCCCTGGTATAGCCGATTTTGAACCTTCTTTGAAGCATTGAGGTGGAGGCTTGGCCGTTCAACACGACCAATTTCACAGCTGCTTCGTAAAATTCATCATCATCCTCTCCGTCCGGATCATTTGAGAATCCGCCGCTTGACGTTCCCACGTCCACTGGCGTAAGAGTGTAGTTTGACGTAGTATTTCTTTCCTTGAGATATTTCACCAAGTCATTTGTTTCCTGCTCCGAGAGAAAGCACCCCTGCATTCTCATGGGTTTCATCGCGTCAATCGGCATAAAGAGCATATCCCCTCTCCCGATTAGGCGTTCCGCGCCCGTTTGGTCTAAAATGGTTCTGCTATCGACTTGGCTCGATACCGCGAATGCAATACGGGAGGAGATGTTCGCCTTGATCAAACCGGTGATCACGTCCACCGACGGTCGCTGCGTAGCGATGACCAGGTGTATGCCAGTGGCGCGCGCCAACTGCGCCAAGCGGCAGATGGAGGTTTCGATCTCCGCAGCGGCTTGCATCATCAGATCTGCAAGTTCATCCACTACAATGACCAGATACGGCAGTCGTTCCTCGAAATCCACCTTTGAATTGTAACCATCGATATTGCGTGTGCCTATTCGTGCGAAGAGATCGTATCTATGGTCCATCTCCTTCAACGCCGCACGAAAGATTCCCGCCGCCTGTTTTACATCCTTCACGACGGGGTGCATCAGATGGGGTATGCCATCCCAGAGAGACAGCTCAACTCGTTTGGGGTCAATCATGATGAATTGAACCTCATTGGGAGTGGCGCGAAAAAGCATAGTGGCGATGAGCACGTTCAGACAGACGGATTTGCCTGAGTTCGTTGAACCGCCGATTAAAAGGTGAGGCATCTTGGTGAGATCGGCGAAGCGCGTGGCGCCTGCGACATCCTTGCCCAATGCGAAGGTGAGCTTGCTCGCTTTTTTAAGTTCAGGGGATTCCAAACACTCTTTGAGTGTCACAATGCTAGGCGTTGCGTTTGGCACCTCAACGCCAATGGCGGATTTACCGGGAATTGGCGCCTCCACTCGTACATTTATCGCCGCTAGAGCCATCGCCAAGTTATCCGCAAGAGATGCGATTTTACTTACCTTAATGCCTGGTGCGAGTTGAATTTCATATCGGGTGATTGTTGGACCATGTGCGATTTCAACCACGTTTGAGCCGATGTTGAATTGATCTAAAGTCTGTTCCAATATCCGAATCTTATCGGCGAGTTCCTGCTGGGACCGCTTTGGAGGTTGGACGGGATCCTTGAGTAGGGACAGTGGTGGAGGCTCAAAGGAGCCCGCTTCTGTTGAGTGGTCGTGAGAATTCGACCCCGCCTTGGATCGCTCCGAGGAGAGAACGATGTCCGTTTCAACCTCTATTTTCGGCTCGGCGTGGTAGGGGTCTTGGAGCGGCAGCGTGAGTTGGGTTCCATCGTCGGGAACGGATTTACTCGAAAGCTTTGGAAACAGCCGGATACGCTTTGGTTTTGATTCCTTGTCGCTTTGCGACGCCGATGGAGAAACGACGATATCCTCCGGCGCTGCCAACTTATTCGAATCGGCTTTCTTTCTTCGTAAAATCACTTCTCCGTCGCTAATGCGCTTTTTCACTGCATTCACCCCTATGTCCGCCGGTTTCCGCAGATAGGCGAGGAGCTCGATGAACGGTTTGTCAACCAATAAAACAACGGAGATGCACGCCATTAATATTAAAATCACATATGATGTTACGAACCCGAAAAGTCGATAAAAGATAACTCCGAAAACCGCACCTACAATTCCGCCTGCGTGAAGGAAATGGTTGGTGTCAAAGGATACATCATGTAATGCAGAGGGGGTGGTGATGTGCCTCCAAATCACATAGGTGAAAAAAAGGAGTATGGATCCCACTGTGGAATGCGTGAAACTGAGACGATCATAACCAATGAGGAACATCGCTCCCACATACATGGCGATGATGGGGGGTAGGTATGCACCTGTGCCGGCGACTAATCGCAAAGAGTAATCGATGAAAGGGGGGATCACTCCGTTTTGAGGCCACGTGAGGGCCAGGAAACTGATTACTCCGATGAAAAAAAGGAGTAAACCGAAGATGTCCGATTTTCTTCTGCTATGTGAATCCGACGCGTTCATTTGTTTGGTTCGAATCATCGTTTACACTATGCAAATGTCGAGAGTTGAGATATGGAATTCCTTATCAACCGAGGCGATGGTAATTTCCGGTAAATGAGGGTAGTCTCACTCTTCTTACGTTTGGAGCCGTACTACTAAAATGTGCAATCCACTAGTCCGACAATCTTAAAACATGTCTAAATCACCTGTGACGCCTCAACCGACGTCCTATGACATGCATTGGAAATTATCAAGCGATTTATGCAATTGCGTATCAATTTAATTATATCAAATGAGTGGGAATCGGTCAATTGACGCACTGAAATAGGGCAAGCCGTGAACTTAGCGAATAATAAGTTGCAAAATCAATTTGTGAACGACACGCATGGCTATTGGCGTGTAAAAAGAAACGTTACGTTGATTTTACAATCTTATCACTCGGGAATATATAGCATTCTGCCGCAATTATCGCAAAAAACGATCTCATCGCTTTCCTTGATATGTCGAATGACGGAGTTCCTCAATGTTGTGTGACAGGCGCTGCAGGATTCCGTTTCGATTTTCCCGATCCCGATTCCAGCCTTGCCGGAGCGAAGAGACTCATATTTTTTGAGCATCGCCGGATTTATGGTTGACGCCAACTTTTCACGTTCCGACTTTAGGTTTCTCGCCTCGATTGCCAGAACGGATACTTCCTTTTTATACTCGCTTTCTTTTTTCTTGTAATTTTGTTCGGATTCCATCAGGTGGGCGGTTAACTCTTTTTCCTTATTTTTATTCGTCTCGACCTCATCCATCATTAGTAGGATCTTTTCATCAAGACGGCTCCGTTGTTTTTTCAAGGACTCGATCTCTTTTTCCAGTGCCGCTAACTCCTTTGGGTTGGATACTCTTCCTCCGTAAAGGCTCTTATGGCATTCCTTCTCCTTTGTCTCGATATTGGCAAGTTCGAGTTCGGCGTCTTTGATATCCCGTTGCAAATTCTTAAAGGATGCTTGGAAGGTTTCGTTTTGTTTTAGAGTTTCGTCATAGAGAGCCTTAAGCGCGGAGCCGTTATCCAGTTCGTGATAACGCTTGTTCAAGTAGGCGATACGGCTGTCGATCTGTTGCAGTTGGTAAAGGTCTTTTAGCGAGGAATTCATTATTTTGATACTCCTTCAATCACATTTTAGCAAAGACCGGCGACTGAAGTCAAATCACGCGCCTCTGGAAATCGTGGAAATCTGAGGGTATAGTCTGATAATCATAAAATTGAGATTGAACCGAGCGACAATTTCGATAATACTGGTGAGCTTGCGAATTCCCCGAATATTTCGACGAAACGATTGGGCTTGCTATGAATGGGAAGCGGATCAATGGCTAAATCATTGCAACTGGATAGATTCACAATAAAGACCGACGGGGCAACGATATCCTGTCTGCACTATTCCCCGCCTGTTACTAAAAGCCGTTTTTGCGTGGTGTTGTCGCATGGATTGACATCATCAAAGGAGAGTATGGACGTATTGGCGTCCTATTTGGCTGAAAAGGGATTTCCGACAATGACCCACGATTTTCGCGGGCATAAGTTAGGCGGAAGCACGGGCGAGTTGCATCAAGTGGTGGATATCGTCTTGGATACGGTCGCTGTGTGCAATATCGCAATGCATCGCACCGGTTTGCATTTTGTGGTCCCTATTGGGCATTCCATGGGCGGAATCATAAGCCTTGCGGTTTTGCACGGGATTAAAAACGCGATTGGCGTTGGAGTGATCGCCTCCGGACCGGAACCGATAAAAGGGTTCCAAGGTTTGGCCGGGCAGTCCCTTTTGCGACAGCGTGCCGATTACATCGAAGGGATTTCCCCGGAAACGGCGCTTAAAGAGCTTGGAGAACTTTACGCAGGGATGACTCCGTCGAAGAATCATCCCGCACTGTTCGTTGCCGCGAAAGATGATGTTTTCGCGAAATCCAAACCGATACTCGCCATGGTGGAAAAGCATGGCAAGCGCGCGGAATACGCCGAGGTGGAAGGCGCTCATTTGGAGGCGCCCTTGCGATCGCGAGGCGTTGTGGCACGCTGGCTCGAAAAGACCTTCGAAAACCTTCCATATCCACAAGTGAAGTGAGTGATTCCTCCGCATGAAATCAGTGATGCTTGTTGGCAAGCGAAGCGTTGAAATTCGCGATATTCCCATGCCTGACCGGAACAAAGGGGAGGCGCTGATTGAAGTCGAGTTCGTCGGCATCTGCGGAGCTGAGATCAGTTGGTGGGCGTCTGCAGGAGATACCTCGCGGTTGCCCTGCGTCCTCGGGCATGAGTTTTCCGGTGTGATCAAAGAGATCCATGAGCATGGAGAGGGCTTTATCGTTGGGGACCGGGTCACCGCCAATCCGTTGATTGCCTGCGGCGAGTGTTCTTATTGCCTGCGAGGACAAACGAATCTTTGTGATAGCTTGAAATTGATGGGTCTTTACGGATACCCCGGAGTTTTTTGCGAATACGTCTCCTTGCCCTTAAACCGTCTTTATGCGATATCCTCAAAAGTTAGCGCAAGGAACAGCGTTTTGGCGGAACCCCTTGCGTCAAGCGTTCATCTTATGAGTCATATTCCTCCGGATTTATCGAATAATGCTAAAATCGCTATTTTTGGTGCGGGCTTGCAGGGGATTTTTTGTCTCAATCTGGCGAGAATCAACGGTTGGAGCAACGTGGCGATGTTGGATGTGGATGACGACCGCTTGCAAATCGCCTATGAACAAGGAGCATCTCTAATCGTCAATTCCTTAAGAGAGGATTCCATCGACCGTTTGAAGCGGTGGACGGACGGATCGGGTATCGATTTGGGTATCGACACATCACGTTCAGGTGACGTCAGAGGACGGCTTTTACAAGTTACAGCGAAGGGTGGGATCATTCTTCTGCTTGGAATGAATGATCCGATCGTCAAAGCGGATTTCAGACTGGCAGTGGAGCGAGAGTTGAAAATACAAGGCTCGTTCGGATATTGTACACAGGATTTTGAGAAGGCGGTACAATATATATGTGACGGCAGTATTGCGATGGATAGGTTCATCCGCATGTTGCCGTTTTCCGAGGCGTTAAACGCATACGCTCTCTCCACGACATTCGGTGGAGAGTATCTGAAAACCGTGGTGTGTATGAAAGATACGGGTTTATCCTAATTTTTTCAGTGCGCGCCACCTAAAATGATTTCACACACGAGTTGCCGATCCCATGAGGGAAAAGTGATATATGGCGATTCAATTCCACTATTCGCGAGTATTTGCACATCGTTTATAATAAAACATAGAGGAAGATGAAGTAAGGAAAGCTTCTATGTCAGGTTTATAGCAACCTGCCATCAACGTATCTTCCAAATATGGTTTTTTGTCACGAACTCAGGGTTGCTTGTTTTTAACGATCATCAAATCTTAATTTTGGGATAGGAGATATTTGACAAAAGACCGAATGGATTGGATTTTTTCATGGCGATTGAATTACAATTAAGACCTTTGTTTCAAACCTCGCAGTCTCCGCAACTGCAAAACGTTTCCAATGTACCCGTAGTTAAAACCAAACGAAATGTCACGATTGATATTTTACGTGGTTATTGCATCGTTATGATGATAACCAGCCACATAAGCCCGGATTCACTCGTCAATCAGTGCATTCACTTCCAGCAATTCATAAGCGGAGCGGAAGGTTTTGTATTCCTTTCCGGCTTGGTTTTGGGACTTGTGTACCGTCGCAAACTGGATGCATTTCCGGCGGTGCAATCCTACGTGAAAATATGGAAAAGGGCGTTGATGATATGGGTGGTTCATTGCATTATCGTCTTTGGCGCATTGGTTGCCAATGTTTGGATTTTCCATTTTCCGGATATCCCCGATATTCGATCCCTTGGGGTGCTCCACGCAATTTGGATAACGATTTCATTACAGATGCAGCCAGGACACATGCTGAATATTCTTCCCATGTATGTGATTCTTCTCGGGATCGCCCCGCTTGCGTTTGAAATGCTTCGCACAGGGAAAACGGCATTGCTGGTATTGATATCCGCCTCGATGTTTTTATACACTCAATTCAATCCGGCTTTTTTGACATGGGGCGATCCGAATCTCGGGGGCGTTGCGTTTCCTCCGGTGATGTGGCAGGTTCTTTTTATAGCGGGAATGTGTATCGGATATCATTCAAATCTCATTCGCACCACGTTTTTGGATAAAAACCGCAATGCAATCACCTGGATTTTGGGCGGTCTTGTGCTGTTGATGATGGTCATCACACTGTACCATACGCCGCATTTCGCGTTTTACAGCCATACGAAGTGGGACTTGTTCCTATGGCAACGCGAACCTCTGCGTTTTGGACGGGTTTTGTATTTCATGCTGAGCGTAAGCTTCTTTTATCTGCTTATCCAAAGACTTCAGAAACTCTCTTTTACGAGAAGGGTGATGAATGCTTTGTCCATGCTCGGGAGAAACAGCCTTTACTCCTTTATCGTTCATCTGGGCATCGCTTTCGTTGTAGGGGCGTTGATGATGATTGCCACGGATCGTGTTTCCCTGGAGTTGAGCCCAGTCTTCACGGTTGCTCTGGTTTATTTCATGGCGAAGTATCAGTTCGGTCGCAAGTTCATTCCCAATTAAGATCTCTCTGTCTTCGCATATCCCCTTAGATATGATATGTTAACCCGTACGCTTTCACCGAGGAGTAAAATATGCGCTACTTGGGGCAAAACTGTTTTCTTATTCTTATGATCTTCGCTCCCGCCTTATCGCATTCACGAGTGGTTCGGGAGGGATATACGCCCGCCCCAACCTTTTCCCCATCGAGATGGACTCTTTGTATTTCTCAACCCCCCGAAGATTGTCCTTTCCAACAATCATCCATCTTCAAGGGGCTCGCCTTTTCCGATCTTCATGCGGAGTATGAGAATGCGGATACATGGTATCCTTCTTGGGCTTCCGACGGCAATCTCTATTCACCTTGGACCGACGGAACGGTGGAGGGAATCAAATCCTACTCGGGCGGCAAAGGGGCGACAACGGGGTTCGCAAAAATCACTGGGAATGATCCCTTGCATTTGACCATCACCGATGTTGGAACTTATCCATCCGATCCCTCTCCCTACGGCGGAAGATATCCATGCGGCAGCCTGGTTTACAATGGTGTTTGGTATTACGGCGCCTATTGCCTCTTGGATGGAGGGAATGGATTGAACTGGGACGTCCTTGGACCGTTCGTGGGATTCCGGTGGTCCGTGAATTACGGGAAAACCTGGACACAAACTCCCTGCACTCCGTCCCATCCGCTATTTGGCGAGCAATCCTTGAATCATGAACCCATCCGGATCGGGGCGCCTCATTTCGTGGATTTCGGCAGGAATATGGAGTATTCCCCCGATGGTTATGCATACCTTGTGGCGCACGGAGCATCCCAAGGTCCGCAAGGAAGAAGAAAAGCCTACGATAGCTGGATCACAGGGGATGAGATATATCTTATTCGAGTGAAACCAAGCATTGCGAATATAAACGACATCTCGAAGTATCAATTTTTCGCGGGCTACGACAAAGCCGGCAACGCCATTTGGAGCGGGAATTTCAAGAAGATTCAGCCTATCGCCAAATGGATGAACCATATGGGATGCGTCACCATGACCTATAACGCCCCTCTAAAAAGATATCTGATGTGCGTAACAGATGGCGGAACCACGCTTTCCATGTTCAACACTTATATTCTTGAATCTGAGGATATCACCGGCCCATGGAGATTGGTGACCTATATGGAGCATTTCGGACAACAGGGGTATTTTGTGAATATCCCGTCAAAGTTCATTAGTCATGATGGAAAGACCTTTTGGCTTTGCTATGCAGCGAATTTCAGCGGCGGGGAGGATGGGGTGCCGTTTCGGTCAAATCCTCCGGGTAGTCGGTATGGAATGTGTCTGCGGGAAGTGAAGATTGTAGGACCGAATGATCCGTTACTGGACACCAATATTCTGCAATCCCCGGATAACATCGCTCCGGATGCGCTTCTCACGGTCAGTTCCGTGCACTCCGGATATTCGGCTGACGGAGCGGTGGACCGCGTTGTTGCGGGATTTCCCGACGATACAAGTCATGAATGGGCGTCAAACGGGCAGGGTGTCGGGGCGTTTATTCTCTTGAGATGGCAAAGTGATCATTTGGTGAACAGGGTGATTCTTTTCGATCGTCCGAATAATCTGGATCAAATTCTCTCCGGGTTGTTGGTTTTCAGCGACGGGACCTCCATTCAAACCAAGCCGTTGCCGGATGACGCCAAACAGGGGTTGAATGTCACTTTTCCTCCGAAGAAAATCCGTTGGTTGATATTCATTGCAACCAAGGTGAAATCTAACTCTCCGAATATTGGGTTGTCGGAGATCGCGGTGTTCAAGACGAAAAAATAGTAAAGCACGGTAACTGCAAAATTCGCTTATGGGGCGTTTCATCGAGCGTGAGATGAGAGATATCGCCCCGTTTTCTGTATTTTGCAGTTACCTCATATGGAAAAAAGATGAAAACAAATCCTAATCAAATCGTATCATGAAATCGGATATTTTCATCTCTGTGTTTGTTGGGTCACAATGGGGACGTAACCGGTTTCCAAACCCTTCGGAGGCTTTACAATCAAGGCGGGGTCAATGGATACCAATTTGCCATGATCCAGAGGAGGGATATAGTCGGTGTTGGTTTTCCACGCGGATTGTATCCTCTCAAACCTCGCCTGTAAATCCTCCTTTTGTTTTTCGCTCAATTGAAGATGTTGCAATGATGGTTGGTCCACAAAGCGATACCAATAATAGGTAACAACGGAGCCATCCGTCAATTTTGCATGGTAAGGACCGCTCTTGGGACCCGGAGTCCACCATACGGAGTTCCTATCCTCCGGGCATTCGTACGACTTTCCTTTGCCGGCGGGTTGGAACACTTGGGATTGTAGTTGTGCGCTCTCCGGGACTTGATTGGAGGGGATGACTTCCATCTCCTTGCCCACCTGTTTATAGTACTCCGGTAATATTCCCGCGTTTCTGGGGTTTTTCCATTCCAACCCGAAGGTGCGCGAGGAGGGTTTGCCGAATATCACGGTTTGAACGATATCGCCGAAACCGTGAATCGGCAGGTTTTCCGATCCTTGCCGGAAATTGATTGGATTGGCTGTGAGCGCTGGGGACCAGGAATAGAACGCATTGAATTTGCCCGTGGGTTTTATCTTTCCTTCCAGCATGGATTCAACGGAATCCCACAAAGCCTCCTTCGAGTACATTCGCACATCCTCCATGAGCGTCGTTCGCCCGGATTTGTCCACGGGAAAAAGGATCTCGGGGATTCTGGCGTATGTGTTTCCCGCATCATCTTGATTCTGGAAATAGGGGACGGTGTTGAACTCCATCGCGCCTCCCGCCATGATACCGGGTTGGGCGTCCAGTCCGCGTCCATCGATAACGGGGTATCCGGCGGAGAGCATGCTCCATATCCGGGGGATCCAGAATGCTACAGGCCCCTTGAAGTTCGCGGCGTTAAAGAACAGCGTCCAGCATTGATCGCCGGTCGGAGGATTTTCAGACGGAACATCCCCGCTCATTAACGGTAAAGCCATCCATGCGTTGCCCAACACTTCGCCGTGGGAGCCTTTTTTAAAGGTGAATCCATCAGGCGGGAGGAGAATCCGGTTGGAAAGTTGTGCGATTCCCATCATGTTCGCGGGCAGGGGATTGGGATCTCCGAAACCGAAACCCGGGGAGGATGGGGTGCCGTTTCGGTCAAATC
>JAJZOL010000228.1 GCA_021811565.1 bacterium | reverse complement strand
ACGCTTAAAAGTGAATTTTGGCGAGGATGGGAAAGATATTATGGGAATATATCGTGGCTTTCCCGGCTATCCAGTCCATTTTTTCCATCCATGCCAAAATTCACTTTTAAGCGTTTGAGAGGTCGGCCATCCATGGTCTTTGATTTGGACAAACAAATGAGATGGGTGCTACAATGGCGTAATGGATTGTATACTGGATATTGCATTTGATGCTTGCAGAAATCGTTTGTACGGAGTGTGCAGTCGCATATTGTTATAGGTGGCGGGCTTGACTATAAGGCGGAATTGAACATGTTAGAGGTTGAGAATCCGATATCCGAGATTGATAACCCGCAGTCGTCAACTGATTTGAATAATTATCTTCCCGATGAGCTTAGGATTCCCGACCTCAAACAAACGGATATCCCGAGGATATCCAAGGATCCGCGGCTCATGGCTTTGGTGGAGGAGACGATTTTTCACATCCCGACGCATCACGCCCTTTACAGATATGATTCCCGTAGGATGTGCGATCTGCCTATCGGCAAGGTTCATCTCGTGCTCACCTCTCCCCCTTACTGGAACCTCAAGGAGTATCGTCATAATGACAATCAGTTGGGACAAATCGCGTCATATGAGGAGTTTCTGACGGAGATTGACAAAGTCTGGAGGGAATGTTATAACTTACTTGTGCCTGGAGGGAGACTTATTTGCGTGGTGGGGGATGTGTGTCTTTCCAGGAGGAAAAACTGCGGACGTCACATGGTGGTGCCCCTTCACGCCTCCATTCAAGAGCGTTGCAGAGCGATAGGTTATGATAATCTGGCTCCGATCATATGGCAAAAAATATCGAACGCCACATACGAAGCGGGCGGTGATTCAACTTTCCTTGGAAAGCCGTACGAGCCCAATTCTGTCATAAAGAACGATATCGAGTTTATCCTGATGGAACGAAAATCGGGAGGGTATCGTTCACCGGATAATGCAAAGCGAATTCTGAGCGTCTTATCGGAGGAGAACCATCGGAAATGGTTCCAACAGATATGGACTGGGCTCACCGGAGCATCCACTAAAATTCATCCGGCCCCGTTCCCGCTTGAGCTTGCGGAAAGGCTGATACGAATGTTCAGCTTCGTGGGGGATGTTGTTTTGGACCCGTTCTGCGGCACAGGCACCACGAATGTTGCTGCGGCCAAATGGGGAAGAAACAGCGTAGGCGTTGAGGTCGATCCTCATTATCATAAACTGGCGAGTGAACGTATGGGTATCGAAGCGAACAAGATTTTCAGCGTAATATCCTTCAAAAGTTACCTCGGGAAGGAGGATTAATGCGATGAATCATATTGATTTGGATGACGAGGTAAAAAAGGCGATTCAATACTTTTGGAACTCTCGATCAAAACAGGGAATGAAACAAGGTGCAAGTACTGGTTTGAAAGATCAAGGCTATAGAAGTGAAGTAACAGGTGGAGGGCAAATGGATGGATTTGTCGATCTGATTACTTTTTTATTATGCCAATACGGATTAAACAAATCCGATATCCACACAAAGAAGGGGCATACGGATATCCCGGGATGGTTTCGATCTGAGAAACAATGGGATGTCTTGGTAATAAACGACAAAATATTGATTGCCGCAATAGAATTAAAGTCCCATATCGGTCCTTCATTTAGCAATAACATCAATAACCGAACCGAAGAGGCGCTAGGCAATTCCATGGATTTTCTATCCGCATACCGCGAAGGTGCATTCAGTCCGGCAACAAGACCATGGCTAGGATATCTGATGCTTTTAGAGGATTCCGAAAAATCCACCCGTCCCGTGAAAGTAAGGGAGTCTCATTTTCAAACCTTCAATGAATTTCGCACGCAGATAGTGGATGGCAAGCGATTGAAATACGGATCGACTTATGAAGACAGATATATCGTTCTTTGCACGAAACTTATGCGAGAACGGTTGTATGATTCCACTTGCCTGCTTATGTCTAACAGAACGAAAGGCTTGAATGGCGACTACCGCGAACCCTCCTCCGAGCTTTGTTTTGTAAATTTCGCATCGTCGCTCATATCTCGCGTCATTGCGTTTACTCGGATGAGATAACTCATATAAGCCTCCACCGCATGTTTATTTATCAGCTTGAACGTCAATATTATCAATAATACCCGAAACTTTTCTGCTAAGTATTACGTCTTAATGACATGCACTTCCCCGTTACCATGCTCACGCCATCCATCTCCGTTCATTAAGGAGAGATATAGGCTTAATCAAATGTTTATCCACATCAATAAAATGAATGCAAACGACCAACCATTCCTTGGGTTCGTTTGGTAAAAAACATTCATTCGCCGCATTAAGAGAAGACATACGGCACTAACAATCGCTTCGGATAACATACTCTGTCATTGGAGGTAAAAATGAGCTTTAAAAACGTCGGACTACAGTATTTGCGCCAAGCTCTGAACAACCCTGAGGCCGATTTTCGCGAAGGGCAATGGGAGGCGATCGAAGCCCTAGTCGTTCGCAAGGCGCACCTGCTTCTCGTGCAAAGAACCGGTTGGGGAAAGAGCCTTGTCTATTTCATTGCTACACGTTTCCTGCGCGAATCAGGGCATGGACCCACATTGCTCGTCTCTCCTCTCCTCTCTCTTATGCGCAACCAAATTGAGATGTCCAGCCGACTGGGCATCAATGCGCAAACGATCAATTCGAGCAATTCCAAGGATTGGGAAGCGGTGTACGCTCAGCTTCAGGAGGACAAGGTGGATGTCCTCTTCATCTCCCCGGAGCGGTTCGCAAACGAGGAGTTCCTTCAAAGGGTGATGCCGGTACTGTCCAAAGGGAACGGACTTTTTGCGGTGGATGAGGCGCATTGCATCTCTGACTGGGGACATGATTTCCGACCGGATTACATGCGCATCGGCAGAATGCTGAAAGAGTTTCCTACGGGTTCCCCCGTCTTGGCGGTCACCGCCACGGCGAACGATCGGGTGGTGGAGGATATTGTCAGCCAAATCGGTCCTAGTCTCGAAGTCATCCGCGGACCCCTGCATCGAGACAGCATTCGCCTGCAGAATATCCCGCTTCCGAGTCAGGCGGAGAGGATGGCGTGGCTTTCGGAAATGCTGCCCATCCTGCCGGGAAGCGGAGTGATCTACACTCTTACGGTCAAGGATTCGGATAGGGTGGCGAATTGGCTTCGTTATAAAGGACACAACGTTCAATCGTATCATGCGGGTCTGAATGATCATGAGGCCGACAGACCGATACTCGAACAAAAGCTTCTGGGCAACGATGTAAAGGCACTCGTGGCGACGGTCGCGCTTGGAATGGGTTTCGACAAGCCTGATTTAGGCTTCGTCATTCATTTTCAGCGTCCGCCCTCCTTGGTGCATTACTACCAACAGATCGGAAGAGCGGGGAGAGCGATGGATGCGGCGTATGGCGTTCTGTTAACGGGGAAGGAGGATGACGACATAGCGGACTATTTCCTGCGAACCGCACTGCCGCCTGATGAGAGTATCATTGAGACGCTTTCCGAACTTGAAAGCGCGGAGGACGGCTACTCGGAACCGGAGTTGATGAACCGTTTGAATATTCGCAAAAGCATGTTGGATAAGATTCTTAAGGTCACGACAATCCTCAGCCCTGCTCCGGTGGTTAAAAGGGACGGACGCTACTATCGCACCGCGACGAAATGGGAGCCGGATGGTGAAAAGTTCAAGCGTCTCACCGAGTTGCGATTGCAGGAACAGGCGTGCATCCAAAGATACGCTCGATCTTCGGAATGTCTCATGGAATTAATCGAAAGGGAACTTAACGATCCGTATGCGACGAGGTGCGGGGTGTGCGCCAACTGCGTCGGAAAGCCGCTCTTATCGGATTCCCCGAAAAAGGAGACGGTCATGGAAGCGATCGAATTTTTGAGGCGGTGTGACGATCCCATCACACCTCGCAAAATGTGGCCCGCCGCAATTTCACAAACCCATGAAGGTTTCAAGGGCAAAATCAGCGCAGAAATGCAGGCTAACGAGGGCAGGGCTCTCTGCTTTTGGGGGGATGCCGGTTGGGGGGAGATGGTGCGGCGCGGGAAACTATCTGATGGTCATTTCTCAGACGATCTGGTAACGGCTATGGAGGAGATGATACGGCTCCGCTGGAAGCCGGAACCGTTCCCGACTTGGATAACCTGCGTGCCATCGCTCACGAAACCCCAATTGGTGCCTGACTTCGCGGAAAGACTGGCGGTGAAACTTGGGCTACCCTTTAGTCAATGTGTCGTCAAACGCATGGCGACAGACCATCAGAAGAGGATGGAGAACAGCCATTTTCAGTTGAAAAATGTGCTTGATACGTTCGAGATCGCCACGGAAAAAGTTTTGCAGGGACCGGTTTTGTTGGTGGATGATATGGTAGACTCGGGGTGGACGTTCACGGTTATTTCGCGGTTGCTGCGTCTCGCAGGCGCGGATAGCGTGCTCCCGGCGGCTTTGGCAAGGGTGATAGGCGATTAGATGAGGGAGAGTAAAGCAATGGAAACGATCAGCATGGATGCAAAGGCGACGCTGCTTCTGGTTTCGCGGTTAAGACAAAAGGATTCCGGAGAAGCGGCAATTCTAACTCCAACCGAATTCGACACCCTGTTGGCTTGGATGGACTCTCACTCTCTATCTCTCAGCGATCTCTTGAATGCGGATACGCTAACGAGCGGGCTTGATGACCATCCGGAAAAGGAGAGGGTTGAAAGCCTGATGTCGCGCAGGCTCTCCCTCTCAGCCGCCCTGGAATCGTGGAGATCTCAGGCGATAGGTGTGTTGTGCGCCAAGGATAGCGCCTACCCTGTGAAATGGCTTGAAAAACTCAAGCGCACGCCCCCCATTGTTTTTTACGCAGGGAACATCGACCTGCGTAACAGGGGGGGAGTCGCTATCGCAGGATCGAGAAATATCGATGGAAACGCTGAAGATTTTACCCGTAAGCTTGCAAAAACATGTGCGGAATTGGGTTTTCAAGTCATATCGGGTGGCGCCAAAGGGGTGGATCAGATCGCTTTGGCGTCCTCGCTTGAAAACGGTGGAACGGCGATAGCCGTGTTGGCGGATAGTCTATCCAAGGTATCACTTATGTCCACGTACAGGGAGTATCTCCGCGACGGCTCCTTGCTGCTTCTGTCGCCGTATGATCCTGAAGCGCATTTCATGGTGGGCAACGCGATGGCTCGTAATAAGTTGATTTACTCTCTCGCCGATTTCGCCGTGGTGGTGAGCGCCGAAACAAATTCCGGAGGCACATGGGCGGGAGCCACTGAAAACATGAAAAACGGGTGGGCGCCGCTTTATGTGCGATCCTCGGATAATTCAAAGGCGGGTAACAAAGAGTTGGTTGCCTTGGGTGCGACGCCGTTAGATGAGGCAAACGCGGAGGATAAGGATTATGTATATTCTCTTTGGAAACAAAGTGCATTAAAAGCTTGTGACATACAGGAGACGCACCAACCAAACGATCAACAGATACTTCCATTGTTTTAGTTTCATCGGATGCCAAATCCTTGTATTGATAGTAACATAACAGTGAGCAACTCACAAAATGGAGGTCACCTATGAAAAACGGATCAATTCGATTTGCAATCATCCTTGCCGCGATTTCCTGCGCCTTTTGCCTTTTGCTTCCCGTCCACTCTCAGAATAACTTGGATGTAAAAGTCAGCAAGGATGTGTTGTACGAACGTATCGGCGACGTTTCCGAAGCCATGGATATCTATCAGCCAGCGCAAACCGAGGGTGTCCTGCCTGCGGTTATCCTCTTTCACGGGGGCGGATGGTCAGCGGGTGACAAGAGTGACTTCACCACGCTCGCAGAGGGGCTGGCGCGAGCGGGATATGTCGCATTTAACGTGAACTATCGTCTTGCCACAGCGGAGGGCAACAAGTATCCCGCTCAATTGGATGACGTGCAGACCGCAGTGCGCTGGGTACGCGCTCACGCCAAGCAATACGATATCAACCCTAACAAGCTGGGTGCTTTGGGAGCCAGTGCGGGTGGACATCTGGTGGCTCTGCTAGGCACTATGGATACGAGGGATAACAGCGACAAGGCTCTCGCCAAATATTCCAGTCGGGTCGATTGCGTGGTTGACTTTTTTGGCCCGACAGATTTCGCGCCGAAAGGGCTTAAAACATACAGTCCCTTGGTGATGGGCATTCTTTTGAATTTTTTCGGCAAAACTCCGAAGGAGGCTCCCGCACTTTATCGCGAGGCGTCACCGGTTTATCACATCAATTCGAAAACGGTTCCTTTTCTGATATTCCAAGGGACAAGTGATCCGCTGGTGCCTTACAGCCAATCGGTGGAGCTATACAAAGATCTGAAAGCGAAACATATCGAGGCGAAGCTGGTCCTCTTCAAAGGAGAAGGACACGGGTTCTCCAAACCCGAGGACAACCAAACAGCCCTCCAGGATACTCTCGCTTTCTTCGCGAAACATCTCAGATAACAGGCATTCGATAAATATCTTCGGCGACGGGATAGCTGCAATGAATAAAAAAGAAACATCAGTCATCTCTGAAAAGTGGCAGGATGCGTATTACCGAAATCTTCCGATGGAGGAGGTGGAACGGTTATCCCTGCCCCTGCTGGATTTTTTCGCCAAGCGGGTCGTGTTTCAGGGCATCCCCATCATGGCGTCGGAAAAAGTGGAGGATATCGCCCTTCTTCTCGCATACGCCAGGTTGGAGAGACTGCTGGGAAATATTCCCCAAATCACATCCAAATTATGCGAGGAGGGGGTGGAGCTTCATATCATCGGCAGAAACGAGGTTACCTCCGACCTCCCGGAAAACCGCGAATGGAAGGGGAAACCCTTTGATGGCGAGAAGACCATCGATGAGCGCACCCGTGGTGTGGGCGGGAAATACTGCTCCTGCGGCGAGGAGAACCTTATGGGCTTGGAGCCGGACCGGTACGCCGACAGAGATATCTGCATCCACGAGTTCACGCATGCAATCTTCGGGCTCGGATTGCCGGATCGGCTGCGGGAGAGGGTGGAGGCGCAGTATCATCGTTCGTTGGAGCGGGGGCTATGGCGCACCGCTTACGCATCCACGAATGCCAATGAGTTTCTTGCTGAACTGACGATGTGGTATTTCGGTACCAAAGGCGATCTCGGCCAAATGTCCCCTGCGCCGGAGAGAGGGCGGGACGGACTTCGCGAATACGATCCCGAGGCGTTCGCATTGCTTGAAGAGATATACGAGGGGAAGTGGGGGTAGATGTAAATGAGAAGGATACCGCGAATAAACTAGAATTATACGAAGATTTCATCGGATTATGAAATTCCACGTCGAACGTTATGCTATAGTATAGAATGTATGCTTGGCTTCTTCCATTATTGTAGATAGATTTTTCCATTACAAATGATCCAACCCATTAGAATTTTACAAATCGTCCGGCCGTCGCAGGGGGGAATAAGGTCTCATCTGCGATTATTGTGCCGCGAGCTATTACATTTCGGGCATACTATCCATATCGTTGCACCCTTGGGGTTTCGCCTCGAGGATATTCCCGGCAGCATATCCGGAGAGATTTCGATCCACTCCGCTTCCATTCTCTCAAAACCCAATGTGATATCGGATCTGAGGGCGGCATTGAAGATCGCTCGTATCGCCAAAGAGGTGGATGTGATGCACGCGCACGGCGTACGAGCCGCATGGATCGGCGCAATGGCGTGCCAGCTATGCGCTAAGCCATTGGTGTTCACCGCCCACAACCTTTGTCCACCGCCAAGGAGAGACTTCAGCTCCAAATTAATTCGCTGGGCGTTGCATCAATGCGACGAGGTGATTGGTGTGTCAAACGCCGTGATTACCTCATTGAGAAGTTATGTAAGCGATGGTTCCAATTTCCGAGTTATCGCCAACGGTGTGGATTTGCAGGAGATAGACGCCATGATTGACGTCAACTCCTCATGGACCCAATTGGGGATGAAATTCGAGCCGCAATCGACAATGATAATTGCCGCCGCTGGAAGGCTTGAACCAGAAAAAGGATACGATTACCTCCTTCACGCAGCATCACTGATTCACCCGATGTATCCTGAAGTGACCTTTTTGATCATGGGGGACGGTTCTGAAAAAAACGGGCTATCGGGATTAATACCGGGATATGGGCTTACGCAAAACGTTCTGATGCCGGGAAGAATGCGCAACATCCCGGCGCTTTTCGCCAAATCCCAACTGGTAGTTGTTCCTTCCATTACGGAGGGACAGGGGATTACCGCCCTTGAGGCTATGGCTGCCAGAAGATGCGTTGTAGCCAGTGATACCGGCGGGTTGAGTGAAACCATCGAGGATGGAGTGACAGGTGTTTTGACTCCGCCTGGAGACCCTCATGCCATGGCTGATGCGATAGTCCGCTTGATCACGAACGACGAACTCCGTGATCGCATGGGAAAATCCGGACGGTTGCGCGTGGAACGTTATTATACTTCAAGAATGATGACGGTTGACACGGAAAGCGTTTATCAGTCCGCCATTTCCAAAGCATGATTCACCGTTCAAGTTTTTGCGATCATACGTTATTTTCGCCTTTTTGTTCGAGACAATGCAGAGCGCATAGATAACAAAAGTCGGCACTCTTCTTGCAATGATAGATATTACGGGGTGGTTTCGATCCGAAAGGATAAATGACCGTCCTTCACCTTACGCTTCACTTTTGGCTCCATCCGTTAAATGCCATTTTATACGAGAGAGAATGGAACTGAAACCTTATCACATCAACAGATCGAATCAATGGCGAGATTTTACGGCGAACGTGGAGAAACAATCCCACTTTTTCGACGGATCGGGAGCGATCATCGCTGCAAGATCGCCTAGCCATATTGACATCATGGGCGATATTTCCGAGTATGCCGGAGGGATTCATGTGGGCGGGACGATAGCTGAGTACGCCTATGCCGCAGTTCAGCGTCGAACGGACAGCCAAATCAAGATCAGCTCTCTTCATGCGCTTCGAGAGGATGGGAGAGGGGAGATTGTATTGTCCTTATCCACTCTGTTATCCGAGGATGTCATCGCCTTCCCAAAGGTCACTCGCGATGCTTGGGAGGATATGGATGACGAACCATGGGTGTCCGACATTGTGGGGTGTCTGTATATTCTGGCGACCAGTGGCAGGATCAGAGCCGAAGAGATGCTCGGTGTGAACATTTTCGTGGATGCCGATATTGTGCTGCATTCCGCGAAGGGGGGAGCAACCGCGTTGAAAGTGGCTTTCCTCATGGCTCTCAGAGGCGCATTTAATATATCGATGCATAGCTCCGAGATCGCCACGGTTTGCATGAAGGCGGAGCGGTTCGTTTCCGGTTGGATCGGTTTTTCCACGGAACCCATGAACTGCATTCTAGGAAAGAGTAATGAATTTCTCATCATGAAATGTCAGCCTCATGAACCTCTCGGTTACATGTCCGTCCCGAAAGGATGGCGGTTTGTGGGGATAGATTCCAATGCAAGATGCATCGAAATGGGATCTTTTCCGACTCATCTGCTTATAGCGGAGCAAATGGGTTTGTCGATAATTCAGTCCATGTCGGGTGAAAGTTGGGGAGGTTACTTGACGAATGTCAGCGAGGAAAAATGGGAGGAGTTTCGGGATCATATTCCAGTGAAAATGAGCGGCAAGGAATTTCGCTTCAGATACGGCCACATACCCGATAAGAGAGTGGAGGTTGACCTGAATCGTATTTATAACATTCGTTCGCAAACGGAGCACGCGATCAATGAAAACAATCGGGTGAAGGAGTTTATAGCATTGATCAATCTCGCGGGCGACGAACCGGATGAGATGCTCATGCAGGAGACAGGGGCGCTGATGTACGACTCTCACTCCGCTTTTATCGATATGTTCGAGATGGATTGTCCCGAGACGGATTTACTGGTTAACCTTTACAGGGAGCGCGGGCCAAAGCATGGAGTTTTCGGTGCGAAAAGATCAGGCGTCGGCGGAGGGAAGGTGCTTGGCCTATTCCAAGAGGATAAGAATGATGCAACAGTAGCCTGGATATGCGAAGAGTATGAACGCATCACGGGAATCCATCCTCAAATCATTTCCGATACCGCACCGGGGGCGATGGAGCTAGTGTAGTGCACATGACGGTTCTTTACATAATGCTTGGCTGGCGCTGCCTACCTTGGCCAATATAGTATCAGCGTCCTTTTTCCAACGAAAGACTTTGGGGTCT